>JAXDQF010000140.1:0-8214 GCA_034668025.1 Gammaproteobacteria bacterium | reverse complement strand
GGACACGCTGCGCGCGGCGGCCATTGCGCTCGTTTTCATGAATCACTACATGGCGTTTGTCAGTTCCGAGCCGACGTTCGGATGGGGCAGCATCGTGGGGTGGACCGGCGTCGACCTGTTCTTCGTCCTGAGCGGCTACCTCATCGCGAATCAGATCTTCTCCGGACTGGCCCGCGGCGAGACGCTTTCGCCACGCCTCTTCTACGCGCGCCGTGCGCTGCGCACCTTGCCTGTCTTCTGGTTGGTTCTCGCCCTGTACTTCTTATTCCCTGCCTTCATGGGAGGCAACCCGCCCCCTCCCCTGTGGCGGTTCCTCACCTTCACCCAAAACATGGGGCTTCACAGCGGCACCGCATTCTCCCACGCATGGTCTCTCTGTATTGAAGAACAGTTTTATCTCATTCTGCCCCTGGTGCTCGTCGCCGGCGCGCGACTGTCGTGCCGTCGAAGCCAAGGATGGGCACTGATCCTGGCGCTGTTGCTGGTGGGTGTCGTGACCCGGACGGCTCTCTGGTACAGCTATGGCCCCGACAAACCGGGCTACTACTCGCACATTTACTATGCAACCGCGTGCCGGTTCGATGAATTTCTGCCGGGCATCGCCATCGCGATGCTGAAGAATTTTCACCGCCCCACCTGGCAGCGGATCACGCGCCACGGCCAGCTCTGGCTGCTCGCGGGCACACTTGCAGTGGCAACGATGCTGTACTGTGTAGATCAGTTTTACAGAATCGATGGCTACGGCTACACATTCTTCATGACGGCAGCGGGATATTCGCTCAACGCCATGGCATTTTCATTACTGGTCGTAGCGGCGTTGAGTCCCAACTCGTGGCTGGCGCGAGTCCGCATCCCGGGTGCCTACCCAATCGCGCTCTGGTCCTACTCAACCTACCTGTCACACAAGGCGGTGCAGATCGTCCTGGCACGGCAATTGCGGCCTTTCAACCTGCCACCGATCGCACTGACCTGCATTATTGTAGTAACGGCGGTGCTGGTAGGTGCGCTGCTCTACTGGCTGGTGGAATCACCGTTCATGGCCCTGCGCGATCGCTGGTTCCCCAGCAACTTTACCGCCGCGCCCGCGCGCCTGTCAGGCGTGAAGCTTACTTCATCGTTACGCTGAACCCACCCAGGACGTTGAATCCCGGGCCCGGCTCGAAATACCGGCCGTTACCGTCGTCAACGATGACGGAGCCCACGTACCGACGATTCAGCAGATTGTTGATACGCAGAAACGCGTTTACCTTGAAGCGGTTCAACTCGATCCCGTAACCGCCATCCAGCCCTGCCACGGCATACGCTGGGGCATACACATCGTTGACGTCATCTACAGCCACGTCGGTAATGTATTGAGCGCTTGCGCTGGCATGCCAACCCAGCTCTTCACCCCAATGCAGCTGAGCATATACATTGTGTTTCGGCACACCCGGCAGTCGATTGCCCGCGGCCACCCGGACTGTTGGAGTCGCGCAAGGTGCGGCAATACAGGTCAGATAAGCGTCACTGTAGTAAGCATTGACGTAGGTGTAGGCCAGCTGGAAGCGCCATTCCGGCGCGATTCTGTAGTTGAGTGAGTACTCGACACCCTGGCGACGGGTCCGTCCGCTGTTCTGATAGGTTGAGCGGCCGCCGATATTGGTGTCTACGACGATCTCATTGCTCGTTTTCGCCTGGAACACAGCGAATTCCGCTGTGATATCCGGATCGATGTCGATCTTCACACCCAGCTCGGTGTTGTTGCTGCGGGCCGGGCGCAGGTCGAAGTTGAGGCCGGAAGTGCCATCCGGGCGATACGCCAATTCGGAGCCCAGCGGTGTCTGAAAGCCCTGTCCGAACGATGCATACGCGCGCAGCCAATCCGTTGGCTTGAATACCAGACCGCCTACGGGTGACGTCGCGCCGAAGGTCACTTCACCGCTGTCATCGCGATTGCCCGGCAAAGCGATGTAGTGATCATGAGAGTCGAATTTCACATCGCTGCGGCGTACACCCACCATGATTGACCACATGCTCGCGAAGTCCCAGGTCCCCTGGGCGTACTCGTCGATGTTGTGCACGATGTTGTTTTCGTTGCGGCGCAAGGTGCCCTGCACGCCCAACGTCGGATTGGCGATCGGGCCGATGTAATTGTTGTAGCCCCGGCGCAGCTCGTTCTGATTGTCGTAGCTCACCCCCACCACCCAGGACATCGGCCGCTCGATCAGGTCGCCCTTCCAGGACCAACGGGCATCTGCGCCACCATACTGGCGATTCAAGGCGACGACACCGCCGGCACTGCCCGCAGCAAGTTGCGTATTGGCGGGGATCGACAGGAACTGTTGGACGATGCGGTGGCCACCGTAGCCAAGAACGCGCACCGACTGGGAATCATTGATATCCCAGTCATAGACCAGGCCAGCCTGCTGTTGTTGCAGGCTCTTGCGCGTGTTGAATCGCGTCGCTGCGGAGTCAGTTGATTCGGGGTCGGCAGCAAACTCGGCCGTTGTCAGGCCCAACGGGTCCTGCGCATTCGGGCGGGAGACGACGTTGGCAATGAGGGCGAGGCGGTTTGCGTCGTTGAACGAGTAGTTCAGCTTGCCATTGAAAGAGTCATTCTTCGCGGCACTGTGCTCGCGATAACCGTCGACCTGAAAGTGCGAGTAGTCCAGGTTGTAGCCCAGAGCTCCTACGGAGCCGAGCGCATTCACGCTGGCGCGCAGGTTGTCAAAACTACCGTACGCCACACCGGTACGCACCTGCAGCGGACCGTGTCCCGTGGCTGTGAAAAGTTGAATGACGCCGCCCGAGGAGTTTCCATACAGCGCCGAAAAAGGACCGCGCAGAATCTCCACCCGGGATGCGGAATCCAGGTTGAACTGCGAGACCTGTCCCTGCCCATCAGGTCCCGTCGCCGGGATGCCATCCTGGTAGACCCGCACGCCACGGATGCCAAACGCTGAATTCGCACCGATGCCGCGAATCGAGATCTGCTGGTCCTGGGCGTAGTTGTTCCGGTTACGTGCCAGAAGACCGGGGACGGTTGACATGTCGTCGGCGAGGTTCACGCCGAGGGCATCGTTGCGCAACTGTTCAGCTGAAACGCTGCTGATGGCAGCGGGGACGTTGAACGGATCAGCCTCGATGCGGGTGGCGGTGATGACGACTTCGTGCAGCGGAGGTGAATCGGAGTCGGCCGCACCGGCGGCAGCCGCCTGGACGCCCGTGGCGAACATCAGCAGCCCAATTGCGCGGGTTTTCATTGGTTTAATGGACACTCCGACGGCTCGCGGGCGCGGATGCTAGCATGCGCGTTCCCGGCCTTCGTTCATGATTTTCATGAATTTTTTCGCCTCTCGAGGATTCTTGGCCATGTACATCCTTGCCGCCCTTGCCATGACTGCCCTGCCCAAGCGCGACGACCAGATCCAGATTCAGGGGATCACCCAGGGATCCCAGACTGTCGAGACCGTAGGCACCGATTCGGTGCGTGCCGAATATTCGTTCAACGATCGCGGCCGCGGTGACCACATCATCGCGACCTGGAAGCTGGATTCGGCAGGAGTGCCGATTGAGTACTCCGGCAGTGGCAATGACTACATGAAGGTGGCCGTCACGGAGACCTTCAGCCTCTCCGGTGGCCAGGCGAAGTGGCACAACCGGTCCGAGCAGGGTGAGAAGGCCCTGACGGGCGAAAGCTTCTACGTTCCGAACAATGCCCCGCCGGAATTCACCGCTGTTCTGGCCCGCGCGCTGCTGAAAGCACCGGGGCACACCTTGCCGCTTCTGCCAGCCGGCGAAGCGCACATCACCCAAGTGGGTCCTACCGGGGAACTGACGCTGTACCAGATCAGTGGCCTGGACTTCAGTACAACACCAGTTTGGCTCGATCACGACGGCAACACGGGCGCCGTGCTTTCAGGTTGGTTCTCCGTCATCCCAACCGCGCGAGCAGCGTCGCTGGAAAAGCTCACCGCCGCGCAGGCAGCCGCTGACAGCGCGTGGTCAGCGAAGCTCGCGAAGCAGCTCACCCACGTTCCGACTGGCGATCTGCTCATCCGCAATGCCCGGCTGTTTGATCCGCGCGATCTGTCCGTCACACCAGGCACGAGCGTGTTGGTCCGAACCGGACACATCGTACGTGTCGGTCCCGACGCTGCAGTGAAAGCGGCGGAAGGCACGGAAGTCATCGATGCCGCGGGCAAATTCCTCATGCCGGGCCTTTGGGACAACCACCAACATTTCTCAAACAACGATGGCCCACTCGACCTCGCGAACGGAGTCACGAGCGCGCGCGACATGGCAAACGACCTCGAAGACTTCCCCGCTCGCGTCGCCCGTTTCGACGCCGGTACCGAGCTCGGTCCACGGGTATTCAAGGCAGGCATCATCGACGGAACAGGCCCGTTGGCCGGCCCCACCAGGATGCGGGTGGACACGCCTGCAGAAGCGCTGAAGGATGTCGCCTGGTACGCCGATCACGGTTATGGACAGATCAAAATCTATTCGTCCGTCAAACCCGAGTTGGTACCCCTCATTGCAGATGCGGCGCATGCACGCGGCCTGCGGGTCAGCGGCCACGTACCCGCCTTCATGTCAGCGCAGATGTTCGTTGAAGCCGGTGCCGATGAAATCCAGCACATGAATTTCATCGTGTTGAATTTCCTGTTCGATCAGATCAAGGACACCCGGGGTACCACCCGGTTTACCGCGGTAGGTGAGCATGCACACGAGTTGGGGCCGGACAACGTCAAGGTGCAGGAATTCATCCGCTTCCTGAAGGCGCATCACACGGTGCTCGATCCAACGATGGGTATCTTTGAGAGCTTCTTCTCCGGCGATCCGGCCGCACCGCCGCCCGGACTCGAGAAAATCGTGCCGCGCTTTCCAGCGCAGGTCCGGCGCGGTCAGCTGTCCGGTGCACTGTCGGTGCCGAAGGGCCAGGAGGCTGCCTACAAAGAGGCATTCCCATCCATGCTGCGGCTCTTGAAAATGCTCAACGACGCCGGAATCACCATCGTGCCCGGCACCGATTCGTTGTCAGGGTACATGCTGCTGCACGAGCTGGAGTTGTATGCACGTGCGGGCATTGCGCCGGCACAGGTCTTGCGGATGGCAACCCTGACATCGGCACAAGTGGTGGGTGTCGATCGGGAACGCGGCACAATCGCGCCCGGCAAGTGGGCCGACATGATTCTGATCGACGGCGATCCCACGATGCACATTGAGGATGTTCACAAAGCTACGATTGTGATGAAGGGCGGGCACATTTATCACCCGGCTCAGATTGAGGCGGCGCTGGGGATTGCGCCCCGTGGCATGTAAGGTAGGAGACACCCATGAACGCAGCCAAACAACCGAAAATTCCGGGTCCGGATCATCCCATCACCGTCACACCCAACCGCCAGCGCGTGTTGGTGCGAGTCGGCGGAGCATTGATCGCGGATACTCGTGATGCGTTGATACTCCAGGAAGCGTCCTATCCGCCCGTGCAGTACATCCCGCGCAAGGATGTAGACATGAAACTTCTGCAGCGCACGGATCACAGCAGTTACTGCCCCTTCAAGGGCGATGCGTCCTACTACAGCATTCCCGGCGGCGGCGAGAAGTCCGTAAATGCGGTTTGGAGTTACGAGAACCCGTATCCTGCCGTGGGGCAGATCAAGGACTACGTGGCGTTCTATCCGAGTCGCGTAGATGCGATTGAGGAACGGCCGGCGGTCTGAGCCTCCCAATCCAACTCGGCGACTTTGGGAATCATGAACACGTAGCCGACAAATCCAACGACGCCCACTGCTGCCGCCATCACGAACGGCAGCGTGAAATGACCGCCGGTCCAGTCCAGGAGGAAACCGGTCAATGCCGGCGCCACAATGCCGGCCAGATTGCCAATCGTGTTCTGGATTCCCACCCAGCGGCCGGCCGCGGCAGGGCCGGCAATGATCTGCGAAATCGCGAACACGCCGGGCGACTGCAAACCACACAGCACTTGGTAGGCGAAAATGGACGCCAGCGCCACGGGCCGGGGCCCGACCGCCGTGCACAGCATGCAGATGATGAAGCCAAAGGCGCAGCCTCCCATGACCAGCTTGTAGATGAAGTTGGTCGCGCCGCCGCGCCTGATGTAGCGGTCGATCGCCCAGCCACCGCCCATCGCAAACACCGCGTTCACAAAATACGCGACACTGACAAACCGGGTCATCTCCAGGTCGGAAAACCCGCGCTCATGCACCAGGTAGAAGGGCAGCCAGGACAACATGAAATAGAAAGTGTAGTTGCTGGAAAAATGGCCGAGCGCGGTGCCCCACAATGACAGCTGCCTGAGAATCATTCCGTTCGTCGCGATTTGCGTAGAGTCCACCTCCTGCGTGGCCGCGCGTGCCGGGCGTTGTGCACCCCACCGTGCCCAAGGCAAAAGCCACAGAAGCGACACCGCGCCGAAAACAACAAAGGCGGTCCGCCACCCGAATTCGGCCATCAACACCCCGCCAAAAAAGGTGCCCGCTACCGGGCCCAGCAGGTAGGCGAACGCAATGATCCCGTTAGCCGTCCCGAGGCTTTGGTTGGGGACCGAGGACGCGAGAATCTTGGATGTGCACGGGAACCCGACACTCTCTCCCAGACCCAACAGCAGTCTCAGGATGAACAGCATCACGAAACCCGACACGACACCCACCAACACGGTTGCCAGAGCCCACGTCGCGAGTCCGTAGGCGAGCACGCGATGCGCGCCATAACGTTCCGCGAGCCAGCCCATCGGGACCTGGGCCAATGCGTAGGTCCAGAAGAACGCGGAACCCAACATCCCCAGCTGGCGATACGTGAGGTGCAGGTCCTCCTGGATGTGGTGCGCGGCCATCGGCAACGCCCCCCGGTCCACATAATTGATGAAAAGCACGGCGGCCAGCAGAAGCACCACGGGGCTGCGGGCAGCGCGCGCAGCGTCACCATCAGTTGATGTAACCGGGATCAGGTCGCGGGGGCCGGTGGATTCATGTAAGGATAGTCTATGCCAGTCCCTTCCCTGCGTCGGCGTCAGATTGCCATTGTCACGCTGCTTTTTGTCGGCTACGCGAGCCTCTATTTCTGCCGGGCCGACCTGTCCGTGGCCACCCCGTTGCTGATCGACGAGCTGCGGTCGCGAGGAATGAGCCAACCTGAAGCGCTGTTACGGATCGGGACCATCACCTCGCTCGGCACCGCGGGATATGCCGTCGGCAAGCTGTTTTTGGGGGGCCTGGGCGACTTCTGGGGCGGCCGCATCAACTTTCTCATCGGGCTGGCGGGGGCCACCGTGTTTACGGTGTTGTTCGCCGTCACCGGCCTCATTCCCATCTTCACGCTCGCCTGGGTAGGAAACCGGCTCACCCAGTCGCTGTCGTGGGCGGGATTGATCAAAGTTTCGTCGAAATGGTTCAACTTCTCCTCTTACGGCACGGTCATCGGCATCCTCAGCGTCAGCTTTCTCGTAGGGGACGCCGCCGCTCGCCAGTTGATGGGGATGCTCATCCACCACGGATTCGGCTGGCGCGCCCTGTTCTATTTCGCCGCAGGAGTGGCCGCCGCGTGCCTGGCCATCAACTTTCTGTTCCTGCGTGAGTCACGGGCCGCACTCGGTTTCGAGGAGGCGCGCACCAATCCTCTCAATCTGTTCTCGCAGTCGGAATCCCGGCCCGCAAGCGTAGCCGCGCTGTTGCGACCGTTATTCCGCAGCCCGGCATTCCAACTGGTGTGCCTGCTGTCATTTACGCTGACCATCGTTCGCGAGACATTCAATAACTGGACGCCCGAATATCTGCACGCCTACCTCGGCTACAGTGCGGGCGATGCAGGCAGTATGAGCGCCATCTTCCCGGGCGTCGGCGCAGTTTCAGTTCTCGTCACCGGCTGGCTCAGCGACCGCCTCGGCGTGAACGGCCGCGCGCTGCTGATGTTTATCGGACTGATCACGGCAACAGTGGCGTTGTTCGCGCTCATGTCAGTCCCTTCCGGTGCCGGCACGACACTCATACCGCTGTTGGCCATCGGCGGAGTCGCTTTCTGCCTGTTGGGCCCCTACTCTTATCTCGGCGGCGCCTTTGCACTCGACTTTGGCGGCAAGCAAGGCAGTGCCGTTGCGTCCGGAATGATCGATGGAATCGGCTATCTCGGCGGCATCCTGGCGGGCACCAGTGTCACGCAGATCTCAACCGCGTTTGGTTGGCAGGGCGTGTTCGTCGCCCTTGCTGCAGTCAC
>JAXDQF010000139.1:0-3582 GCA_034668025.1 Gammaproteobacteria bacterium | reverse complement strand
CTTTTCCAGCTCCGCAGCGAAGCGGCGCGCAGCAGGCGCAACAGCGCCCGGAGTGCCATCCACATTATACGGCGCACCGACAACGAGAATTCGAGGATGAAGCGAGCGCAGCTCGCGCTCGATGGCGGCCCAATCGGGCCCGCTGTGAGAGACGGCTACGGCAGGCCGCGGCGAAGCAGAGGAGGTGAGCGTGTCACCAGAGGCAAGCCCAATCCGTTTGAGTCCAAAATCGAAAGCTAGAACGGTGTAAATCGAAGGGCGCCCGTCAGGCGGCCCCTCTACAGGCGCCATCGGCGCCGCAGCTCAACCATCTCAGGCATTCCCAGCCACAGGACTCAACCGGTCCACATCAATCCCCATCAACCGCCAGGCCCCCGTCCACCGCTCCTCAAACGGCAACTCGAACACCACGCGCGAGTCCACCGGCATCGACAGCCAGGCATTCTCGCGCATCTCGCGCTCCAACTGCCCCGACTCCCAACCAGCGTACCCGAGCGCAATAAACGCATCCGTTGGCCCCTCACCCCGCGCCATAGCAGCCAGCACGTCCCGCGACGTCGTAACCTGGATGCTGTCAGACACCTTGTGAGTGTGATCCCACTTGCCGCCCGGCCGATGCAATACGAACCCGCGGTCGGTATTCACAGGCCCGCCGCGCAGGACAGGCAGCTCACCAATCACGTCACTCGTGGGCTCGAGCTTCATCTGCGTCAGCACATCAGACAACTTCATCGGCAGCGGCTTGTTGAGCACGATGCCCAGCGCGCCCTTGTCAGTGTGCTCGCAGATCAACGCCACCGTCTGCGAGAAGTTGGGATCCGACAGCGAGGGCATGGCAATCAACAGGTGATTTGTCAGGCTGGCAGTGGGGTCGCCGCCTGGGTCGGTGTCTTCCACATCGGTCAGCGGCGGCCCGCCGAGGATGCTGCTCCTGCTCTCTTTTCCGCTCATGCCCTGAGTATGCGGACGACACGAGCCTTGCTCAAGGAACAGCGAAGGCTCAAGGAACAGCCGATACCGCGCCGCCCTTCAGCCGGCCGCCCACAAATTGCCATTCGTATGCAAACCGCAACACCCGGTAATCGTGGGCCAGCTCCGGCGGGAACGGATCGAAGGGACTGGCCAGCTTCAGGATCTCCAGCGCCGCGTTATCCAGCTCGGGATAACCGCTCGATTGGCGAATAACGGCTTTATCGAGCTTGCCGCTGGCGTCGATGCCTACCTCGAGCACCGGACTCGCCTTGACGCCCAAGGTGCGTGCCGCGCTCGGATAGTGAATCGTGCCAACGCGCTCGACCTTGCGGCGCCAGCTATCGAGGTAGGGCGCAAGCGTGGCCGCCTTCGTATCTGGTGTAATCCACAGCTCATCCCGCTTCGGCCCGCGCAGGGTAGCCGGTCCGTTTTCATCTTCAGGACCCGGCTGGCTGGTGTTCTGCTGCTCCAGCAGCAGCGGCTGATCCGGAGAGGCTCCGGAGTTACCGGCGTCTGCCAGGTAGTGGACTTCGGTGCTCCATCCCGTCGTCGAGATGACGCGGTCGGCGCGATTGCCTGCCATATCACCGCGCTTGGTCAGCGAGTCGCCCCCCTTAACGCCATCCTGCTGCGGGATGGGGATGGAGGACGCCGGGTTGCGGGGAGCTACCGAATCCTGCGTATTGCCGGATCCCAGCTGCGTGCGTTGCGCGAGATAGGTAGCCGAATCGTTGCGCTCCGCTTCCGGAACCTCGTCTGAAACGAGCAGAACCTGCAGGCCAGGCGCTGAATCCCGACCGCCAGAGGCTGAGTTGAACGTCAGTCCCAATATGATGAGACCGTGCAGCAATGCCGCCAGGAACAGCATCGTCAGCAACCGGTCACGAACCGGCGCCTTACCTTCTCGGAGTGTCAGGGCACGAGGCGGCATGTCGTCAGAGTCTCGGCGCGTGGCCCTTGAGTCGGCGCTCGATGGCCTGCATGAGCAGATCCCCGATGTTCAGCCCGAATTGCTTATCCAACTCGCGAATCCCCGTCGGACTGGTCACATTGATCTCAGTCACAAAATCGCCAATCACATCCAAACCCACGAACATCATGCCCTTCGCTGCCAACGCGGGTCCGATCTGCCCGGCGAGCCAACGGTCCCGATCATTCAAGGGTCGACCCACCCCTTTCGCACCCGCGGCAAGGTTCCCGCGATTGTCGTTATCCGTAGGTATCCGCGCGAGGGCATAGGGCACAGGTTCGCCATCAATGAGCAGCACGCGGGAATCGCCAGTCTTGACGATGTCCGGGATGTAGCGCTGCGTGATCGCATAGCGGCGCCCGTAGTCGGTCAGCGTCTCGAACACGACATTCATGTTCTTGTCATGCCGCTCGAGCACAAAGATGGATCGGCCGCCCATCCCGTCCAGCGGCTTGCAGACAATCTTGCCGTGCTCGGCCAGGAAGCTCTCCATGTCCTTCATATCGCGTGTAATGAGCGTGGGTGCGCAACATTGCGGAAACCAGGCCGTGTAGACTTTCTCATTCATGTCGCGCAGCCCCTGCGGGCGGTTGACGATGAGACAGCCCTGTTCCTCGGCTCGTTCGAGGATATAAGAGCTGTAGATGTACTCTGTATCGAAAGGCGGGTCTTTGCGCATCAGGATTGCGTCGAGTTGGCCCAATCTCTCGACGCGGGATTCGCCGAGCGTGAACCAGTCGTTAGCGTCGGCACGCACGGTTAGTGTTCTTGCACGACCGAACGCGACACCGTCGCGCAGGGTAAGGTCGCTCTGTTCGAAGTAAGTGAGTTCAAAACCGCGAGCCTGTGCAGCAAGCAGCATCGCGAGGGTGGAGTCCTTCGCATACTTGATGGCATCGATGGGATCCATCACGACGCCGAGACGAAAGTGTTCGCTCATCGAAAAATGTCCTCGAAAGGTGGTCTGATTATGCTCACGTCCGCGCGAATATGTCCGCCTTGCGCAGGCCTGGCGGCCCGAACACTCGTGACCTTTGAAAAACGTGACGTGCATTGCATAGCAGGGGGTGTACCGATATGTTAAAACCCGCGCTGCGCTTGTCTGTAGAACCGTCACTATATGCAGACGCGAGTAAAGGAAGGAGTTGCCCCACACCGTGACCGGCAGCAACACGAAGCTCCAGGGCCTGAAGGTCCTGGTGATCGACGACAGCAAGACGATTCGCCGAACGGCCGAGACACTCCTTGCCAAAGAGGGGTGTGAGGTCTTTACGGCCATCGATGGGTTCGATGCGCTCGCGAAAATCGCGGACCATCAGCCTGACATCGTGTTCGTCGACATCATGATGCCGCGCCTCGACGGTTATCAGACCTGCTCGCTCATCAAGCACAACAAGGTTTTCCGCTCCATCCCCGTCATCATGCTGTCTTCCAAGGACGGCCTGTTCGATCGCGCTCGTGGCCGGATCGTCGGCTCCGAGCACTATCTGACCAAGCCGTTCACCAAGGACGAGCTCCTGAGCGCCATCGAGACGCATATCGGGAGATGATTGAATGCCGCTGATATTGATCGTCGACGACTCTCCCACCGAAGTGCACGTGATGCAAAAGGCGCTCGAGAAGCACGGCTATCGCACGGC
>JAXDQF010000138.1:0-14633 GCA_034668025.1 Gammaproteobacteria bacterium | reverse complement strand
TCACCGACTTCGAACGTTGGAGTGAGGAGCTGTCGGGGCGGGATTGTGACGTGTTGATGTTGGCGGCCTCATTTGGATCCAGCCCGGAGGATCCGCAGGCCCAGGGTCTCGAGTTGTTGCGACAGTTGCGCGAAAAGCCGCATTTCCCTGCGGTGATTGCTGTTGCGGAAGAAGGCAATGAGCTCACGGCTGTGCGGGCGTTGCAGCTCGGAGCTGTGGACTATCTGCCCAAGCGCTTGCTCACGCCGGAGCGGCTGAAGACCGCCGTGCGGTTGGCGCTGAGGATGATAGAGAAGCGGGTTGCGCGGCGGCTCGCGAATCTTGCATACACGCGTGACGGGGAAACCCCTTCAGTGGTGCTGCCGGCGAAGATGGCTGTAACAACTGATGGGGCGGATGCAGCTGATGCGAAGGCGGCGGAGGCTATTCGTAAGCCGCCCGCGGATATTGGTGCTGGGGGAACCGACAGCAAAGCTGAATCGCGCGATTCCTCTGCGGATGAGCGGAAGCGCGCTGACGCTGGCAACCCGACGGATGCGAAACGTGGGGCGAACGCGGCGTCCGGCGTGGACGCGAAGTCTGGCACGGAAGGGAAACATGGCGCGGATCAGAAGCACGGCACAGGTGACGCGGGCGATGCCGTAGACGCGAGTCATGCGGAGAGGAGCGGCTCCTTGGACAGGAAGCGCGGTGAGGAACCGCGTGGCTTCGCGGACGCTGGGCGTGCCGCGGCGGACGCGAATGGCCCTTCGGACAACAAGCGTGGCGCAGCGGGCACAGACGGCTCGGTCGATGCAAAGCGTGGCGCCGACATATCCCGTTCCGCCAGCGCCAAGCGCAACGTCGACGCGGAGAGCTCGGCGGAAATCAGCCGCAACGTCGACATGCGCACCTTCGCAGACGCGAAGCGCGGCACGGACAGCAAGGGCCGCGCATCCGAAGGAACCAGCGCATCTGACACCAACCGCCCGGGCCAACGCGGCGGTGCGAATTCGAAGGCCTCGGCCGATGCTGACAGCGCCGCAGACGCGAACAGCGCGCCGGACGCTGCTAAATTGTCAAAGCAGTCGGCGGATTCTTACACACCGCTGCCGGCAGCAAAGGCTCCCGGCGGCGAATTCATGCCGGCCAACTTCATACCGGGCTACACCATTCACGCGACGATCGGCGAATCCGAAAAAGCCGCCGTGTATGTCGCAACCAGTGCCGCGCTCAACGAAAACATCGCACTGAAAGTCAGTAAAACGCTGCGCGACGAGGCCGCCGGTCGGCAGTTCCTGGAGCGTGAATACACCGCGATCGTCGCTATCCGCGACCCCTCGGTTGTGCAGATCTACGACTACGGGGTGCACGCGGGTTATGAATACCTCGTCATGGAGTACCTACCCCGCGGCGATCTGAAGTCGCGAATGCAACAGGTGCTCACTGAGCAGGAAGCGCTCCGTTACGTCGCCCAGATCGCGGCTGCTTTGCAGGTCGTACACCATGCGGGCCTCCTCCACCGCGACTTGAAGCCACCCAATGTCATGTTGCGCGAAAACGGCGATGTGGCACTCATCGACTTCGGACTGGCGCGCGCCCTCGATGGCAGTACGCCCAGCACCCGTACGGGCGTGTTGCGCGGATCGCCGTACTACATGAGCCCGGAGCAGGCGATGGGCGAAGTTCTGGACGCGCGGTCGGACTTCTACAGCCTCGGCATCATGTACTACGAGATGTTGACCGGGAAGAAACCCTACACGGGAGGGTCTGCGATGGACGTCCTGCAGCAGCATGTGAATGCGCCGCTTCCGATGCTGCCGAAGGCGTTGGTCCATCACGAGCCGTTGCTGCTGAAGCTGATGGCCAAATCGCGCGAAGACCGGTTCTCCAACGCCGAGGACATCCTGGTCGCCATCGCCGCCCGGCGTGAGAGCGAGCGAGCCGCCGCGCGCGAGGTGGAGTCGAGCGCCGCTTAGTCGAGCGCCCAAGTGGAGTTGGGCCACCTCGTGTGAAATTAGTTTCCCGGGAAACCATCCCGCCCCGGAGGGACAAGAGGCGCCGTTCCCCACCGGCCAATCAGTATCGCCACCAGCCACCCAGTGCCATTGGCCACCCGCCCCGCTCATCCTTATTGGTCATTGTCTTACGCCCCACCCCTTCCGTAACATCGAGTTACCCCCCTGTCCCGAGGGGACAGGAAGGACATAGGAGACTCTGCCAATGCAGCCGCCGGCCACCGCTCCGAATGCGCGCCGCCCGGCGTTCGTCTTCGAGGTGCTCGCGGCGGCAATCGTGTACTTCGCCACCGCTCGACTCGGACTGGAGTTGGCCGTCGTGGCCCGGCCGGTCTCCATCATCTGGCCGGCGACGGGCCTCGCCCTCGCGCTGCTCATTCTTCGGGGGAGGCGTCTCTGGCCGGCCGTCCTGCTGGGCGCATTTGCCGCCAATGCACTGAACGAGACCTCGATTTTTACGTCAGCGGGCATCGCGATCGGCAATACCCTCGAGGCGCTCGTTGGCGCGACACTGTTGCAACGGGTGGGTTTCCTACCCTCCATGCGCCGACTGCACGATGTGGCATCGTTGTTCTTGCTCGCGGCGTGTCTGAGCACCATCGTCAGCGCAACGATCGGCGTAACGACTGTATGTCTCAGCGGCACAACGTCGTGGCACGACTTCACGTCGTTGTGGTCAACGTGGTGGATCGGCGATGCCATCGGAAACCTCGTGACCGCCCCCTTCGTGTTCGTATGGGCCGACCAGGCGCGCAATCGATGGCGCCTACAACGACTCGCGGAAGGGATGCTCCTGCTGTTCGCAATGGGATTCTTGAGTCTCGCCGTGTTTGTCGATCACGGCTCGGAAGTGCCCTACCCGGTCCACTACCTCATTTTCCCGGCCGTCATCTGGGCAGCGCTGCGACTCGGACAGCACGCAACCGCCTCGCTGGTGTTCGGCTCCCTGGCAGTCACCATAGTTGCCACCATCGCCGGAAGGGGCCCTTTCGTCACCACCAACCTGGGAGCCAGCCTGTTACAGGTCGCACTCTTCATGGCTGTGGTCGCAGTCACCGGCCTGTTCCTGGGAGCCGCCACAGCCGAGCGTAATCGCGCTGAGCGACGGCGCAGCGAGGACTACGCGCGCTTGCGCCAGAGCGAAGAAAGGCTGGCGCGGCAAACCGAAGAGCTGGCCGCGGCCGATCGCCGCAAAGACGAATTCCTCGCCGTCCTGGGACACGAGTTGCGCAATCCGCTCGCGCCCCTGCAAAACGGCCTGGAGCTGCTCGCCTTAGGTGCCAATGACCAGGCCCTCGTCACTCATTCCCGCCAGTTGATGGAGCGGCAGCTGCGCCATCTGGTGCGCCTCGTCGATGACCTGCTGGATGTCGCGCGAATCCGCTCAGGGAAAATCGTGTTGGAACTGGAGCGTGTCGAGCTGGCCCCCATGATCACGAGCGCGGTGGAGCTGGCACGCCCGCTGATTGATTCGCGCAATCACGAGTTGCACGTCGTGCTGCCACCCGAGCCACTCTGGACGGATGCGGACAAGATCCGCTTACCGCAACTGCTGGCCAACCTGCTCAACAATTCAGCGAAATACACGGATGAGGGCGGCAGCATCACTCTCAGTGTGGCGCAGTTGGAATCGCAGATCGTAGTGAACGTGCGCGACACCGGAATCGGCATGGACGCCGAATCGCTGGCCAACGTCTTCGAGCTTTTCGCCCAGGCGGCCGGTCCAGCGCATGCCGTCCAAGGCGGCCTGGGTGTTGGACTGAGCCTGGCCCGCAGCATTGCCGAGTTGCATGGCGGAGTACTGACAGCGCACAGCGAAGGACTCGGCAAGGGCAGCCAATTCATACTCGAGCTGCCCGCAGCACAGGCGCCGGCACTACGGGCTGACGCGACGCTTCATCCCGGTGAGCCGGGCATGCGGCAGCGGATCCTGGTCGTCGATGACAATGTCGATGCAGCCGAGAGCCTCGGAACGATGCTGGCCTATTCAGGCCACGATGTACGTGTTGCACATGGCGGCGTGGAAGCACTCAGCACCGCCCACGAATTCGCACCCAACGTAATGATCCTGGACTTGGGAATGCCTGAGATGGACGGGTACGCGGTAGCGCGTGCCGTTCGCTCGGACCCGAAGTTTGCCACGACTCGTCTCATCGCCTTGTCCGGCTACGGACAGGCTGATGATCGGCGCAGGACCGCTGATGTCGGCTTCGATGAGCACCTGGTGAAGCCCGTTGAGCATGACGTGCTCAACGCCGCCCTAAATTGACTTGCTCATGGGCAAAAACTCAATAGCCACGCCCGGCGAGACCTCATACTTCACCTGCTGGACACCCGAGTAACCGCGAGCCGCGTACAACCGGATCCCCGGCAGCGTCGACATCAACTCAACGCGCGAAAAACCACGGAATCGCGCTTCGGATTCACACTTCTCGAGCAACATCGTCCCGATCCCCTTGCGGGCATGTCCGGGATCGACAAAAAACGCTCTGATTTTTGCGGGGTCCGTGCGCGGATCGAGCTCGCCAGCATCCCTTTCGGGGCGCTTGTCGCCACCGAACAAGGTCTTTCGGTAGCTCCATCCGCCGCAGCCAACAATGACCCCGTTTTCCTCCACGACAAAGTACGTCCCATCGAGGATGAGTTGTGAGTCGACGCCGAACGCGCCCTGGAGGGCCCCCTCCACCTGCTCGGGGCGGTAGTCCGCCGCGCTGAGCTCCCGGGCAGAGCGAGCAATCAAATCCCGAAGCACATCACGATCCGCAAACGTCGCGTTGCGCACAGCCAGCATGATTAATGCGCCTCCCTCGACTCGAGATAGTCCAACACCACCTGGGTCATTGCATGCATGGCCACGGGAATCCCACGCTCGTCCAGGTAGAAGAAGTCGGAATGATTCGACGGCGCCTGCAGCGGATCCTGGTCCGGCGGCGTAATACCCACGAAAAAAAACACACTGGGTATCTGCTGCGCAAAAAACGAATAGTCTTCGGAGGCCGTGATGACGTTGGTCTCTTTGACGTGGTCGGCGCCGGCCACACGTTGCAGCGTCGGCAGAATCTTTTTGGTGAGCTCCGGATCGTTGAATAACACGGGAGCGCTGCCGGGCTCGACGGTGAGTTGCGCCGTGGCTCCATTGGCCGCGGCTGTATTTTCAATGATCCGCTGCATGTGACCGAGAATGGCCGTGCGCTGCTCGGGTGTGAATGTGCGCAGCGTTCCCAGCATCTCCACGTGGTCCGGAATGATGTTGTAGCGAATCCCGCCTTTGATCGCGCCAATGGTGACCACAGCCGGATTCTCAGTGATGTCGATGTCGCGGCTGACCACGGTTTGCAGAGCGCTGATGATCTGGGCGGAGGTCACGATGGGATCGATTGACGACCAGGGCCGCGAGCCGTGAGCCTGCCGCCCCTTAACGACGATGTTGAATGAATCGACGGCAGCCATCACCGGGCCTGCGCGATAGGCAATTTCACCAACGCGGTCGCCGGACCAGACGTGCATGCCGAAGATGACGTCGGGATGGTATTTGTCGAATAATCCTTCCTTCAACATCAGCTGCGCGCCGCCCTCCTCACCCGCCGGCGGCCCTTCTTCCGCAGGCTGGAAAATAAATACGATGTTCCCCGGGAGCGTGTCGCGTACACCCGCAAAAATCTGCGCAATGCCCATCAGCATGGCCGTGTGCGAGTCGTGGCCACAGGCGTGCATGACACCAACAGTCTCGCCCCGATAGCTCGCTGTAGCATGTGATTTGAACGGCACGTCAGTCTTCTCAGTTACAGGCAACGCATCCATATCCGCACGTATCGCGACTGTTGGTCCGGGGCGCCCACCTTTCAGGAAACCTACGACTCCGGTATGCGCAACGCCCGTCTGCACTTCCAGGCCGAGCCGTTTGAGCTGCTCCGCCACCAGCTTGGCCGTCCGCGTCTCGCGGTTGGAAAGCTCAGGGTGCTCATGGATATCGCGGCGCCACGCAATGACCTTCGGCTCGATATTTGCGCTCAGCTCATCTACCCGGGCGCGGTCGACGGCCGCGCGGGCCGGCAGGACACAACTCGACAGCACAACGATGGCAGCCGTAACAATTAGTCGTCTCACCCGTAGGACTCCCCGAATTTTTAGTGGTGTCAGCGAGTGTGCCACACGGACAGCCGCACCGAGCTTGACACTACCGGCTCATAAAGGTGCAATGCAGGCTCGGAGCTTGCTGGCAAACTAAGGGTCGCAAGACGTCCTGTGGATCCGATGCATCTCGTTGATACGACCCTGTTCTACTCACCCACCAGCGGCGGCATCAGACGCTATCTGAATGCCAAGCATGCCTGGCTGAATGCGCACACAGCGTGGGAGCACACCATTGTCGTGCCCGGTCCCGAGGACCGAGTAGACCGCGGCGGCGTGTGCACTTTGAGCGGGTTTGTCGTGCCCGGCTCGTTCAACTACCGTCTGCCTCTCAATCCGGAACGCTGGACGGATCTGCTGCTCGCTCTCGAACCGAGCCTCATCGAGGCCGGTGACGCGTTTCATCCGGCCTGGTGCGCGGCTCACGTCGCTCGGCGCCGGGGGATCCCGGTAGCCGCCTTCTATCATTCGAATCTGCCGCAGATCATCGGCCGGCGTGCCGGTGGCTTCGGCGAGCGCACCGTAGGCCGCTACATCAAGTGGCTCTATGAGCGCTTCGACGTCGTCTTCGCTCCCAGTCGCCTGATGTGCTCGTACCTGAATCATCTGGGTGTGCATCACACCATGTATCAGCCACTAGGTGTGGATACGGATGTATTCAGCCCCGAGCGACGCTCACATGATCTGCGGGAGAAGCTAGGCCTGTCGCCCGACGCACGCGTTCTGGTCTACGCCGGGCGATTTGCCGGTGAAAAGAATCTGCCCGTTCTTCTGCAGGCCTTTGCCCGACTCGGACGTCCCTATCATCTATTGATGGTCGGCGGGAATCACGAAGCCAGGCCCGAAGGCAACGTCACCATCCTTCCCTTTCGCCGGGACAGTCGCGAGCTGGCGCAATTGTTTGCCTCAGCGGATGCACTGGTGCACGCCGGAACGAAGGAGACCTTCGGTCTCGTCATTCTGGAATCCATGGCCTGTGGTCGCCCGGTTGTCGCGGTCAATGCGGGAGCCATTCCCGAGTTCGTGGACGACAGTGTCGGCATCCTGTGTACGCCCAACAAACCGGCGGCCATGGCCGAAGCAATCGCGGCCCTCTATGACCGCGACCTCGACCAGATGGGTACCGCGGCTCGCGAGCGAGTTCTACAGCGTTATACCTGGAATCATTCCTTCCACGCGCAGACGATGGCCTACGCGACGCTCGTTGGTTCTCGCCGTCCGTCCATTACGCCGCGGGAAGTCAACGAGTTGGTGACCGTCTCACCGCACGAACAGCAATACACCGCCGAATGACAGTGTTGCCGGTAGAAAATATTTAACTACCGGCGACGAAGCGTCAACAGAAGTGATTTGCCCACTCGGCTGGAGGCCATGGTCAACACGATGCGCCAGAACAGACGCTTGTTCCAGGGCACCAGTCGCGGTGCAATTGCGCGATAGAAGGTGGTTGCCACCTCCCGGTGCAGATGCACGGAGCGGGCAGGAAAAATCCACTCGCGCTTGCCGCTCCAGATTCGATACTGACCCGCGTCGATCTGCTCAACCGTCGCGTCTTCCAGTGCTTCCGGCAAACCCGGCGGGGCGGCACCCGCAAACGCCAGCGTAGCGATCTCATCCGACCGATCGATGGTGCGTCCAATGAGCGTGAGCCCCAAAGGCCCGTCATCGCGCCGGCAACTCACGCCACCTCGAAACCTGACGATCCGCTTGACATCATCCATTGGCGGCGTCCACATCAATGCATTGCAACATCATCCGTTGCGTCCCACTCGCAGCGCGACTGGCCAGGTCACTGTGTGGACCGCATGTGGGTCAACCCAGAGCGGCTCGAGCCTTTTCTCCAGCGCCGCGACCGGATCGGCACCCCGGTCCTCGACATAGCGGCCGGTTGCCGACCAGCTGCGCAAATACCCGAGCATTTGAGCCCGCTCCCACCGCGCCTCCATGTTGAATGCCGGAGTCGAAATCTCCGTAAAAGGAAACACCAGACTTCGATAGCCCTCCTCGACGAGGCGCCGCTCTGGGGGCCAGTAAGGACCCACAATGTCGTAGTAGAACTCCTGCACGAGCGCATCGATCGCGTCGCCCTCCACGCGCAGCACACCGTATGTCCAGACGGATACAACGCCCGCAGGGACGAGCACTCGCTGAACCTCAGCGTAGAAAGAATCCAGATCGAACCAGTGCAATGCCTGCGCGACCGTCACCAGGTCAACCGAGCTCGAGTCGATACCGCTGTCTTCAGCCCGTGCAACCCGGTATGTCACGTTGCCGTGTGGCGGGGCGGCCGACAGCTGTTGCGGACTCGCGTCTGTGGCAATCACCGTCGCGAAATGCTCTGCAAGGGCGACGGCGGCTTGGCCAGTGCCGCAAGCGCAATCCCAGGCCTTCTGCTGCCGGGGACACAACTGCGCCAGGTAGTCGAACAACGCGGGCGGGTAAGTAGGCCGGAATGCCGCGTATTGGGCTGCCAGCCGGGAGAAATGATCCTTGAAGCTCATGGCGTGCGTCCTGGTGGACCTGCGCATCTCGCAAATACCCATCGCCTATTGTACCGGGCATGTCGTCTTCCGGTACGCTCCGTCTCTTTGGAACAACTTATCCTGTGAGTTCTGTCCTCCTCGAACCTCGCCGCGGCCTGACGCTCATCCATGCAACTTCACTGGTTGTCGGGATCACCATTGGAACCGGGATCTTCCTCAAGGCCGCCGTAATGGCCCAGGCCGTTGGCACGCCCGTGCTCGTACTCGGGGCGTGGGTCGTAGCAGGCATCATCGCCATCTTCGGAGCGTTGAGTTTTGCGGAGCTGGGAGCACTGCTTCCGCAGGCAGGCGGCGAGTACGTCTACCTGCGTGCGGCGTACGGCGAGGTTCCCGGCTTCCTGTATGTGTTCAACAGTTTCCTGGTCGGCGGCGCGAGCATTTCGGCTTACGGCGCGGCGGTCGCCATCTTCCTGGCCGACATCTACCGATTCGACAGTGTTTGGTTCGAGCGCACGCTGCACATCTTCGGATCGGTCTACACGTTTCAGCTGGGCGTCCGGCAGGTGATTGCTGTTGGTGTGATCGCCCTGTTCGCGGTAATCAACTGCGCCGGCGTGCTGCTGGGCGGTCGGGTCCAGACCATCCTGACCGCAGCCAAGGTCATTTCCATTCTGGCGGTGGCCGGTGGAGTGTTTCTGTACAGTGGTTCCGCGGATTGGGGCAACCTCGCACCGCCGGTCGGTAGCAGCACGGTGGCCGGGCTGAGTGGCTTCGGCGCTGCGCTGTTCGCGGCGCTGTGGGCGTACAGCGGCTGGCAATTCCTGCCCATGGCTGCCAGCGAAGTGCAGCAACCGGAGCGCAATCTTCCGCGCGCCATCGTCGGTGGCACGCTGCTCGTCCTTGCGATCTACCTGCTGGTGAACGTGGCGTATTTGTATGCCCTGCCGTTCTGGGAGGTCGCGAGCTCCAACTCCACGGCGTACCCGGATGCGCCGTCGGTTGCCGCCAAGACGGTTCAAACATTTCTCGGTGCGAAAGCGGCGCCCATTGCAGCCCTGATTTTTCTCGTCTCGTCGGTCGGCGCCCTGAACGGCACGATACTGGCGCGTGCCCGGGTTCCCTACGCGGCGGCCCGCGACGGGCTGTTCTTCGAGAGCTTTGGTCACCTGAATCCGCGGACCCGGGTGCCGGTTTTTTCGATCGTACTGGTGAGTATCTGGGCAGCGTTGCTGGCCGCTTCGGGAACGTTCGATCAGCTGACCAACATGGCCGTGCTGTCATACGCGATATTCTGGACGCCCGTCGTACTGGCCGTGATCGTTCTGCGGCGCAAACTGCCAGATGCGCCGCGCCCCTACCGTGTTTGGGGCTATCCGTTCGTCCCGCTGGCGTTTGTGCTCGTCATGGCGTGGATTGTTGTGAATGCGTTGTTTACGCGGCCAGCCGAATCAGCTGCCACGATCGTGTTGATTCTGCTGGGACTGCCGGCGTATCCGTTGTTCAGGCGGCGCAAGACCGCGGCGCTGATCCAGGCCAGCGCCACAACCGGTTCAAAGTGACTCGAGATCCCAGACCGTAAACGGCGCGCCCCGCCGCAGCCAGAAGCCACAGCCTGCTTCCCGAAAATTGCGGCGCAGACGCGAGCGATACCACTGCGCACTTCGCAAGTGGACGTTGGAATCCGTGCGGCTCTGATCGCAATTGAGCTGCCAGTCCACGCGGGTGAGGGCCGTGAAATACAGAACACCCCGGCACAGCTTGCCGAAATTGGCCAGCGCCCGATTGGCCGTGTCGGAATCCAGATATTGCAGGACGTCGTAACAAACGACGACGTCGAACGGGGCAGCAGGCTTGTACGCCTCAATCTGCGCGTGCTGCCAGCCGTAGCGCTCACAAAGGTACTCACTGGCCTCAATGCCAGTGTACGAAGCCCGTGGCAGGTACCGTTTCAGCCATGATTTGAGCAGCCCGGTTCCGCAGCCGGCGTCGAGAATCCTCCGGACAGGCAGACCGCTGTGCAGCGCGTATGCGGCGATCAAGCGCGCCCTGCTCTGCATCTCCTTTTTATCTGTGACCGCCGTTTTCGGATCGAAATAGAAACGCTCGTAGTACTCTTGGTCGAAGGCCATCTTTTCTCTAGGCTAATCAACGCCTTGGGGCTCACCGTCAGCCAGGCCCAACTCAGCGAGCAGCCGCTCGGGATCCAGCGGCTTCGGGAGGCAGGCGTCCGCCCCCGCGGTCATTATGCGCTCGACATTCTCCGCGCTGGGAAATCCCGTCATGGCGACGATCCGAACGTGGTTGAGGGTCGGCCGCGCGCGCAACCGCCGACAGACCTCGAAGCCGTCCATGCCGGGCATCATCAGATCCAGCAGCAGCGCCTGCGGCCGGAAGGATTCCACCTTCACACCGGCTTCGAAGCCATCGCGCGCAATTTCAATCGCGATCTTCGGGTCGCGTGCCTTGATCATCTCGGCAATAGACAAACCGAGCTGCAGATCATCATCAACAATCAACACGCGGTCGGGGCGACCCGAGTTGCGCGGCGCCGGTGTCGATCCCCTGCTGCGCGCGAACTCTTCGACGTCACGGAGCAGGAAACGGCGGTGGCCACCTGGAGTGGTCAGAGAGCGCAACAGCCCGCGCGCCGCCCATTGGCGCACAGTCACGGGATTGACCATCAGCAACTCGGCAACTTCGTTGGGCGTCAGATGCGTCTTGTGCTTCGATTTCTTCATGATTCTCGTTTCCCCATCCCTCCGCCGAGGAGAGCCGCTTCCCGCGGCCCAATTCCATTTGTGCGATGCACGTTTTCAAGCGTTTAAATCGATTTATTCGATTTGTTATTTGCGTTGTACGACTGGAAATCACGGATTTGACAGAATATCAGGACACGACGATTGGAGTAGTGGTGTATCGCCCTCGTGCCCTTCCGCCCCCCTGCATCGTTCGCCGGACCAAAGTCGCGCGCCGCATTCCACGGCGTTCCGATGTTGGTACCCGGCGATACAGCAGTACATCAATTCTGACCATGTTGCCGCAAGTTGGATTCAGGACCAACATCGCTCACCGGCATCTCCCAAACCGCCCTGCGGTCATCGTTCTCCAACGTGTGGCCTCAAACAATTTTGGGACGCTGCGTTGCAGCTCCAGTACCCACGGTACCGCAATTATCCCCACGGGCGCGAATCTCGAGCAGTTACGAATGGTTTTGCAGGCCAGAGTTTCCCGTGTTTGCGCACCGGATAGTAATGCCTGCACTATTGTCCTGGCCGGACACTGGATTGTGCACGGCAGCGAAACATCAAAAGGGCGTTATACAGTGAGCACTACTGTCCTGGCGGCTGTCACCCTGGGCGCCCATTCGCCGGCGCGGGCCTGGAGCAACGTTCCCGCCGGAACAAAAAGTTTCGCGCTCCTGGCCTATGACCCGGACGCTCCCACCGGCAGCGGCTGGTGGCATTGGGTTGCCTACAATATTCCGGCGGATGCGACTTCGTTGCCGGCCGGCGCAGGCGACCCCAAGAAGAATCTGATGCCCCCCGGCGTCGCGCAGGGCCGCACGGACTTCGGCACAGCTGGGTACGGCGGACCCTGTGGACTGTACGGCCGCTGAAGACGATAGGTGTCATTTCCGATACGCACGGGCTGCTTCGTTCTGAAGCGGTCCGTGCGCTCGCGGGAGTCCGACACATCATTCATGCGGGCGACATCGGGAGCCCCGAGATCCTCCAGGAGTTGCGGAAGATTGCGCCCGTCCACGCAGTCAGAGGAAACAACGACAAGGGCCCGTGGGCGGCTGAGATCCCGTTGTATCTGGCGTTGGAGCTGGAGGGTGTCAGCATCCACGTTCTTCACGACGTAAAGGAGATCGACATGCTGCGCAGGCAATGCCTGGTCACTGAGTCGCAGGCTGCAGACGTCGACGTCGTGGTTTCGGGACACTCACACAAACCCGCGGTGAGCGAGCGTGACGGCGTGCAGTTCGTAAACCCCGGCAGCGCCGGCCCCAGACGGTTCAGCTTGCCCGTCACCATTGCCTACCTGGACATTGCAACAGCGGGTGTCCGCGCCAGGATCAGCGAGATATTGTGAGCAAGTCAGCGATCCGAGTCAGTGGCGGCGCTCGCCTATTGCCGCTCCACCGGTCCGGGGGTAGATTCGCGGCGTGGCTGTAGAAACTCCAGATTCAGTGATGCACGCGATCCAGGGTGATCGTCGCCCGGCGATTTGGCCGTGGCTGGTCATGCCTCTGATCACCCTGACCCTGTTCTACTGGCTTTATAGCTTGGACCAGGTCGGGGGCACGAAGCCGTACGGTTCGGTCCCAGCGGCGACGACGGGCGCCCACACCCAGGCCGCGGACACCGGCAACCCCTGAAGCCCCGCAGCTTCTGACTCACTTGGGCTGATTCCGGGCCTACTCACCCGGGGGGCTAGCGGAGCCGCCGTGTGGTGTTAGCATAGCCGCCCCAAATTACCCGGCCCCCCCAGGCACACCGGAAATCCGCCCGGTGCCTCGCGGGGTCCTCCCACGCTATGGTCCGTCCCGAAAAGGCCCGTCCCGCTGTGCCACGACCGCCGAAGGCCCGAACCCCGAAGGTCGGTTTCGTGAGCCTCGGCTGTCCCAAGGCGCTCGTCGATTCCGAGCGCATCCTCACGCACCTGCGCTCGGAGGGCTACGAAGTCTCACCCAGCTACGACGCGGCCGATGTCGTTGTAGTCAACACCTGCGGGTTCATTGACTCCGCCATTGACGAGTCGCTCGACGCCATTGGCGAAGCCTTGGAGCAGAACGGCCGCGTAATCGTCACAGGTTGTTTGGGCGCAAGGCCCGAACGCATTCTCGAACGCCATCCGCGAGTTCTCAAAGTAACCGGGCCACACGCCTATGAAGAGGTGGTTGGGGCGGTTCACGAGCATTTGCCGCCTCTGCATGATCCTTTCTCGGACCTCGTGCCTCCTCAGGGTATACGGCTGACACCTCGGCACTACGCGTACCTGAAAATCTCCGAAGGCTGCAATAACAAGTGCACCTTCTGCATCATCCCGGCAATGCGCGGTCGGCTCGTGAGCCGGCGGATCGATGAGGTGCTCAGGGAGGGTGAGCGGCTGGTGAAGGCCGGCGTGAAAGAGTTGCTAGTCATCTCGCAGGACACGAGCGCCTATGGCGTGGACGTGAAGTATGCTTCTGCTGCATGGCGGGATGAGACGTATCAGACACGGTTTATCGATCTGGCGCGTGGCCTGGGCTCACTGGGCGCGTGGGTACGAATGCATTACGTCTATCCGTACCCGCACGTAGATGAAGTAATTCCGCTGATGGCGGAGCGCCGGGTGCTGCCTTACCTCGACATACCTTTCCAACACGCGAGCCCCAGCGTGTTGAAACGGATGCGCCGCCCTGCTCACGGACAGGACACGCTCGCCCGAATCCAGTCCTGGCGCAAGGAATGCCCGGACCTGGTCCTGCGCAGCACCTTTATTGTTGGCTTTCCCGGTGAGACCGAGGCCGAGTTCGAAGAGCTGTTGCAGTGGCTCGACGAGGCACAATTGGATCGCGTCGGTTGCTTCAAGTATTCGCCGGTTGAAGGTGCAACAGCGAACGCGCTAGCCGATCACATTCCCCCGCAGGTGCAGGAGGAGCGGTATGGCCGCTTCATGGAACGCGCAGCTGGAATCAGCGCGCAGCGCCTGTCGAGCCGAGTGGGGCGGAAGATGCGCGTGCTCGTAGATTCAGTTGATAAGAATGTCGCGATCGCACGCAGCGAAGCCGACGCGCCCGAAATCGACGGCGTGGTACGCATCGCGAAAGGCGGGAAGTTGCATGCAGGTGATTGGGCGGATGTGGAAATTACTTCCGCCGACGCCTATGACCTGACGGCCCGGCTGGTCTAATTCAACAACAGCGCCATCAGGTACAGTCCCTGAGCGGTCGCGTGAAAGTTGGACTCCGGCCGTACGCCGATGCGCGGATGCAGGCCGCCTTCCCAGAAGATCGCCCTTCCGCCCGGCAGCGATG
>JAXDQF010000137.1:0-5047 GCA_034668025.1 Gammaproteobacteria bacterium | reverse complement strand
TGCTGATCTCGGCCGGACCGCCGGCTCGGCACGATGCAGCCGCTGCTGCGCCTTGGCGCGGTCGCAGTTCACTCGAAAGAGTGGGCAATGCGCTCTTTCGAGGCTGCCCATGAGGTCCGCCATCGTGTAACATCCCATCGCTTCGGACCCGTACGATTTCACTCGGGTGGTCTCGCCATGAAGCGACGTGTTGACGCGTGCCCCCTCGCGGCGCTCCTCGCCGTGTTGGCGCTGTCGTCGTTTGTGCATGCGCAGGCCGCGAGCGCGACCCTCGGCGGCACCGTGCTCGACGAGAGCAGCGCCGTCGTTCCCGGCACGCAGGTCACCGTCGTCAATCTCGATACAGGACTCCGGCGGGAGACGACGGCCGACGCGCAGGGGAGCTTCGTCGTCTCACTTCTGTCGCCTGGCCGCTATCGTGTGACCGCGGAGCACGACGGGTTCACGCTCGCCGAGATTGCGACGCTCGATCTGAATGTCGGCGACAACCTGGGCCTGCGGCTGGTGCTGAAGGTCCCGCGCGTCGGCGAGTCGGTGACCGTGTCGGCCGACGCCGCGCGTGTCAGCACGTCGCCCGCGGTCAGCACCGTTGTCGATCGCACGTTCGTCGGGAATCTGCCGCTCAATGGCCGCAGCTTCCAGTCGCTCATCACGATGACGCCGGGCATCGTGCTGATGCCCGCGAGCTCGACAAGTCCGGGCCAGTTCAGCGTCAATGGCCAGCGGTCCGACGCGAACCAGTTCATGGTGGACGGCGTGAGCGCGAACGTCGCTGTTCAACCGGGCACGGCGTTGGGCCTGCAAGGGGCCGGAGCTGCGCCAGGCCTCAGCGCGCAGGGCGGCACCAATAGTCTTGTGTCGGTCGACGCGATGCAGGAATTCAAGATCGAAACCTCGACCTACGCGCCGGAATTCGGGCGCATGCCCGGTGGCCAGATCTCTATCGTCACCCGATCCGGAACCAACCAGTTCCACGGCTCGCTCTTCGAGTACTTCCGAAACGATGCCCTCGATGCCGCGGACTACTTCGTTAAGCGACAGGGTCTGTCGAAGCCCAAGGAACACCAGCACGATTTTGGCGGGGTGTTCGGCGGACCCATCGAGCGCAATCGGATGTTCGTGTTCGTCTCGTATGAAGGGCTCCGGCTCGACCAGCCCAAGAGTGCAGTCACTGAGGTGCCGTCGCTGTCGGCCAGGGCTGCGGCCGCAGACGCCTTGAAGCCATTCTTCGCAGCATTTCCGTTGCCGAACGCCCCCGACACGGCCAATGGCCTGGCACGTTTTTCAGCGAGCTATACCGACCCGTCCACGCTGAATGCGACGAGCGTTCGCGTGGACCGCACGTTCAGGTCCGCGCTGACCGTGTTCGGGCGCTACAACGACGCCCCGTCCGACGGATCCAGCCGACTGGGCAGCTTCGCCATCGCCAGCGCCAACACGATCGGCACGCTCCAAAACCGCCTTCAAACGCTCACAACCGGCGCGACCTGGATCATCAGCCCGACGCTCAGCAACGAGTTGCGCGTCAACTGGAGCCGGAACGTGGGGAAGAACTTTCAGACGATCGATACGTTCGGTGGTGCTGTCGTGCTCCCCGCGACGATACTTCACCCCGCGTTCGCGCCCCCGGATAGCGCCTATCAGATCAACTTGGGCGTGCCCAACGCGCTTTTCGCCGATGGCCTCAATGCCGACAATCTTCAGCGACAGATCAACATCGTCGACTCGGTCGTGCTGACCAAAGCGCGACATCAATTGAAGCTCGGTATCGACTACAGGCGCTTTTTCCCAGTATACGGCCCGTTGAAGTACGTGCAGTCGTACACCTTCAACGGTGTCGCGGCTGCCCTCGGCGGTCGCGCATCGTCCATCTTCATCGGCGGATTCACGGCCAGCAGCAGATCACCGCACGCCACGAACTTCTCGGGATACGTGCAGGACAGTTGGTCGCCTACCTCGGCTCTGACGATCGCGTACGGCGTGCGCTGGGATGTCAATCCTCCACCAGGTCTGAGCGACAGCACCGACGCCCTGACGCTGACGACCTCGGATCCGGCGGCCATCGGTATCGCCGCGCCCGGTACACCGATGTACCGCACGACGTACACCAACTTCGGTCCGCGACTTGGCGGGGCCTATCGGCTGCGTGATGCTCCGGGGCGAGAGATGGTGCTGCGAGGGGGCTGGGGGATCTTCTTCGACCTGGGTACAGGCCCGGTCATGGACAACTTCACCTCGTTCCCGTTCGTCGCGAGGCGATTCCTCGGTAACGTTCCGTTCCCGGCAGATCCGGCTCTGCTGGCGCAGCCCACGATTGCACCTGGGGCGCCCGTGGACTTCCTGATTGCCGCCGTGCCCGACCTCGAGCTGCCGTACACCCATCAGTGGAATATCGCCGTCGAGCAGGCGTTGGGAGCGACGAGCACGGTGACGGTGTCGTATGTCGGCGCCTTGGGTCGCCGGCTGCTTCGAGAAGAAGCGCTGCTCAACCCGAGTCCGCAGTTCCAATACCTGTTTCTCGTAACAAACAACGGGCATTCTCGCTACAACGCACTTCAAGTCAAGTACGCACGTCGACTGTCTCGAGGGTTTCAGGCGCTCGTGTCTTACACATTGGCGAACTCGAAGGACAACAGCTCGAACGATACGATTCCGGTGTTGCCGGCGTTCAGAGTTGATCCCGAGCAGGATTGGGGACCGTCGGACTTTGATGTGCGTCACACACTGAGTGGTGGACTGACGTACGCGATTCCGGCCGCACCGGTCCCGTCGTTCTTACGCGCGTTAGCGCGCGGATGGTCTGTCGACGCGGTGCTTATCGCTCGCTCAGCGTTACCGGTCAACGTCGTGACCGGGACGACGGCGTTCGGGGTGTCAAACGCTCTTCGTCCGGATGTCGTCGCGGGCGTTCCGTTTTCTGTGGACGACGCGGCGGTTCCGGGCGGTCAGCGACTAAACAACGCCGCGTTCACGGCCCCGCCGCTCGATGCGAACGGCAATCCCGTCCGTCAGGGGACGTTGGGGCGCAACGCGCTGCGCGGGTTTGCCATGAGCCAGGTGGATCTGGCCGTGCGCCGCGATATTTCGCTTCGAAATAATGTCAATCTCCAGCTTCGTGCCGAAGCCTTCAACCTGTTCAATCAGGTGAGCTTTGCGCAGCCGACCAATGCGCTCAGCAGCGGCGTGTTCGGTCAGCCAACCAAGACGCTGGCGTCTGGCTTGGGCGCCGGGGGTGTCGCCGGCGGAGGGTTCAGCCCTCTCTATCAGGTCGGCGGACCGCGGTCGATCCAGCTCGCACTGAGACTTCAGTTTTAGGCGTCTGTTGCCTCCCCTCCGCACGCGATAGGATTCGCGGTATGGCCACGGTCCGCAATCGAATCGTGTTGGCCGCTTCACTTCTCGTGCTGGGGTGGAGCCCTTGCGCGCTCGCGTTGAACCCGGCGCTGGACGTGAGTCAGTACGCGCACACCGCGTGGAGGGTCGGCGAAGGAGTTCTGCCGCGTCCTGTCGTTGCCATTGCTCAAACGCCGGACGGTTATCTTTGGCTGGCCACGGAGGCTGGCCTGCTTCGTTTCGACGGGATCCGAAGCGTTCCCTGGCAGCCGCCTTCGGATCAACGTCTTCCTTCCAATCGAATCACCTGGCTGCTGTCAGCGCGAGATGGGACGCTGTGGGTCGGGACCGACAAGGGCCTTGCGAGCTGGAAAGCCGGAAGATTGCTTCAGCACACGGAGCTGGCCGGTCGCGCTATCAGCAAGGTGGTCGAGGACCATGACGGCGTGATCTGGACAACCGCTGGGAATTACGCGACCAACAAGTGGGTGCTCTGCTCGATTCGCGACCATCGCGTCGAGTGCTACGGCGAGGAGGGCGGCCCAGGCGCCGGCGCGATCGACATTTATGAGGACACCAGGGGCATTCTCTGGGCGGGCACCATAGGAGCGTCAGTGGAGAGGGCGAACGGGTTGTGGCGATGGAAAGCAGGCGCTCCCAAGTTCTATCCGCTGCCACCGAAGGTGAATGGGATTCAGGGGCTTTCTGAAGACAACAACGGTGCCTTGCTGGTTTCCTGGCCGGGCGGAGTCATGCGACTTTCAGATGCCGGCGAGGCGGTGATGCGCTATCCGTTCCCGCCTTCAATGCTGCAGGTCCAGCCCATAAGGCTTCTGCGAGATCGCGATGGCGGTTTGTGGGTCGGAAGTTTGTCCAAGGGCCTTGTGCATATGCACGAAGGCCGGAGAGACGCGTTTGCACAAGCGGATGGCCTTTCTGGCGACGCCATATGGACCCTCTTTGAGGACAGGGAAGGCGATATCTGGGTCGCCACGATAGGCGGCCTCGACCGTTTCCACGATGTGGCGGCCGTCACCTACTCCGTCAAGCAAGGCTTCTCCAGTAGCCGCATCAACTCCTTGCTGGCGTCCCGGGACGGAACGATCTGGGCCGGTACGTCTGATGGCTTGAACAAGTGGGATAACGGTCAAGCGACGGTTTTTCGCAAACGCGGCACCGGCACACCGGTCAGTCCGGAAGAAGGTGCGCGCACCATACATGAGACAAACAGCCCCGAATTGCCAAGTGGCGATGTGGAATCTATCTTTGAAGATGCTCGCGGACGGGTGTGGTTCTCTACCGCTCGCGGCGTCGGTTACTTCGAGAACGGCCGGTTCATCTCAGTACCGGGTCTCCCTGGTGGAATCACACGTGCCATCTCGACAGACCAACAATCGAATACTTGGGTCGCCCACCAGGAACTCGGTTTGTTTCGCGTACCTTCGTACGGGGCTGATATCGCCCGCATTCCCTGGGCGAACCTCAATCACAGGGACGCCCCGAGTGCCATGACCTCAGATCCGTCGCGGGACGGCCTGTGGCTCGGATTTGTTGGTGGGGGAATTGTTTACTTGCAAAATGGCAAGATCGAATCTTCGTACACGACCCGGGACGGCCTGGGCGACGGCCAGGTGAGGAATCTTCATTTTGATCATGACGGGACGCTGTGGGCTGCCACGGACGGCGGGCTCAGTCGTTTGAAGAACGGCCGCGT
>JAXDQF010000136.1:0-8749 GCA_034668025.1 Gammaproteobacteria bacterium | reverse complement strand
TCCCCTTCACCAACTCGTCGAGCCCCGCCCAGAGGCTGCCGAGATTGTTGCTGTCACGAGCCCCCTCCCCGCTGGCGACTTCGACGAAAGTAACATCATCCAGCGTCAGGCCTGCAATGGACAAGGCTCCCTTGATGCCATGCAGGGACATCCCCCGGGCAATGCTGGAACCTCGAACGTGCGAGGGAATCTCACGGCGCACGTATGCCGGAAGAGCCACGCGTGCTCCCTTCAGATCAGCCGGAGCTGCAATTGCCGAATCGGAGCGCACGATGATGGCTTGCGCTTCATCGATCCAGGTTAGACCGATCAGCCGGGTCGGGGCTCCCTGGGCACGGGCCGCCAGCGCCAGCAGGCTGCCGCCTTCGCGGATCAGTGTTGGAATCTCGTGATCGTAGTGATGGCGGGCGAGCTCACGCGGCGCATCCTGGATGGCCGCAATTTTAATGGAGTCGCCGGCAAACTCCTGCTCCAGCCACCCGAGCTTGTAGGCAAGTCCGGTGGCCGTCGGCACCGGGCAGCGCGTGAACCAGATCTCGCTGAGACGCGGCCGCTCGGACAGGTCTCGCCGTGCCGGCACCAGGGGATCGGCTGTGCTCATAGTGTGCTCCTTGGTTACTGACCGTCTTTGGCCGCGAGCGCCACCGCCTGCGCGGTAACGGGAACCTGCGCCCAGTAATGTTCCAACTGCAGATCCCGCAGAGCAGTCAACACGAAACGTGTCTGCAACAGGTCGTCAGCGCGCACGGGCGTGCGGATTACGCGCTTATCAACGGCGTACGCAACGGTTCTGCGGTAGTGCTCAAACACCGCAGCATCGGGAACGGGCGTGAAGAAATCTCTCCACGCCAGGCCGTTGTCATCATATTCCTGCTCCACGGCGTGCTGGGTCCGGCCGGCGAGCGTGGCGGTCTTGATGACCGCGGCGCGATTCTGTTCCTGCGATTCCCAGTACTGCGCGCGGACGTAGGCCGTGGCAACCAATTGAGTCAGGTCGGGATGCGCGTCAATAAAAGTCTTGGCGCTCCACAATTCCGCGCGGATTTTCTTATCGGCCTGCCCTTTGCTGTCCCAGATGATTTTGCCCAGCCCCTTGTCAGCCAGCGTGTAGGAATTGATTGCAAACAGCGCGTCGAGGTTGCCGCTGGCGAGTGCCGCGGCGCTGGGCTGCAAATCCATGTTTACGAGCGTGAAATCGCCGGGTTTCAAACCGCTTTGCTCGACCAGGCGCAGAAATGTCAGATACCACGGCCGGCCGCGATGTACCGCGATCCGCTTGCCCTTCAAGTCCCGCAACGAGGTTGCCGTCGAGTTGGGCGGCACGAGCAGAAATGTGTTCAGGCCGCGGCCGTCCGGAACGATCATTTGCGTGCGCGTGCCGCTCGAATTCAAAATTACCGACGGCAAATCACCATAACCGCCGAAATCTATGCGCCGTGCAGCGAATGCTTCGTTGATCGTCGCGCCGGTGTCGCCCCCGACAGGGATCCACACCAACTCGATGCCCTTCTCGCGAAGCCGTGCAGCGAGCCAGCCTTCGTCGATGACGCGCTGGTGGACGCCTGTAAAGTGAGGTTGTCCGTTGACCACGGTGGCAGTCGTCGCGATAGTGACGGTTTTCACCGCCTGCGCTACCGCGGGCTGAGTGAGCAACACCAGCGAACAAACAGCCGCCAGCAGCGCGGCAAGAACAGAGCGATGAGTGTTGATCATGATGCATCCCTTCGCGGGCGGCGGTGTCCGCTGGGTGATCAAGCAGGAAGCATGCCAACACGGAATCGATGGCGGGGACTCGCATGCAGGAGGCCTTTCCGCGCGAATCCCCGCCAAGCGGCCTCAGGGAGTCGCTTCGACGAAATCCCCCAGCACATCATGCTTGATCTCGTTGAACAGCGGCTCTGTGCGCTCACGAGGATGCGGCAACGGCACTGGCACGATGCGCTTGATTCGTCCGGGGCGCGAGGTCATCGCGACGATACGGTCTGCGAGAAACACAGCCTCCTCAATGTCATGCGTCACCATGATCATCGTGATGCCGACGTCCACCCACAGGCGCTGCAGTTCCTGTTGCAGCTTGAGCCGGGTCAGCGCATCCAGCGCTCCGAGCGGCTCATCGAGCAGCAGCAGCTTGGGACGATTGATCAGTGCGCGAGCGATGGCGGCGCGTTGTGCCATTCCGCCGGAAATCTGGTGTGGCCAGGCTGTCTCAAAGCCGCCCAGGCCCACGCGCTGAATCTGCTCCTGCACCCGCTCCTTCTGCTCGGATTGCGGAATCGAGGTCGCCCCGAACGCGAGCTGGATGTTCTGTTCGACCGTCAACCAGGGAAACAGCCGGTGTTCCTGAAATATGATTCCGCGCGCGAGATCCGGCCCCGTGACCTGCTGCCCCTCGTACACGATGCTGCCGCTGTACTCGGTATCGAGCCCCGCAATCAGGCGCAGCAGCGTCGACTTGCCGCAGCCGCTGGCCCCTACGATGCAGACAAATTCGCCGGGCGCAATGTCGAGCGAGATCTCGTCCAGCACCGGAAGGCGTTCACGAGGCAGGTCGAAGGCCTTGCTGACCTTGCGCAATTGCAGTGTATCGGCGGTCGATGAGTAAACAGTCATGAGCTGATGTTAGCGGGTGGCAATCCCGGCGCCAAAGTGTTGTGTTTTCAACAGTACGAACGCTGCGACACCTTGCCGGGTCACGGGGAGCCTGCCGGTTGCTGTGAATTCAACATCGAGGCATCCGAGCGGGATCGACATATCGGGCAACGAGGCGGGGAAGCGCCGCAAATCAGTGGCTTAGCGCCGCGCGGCTGCTGGCATGCGTCCTGCTAGGACCCAAGTGAGCGCGCCGCCGCGTGCCCCCCTCCCGAAATCCAAAGGATCAAACCATGTCCACTCCGCAAAACCAGAGCACCGACCTCGTCGCCGTCGTGGCACAGGTCAAGCGTGACTTTGCCAAGGCCTTCCGCGTGCTGAAGGAAACCCGCACGCTTTCGGCTACCTATACCTTCCAAGCCTACGTGCGCGTCCCCGGTGAATCGAAGGTCATCGCCGTCCACGCGCCCGATGCATGGTCCGACGATCAGGAAATCAAGGCAATCGTGGCCGGTTTCGACGGCGCCGTGTACAGCGGTGGCCCCAAGTCGGGTGCCGCCGGCCAGCGCTACGGCAAGGTGTTTGAAGCCAATGCCGGGGTTGACGTGGTCATTCACGTGCACGGGCCTTATCTCGGCGCATGGGCCGGTTCTCATCGCGTGCTCCCGTTGCGCTACGCGCCCGCACAGCGCCACACGCTGGCTCGCGAGATCCCGATTTACATCGATCGGCGCGGCGGCGAAGCCAACTTCATCAACGAGACCATCCGCCGTGATGCCAACACGCCGGCCATCCTCGAGGCCAACGGCGGCTCCACCTTCTGGGGCAAGAACATCATCGATGTCTCCAAGTACATCCTGATCCTGGAGGAAGCGGCCTACTTCCAGGGCCTCGCCGAGATCCTGGGAGGCACCAAGGACTTCGGTCCCGGTGTGTTGGAGCAGCAATGGAGCATGGGGCACGTAAACCGCGGTCAGGCCGCCGCATCCGAAGCCGCCTGATTCGAAGGCTGCGAGGAGATCGCAACACCGATGGCGTTCTCCTCGTAGGCCTTGTAGAGCGACGCATACACGCCACCCTGTCCGATGAGCGTGTTGTGATCGCCAATGTCCACGAGCCGTCCGTTGCGGATCACCGCAATGCGGTCGGCATCCCGGATGGTCGTGAGCCGGTGGGCGATGATGATGGCCGTGCGGCCCTCGCACAGGCGGCGCAGGGCGCGTTGGATACGTCGTTCAGTCTGTACATCCACCGCCGAGGTGGCCTCGTCCAGCACCAGGACGGCTGGATTGGCCACGTAGGCACGCACCAGGCACACGAGTTGGCGCTGCCCGTGACTCAGGTGGGTTCCGAGTGGACCCACGCTCGTGTGATATCCGTTGGGCAGGCTTTCGAGCACCTCGTCGGCTCCCAGGTCGCGGGCGGCGGCGATCAGGTGCTCGTCCGTGGCTTCGGGCGCGGCCAGGCGCAGATTGTCGAGTATGCTGCCACTGAACAACACGTTGTCCTGCAGAACCACTCCGACATGCCTGCGTAGACTGTCTTGTGCGAGTTGCCGGACGTCATGACCATCCAGGGTCACCGAGCCGCCCGTGACATCGTAGAAACGAGTCAGCAGTTGCACCAGCGTACTTTTTCCGTGTCCCGTTGGGCCAACAATGGCTAATACCTCGCCTGCCGCTATTGTGAGGTCGAGATGGTCGATAACGGGAGTCGTGCTGCGCGTGCTGTAGGCAAACACAACGTCGTTGAATGATACCTCGCCCCGTACATGCCCGAGGCGCGTCGGCTCATCCGCATCCCTTACCTCGGGTCGTGTATCGAGCATCAGGAAAATTCGCTGCGCACAGGCCATTCCATTCGCATAGCGTTCGAACAGGTCGCTCAGCTCCTGGAGCGGCCCGAGGAACAAAAAAACGTAGAACAGGCTTTGCGCAACCTGTCCCAGTGTCACGGTCTGCAGCGCGAGACCACGGGCACCGGCAAGCAGCAATACCCCCATGGCAGCCGTGGATAGCACGGCGGTGAACGGCGCAAACCAGCTCGAACGGATGTTGCCGCTGATCAGCGCGTGGTTGAAGTCATACAGAAGCTGACGATAACGGCCGCGGTTGGATTCTTCGGTGCCGTACTGCTTGATGACGCGCACTCCCGACACCGTCTCCACCAGATGTGCAGTAAAGCGGCTGCGATTTTCAGCCACCTTGGCCCAGTTGCGTTGGGAAATCCGTTTGAAGATCGCCGTCGCGGCCATCAACAGCGGTACGACACCGACTACGCTGAACAACAGCACTGGCGAGATCATCCACAGCAGGACGCCGGAGATCACGCAGCGCAGTACAGCGGAAAGCAGCTCCGGTGGTGCCTGGATCAGCAGGGGTTCCAGGGTATCCACGTCACGGTCGGCACGGGAAATGATGCGACCGGCCTTGGTACGGTCGAAGTACCCCACACTGAGTGCCTGCACATGAGAGAAGACTCGGGCCCGCAAGTCCGCTAATACCCGGATGGCAGCGGAGCCGGACAGATACTGCGAAACGCCGGCAAGCGAAAAACGGGCTACCCACGCCACGGTCATGGCCACCGCAACCAGAGATATCACGTGAGTGTCCACCGCCCACGAGCTGCCGCGGTGAATGAGCCCTCGGTCGATAGCCTGCCTGATCAGCCAGGGACGGGTGAACACAGCGCCGACCAACACAATCTCGATGAGAATGGTACCCACGACCAGATGCCGCACGGGCCTGATCAACGGCAGCAGCCGGCTGAACATCGAGCGATCGAGGCTCTGCTGCGCCAGGGCCTCCTCGAGCTCAATGTCCGACAGCGCGGATTGTCCCTTGATCAGATCAGCCATCGTTCTCGATCCCCATCAGTTCACGGTAGGCCGCACAGGTCCGGGACAGATCCCGATGGGTACCCTGGGCCGCAATGTAGCCGTCAGCCAGCAGCAGGACCCTGTCGGCCATCAGAATGGTCGACAGCTTGCTGGACACCACGAGCACGGTGACGGCGTTGCGGCCGGCCGTGTCCCTGAATTCGCGGATGTTGCGCAGTACTGTCCGTTCGGTTGCCGCATCGAGAGCGCTGGTCGCGTCATCGAGACCGAGGATGGAAGCTTTGGCCAACAGCGCACGCGCGAGGCAGAGACGTTGGCGCTGGCCCCCGGAGAGTGTGACTCCCCGATCACCGAGCTGAGTATCCAAACCTCGGGGCAGACGCTCAATGACATCCGCGGCAGCGGCGAGCTCCAGGGCGCGAAGCAAATCCGCATCGCTGGCGTGAGGATCGGCCACGCGCAGGTTCGCTGCCAGAGTGTCGGAAAACAGGAAACATTCCTGTGTCACCACGTGAACGTGACGACGCAAGTGCTCGAGCGAGAATTCGCGGACGTCGGTCCAACCGCGCTCGTCCGAGCCGATGGCAACCTCACCGTCGTCGACTTGCAGCAGACGCGGCAACAGCGCAGTGAGAGTGCTCTTCCCGGAGCCGGTAGTGCCCACCAGCGCTACGATTTCTCCCGGTCGCACATGGAAAGAACAGCCGTCGAGAATCGGGTTGCCTCCCGGGGAAGCGACGCGAACATTACTGAATCGCACTCCGAGAGGACCTTCCGGGACAAGGGTGTTTCCACCGACGATCTGTGGTTCTGAATCGAGTAGCTCCCAGATTCGAGCGGCGGACGAACGTGCATCAGCAAACACCTGCATGACTCGTCCCACGCCTTCCACCCGGAATACGAGGGTGTTCGCCATCAGGAGCGAAGCCACGAGCTCTCCGATATTCAATTCTCCCAAACCCACCAGGTGCACGCCGAAAACGAGGATCCACACCTGGCCCAGGGCGACGACGACCTGTGGTAGCGGAATGCGCGAAGAGGCAAACGCCAACGCTACACGTGCATGTACGGTGAAGTCGGCAACCTGCCGGTTGAAACCTGCGATGCGGCGCCGCTCGAGCGCAAACGCTTTGATCACCCGCACGCCGTTGACACCCTCGCTGAGATCCTGGCTGACCGCGTCGTAGGCAGCGCCGACCGCGCGATCGAGTACTACGAGCTGTGACGTCTGGGAAACGAAGATAGACAGGCCGGCAACGGTCAACAACGCAGGGACGAGTCCCAGCAGCGGGTTGTACCAGACGAGCATTCCAATGGCGGCCAGCGCGACCAGGCCCGTTTCAAATACCTGCCGCCACAAATTGATGAGTGCGTCGCGCACTTTATCGGCGTCGCGCGTCGTTCGCGTCACCAGCTCGCCGATGCCGTGGCGCCAGTGATAGATCAGATCGAGCCGCTGTACCTGGACCAGTATCCGTTCGCGCAATATAAACAGCAGGTCCTGACCCACGATCAGGGCCAACATACCGCCCGCATATTGTAGTGCGCCGCGGACCAGCGCAACAGTGAGCAACACCAGCAACCAGTAACGCGCCACGCTGTAATCCAGCGCCCCGGTGGGCAGGCGCGTGACCGCTACACCACGCTCAACATCATGAACTGCGCGCCCAATGAGCCATTGCTGCCAAGCCAGGCTGGCATTCACGATAATGAAGAGCAGCGCGGTAAGGGAAAACCGCCATGGCATGAAGCGGTACAACGCCAGGCAGCGCAGCAGCGGCTGGCTCTTTCGAAACATCATAGGAGCCGGTAACTGGCTGTATGCCGCTGTGCGCGACAACACGCCGGGGGATTGCGCGTTCAATGGAGGTTCGAAGGCGTTGACATTGTGACTGCCCTGACCCGTGTACGGGCTCCAGGCGTGGCCCCGGAACGCTGGCGCGCGAGCACATCCTGCAGCGGCGCCGGATCAATCCAGTCGCCGATGGCGAAATTGGCGCTCAGGAAGCCCTGCCCGGCCAGAAAGTCCTTGAACGTATTCAACCCATCGATCCAGGCGGGCGAAAGGCCCACCTGCAGGTTCTTGTGCACGTCATCTCCATAGGCATACCGGACCCAACTTTCCGACCAACCCGTCTCGCGAGCCACCATCGTGATCGTCCGAGCCTGATGGGCGCGGGCCCAATCTGCGGCCGCGACGACTTGTGTGAGCAGGCTGCGTACGATGTCGGGATGGTTATCGAGGAGGAACTGGCTGACTGTCAGAGGTCGCGGCGTACAGTTGTTGATACGGACCCATGGGTCCGGGTGCGATCCGATGTTGCCGATCACGATAGCACCCAGAAGATGGGTAACCTGCGCCCCGTTTGCGTCTTTTACGTACACGGCATCTACCCCGCCTCGAGCCAACGCACGTACTTCGCTCGTGTATTGGCTGTGACCGCGGCGCCCGTTGCCCGTGGCAATAACCGCACCATTACATGTGACCGCGGGCACCTGATCATCGGGCAAATCGACACACTCGACGTCACGGAAGCTGAGACCTTCGACCGCAAGCATTGCGCTGAAAGCACGCAACGCCGCAGCGCGACTGTGGTCTATCGGAGTGTCATGCAGCGGAATGCCGATACGTCGTCCGCGCAACTGTTGGACGTGGGTCAAGCCGGTCTGCGGAAGTGAAATGATGGCCTGATATTCGTTGGTCCAGGACAGTCCGATGACGCGGGTGTCGAGGCCGGCTGCGCGTGCATGAATGGCCGGAACGCTGCCGCCATGACGGAACGAATTAGGTAGGGAGCTCTCGTAATAGTGTTGCAGTTGCGTGGGATCGCCACTCTCCGGCGAAGATTTGAGCTCGATGCCCGCCTTCTCGCGCAAGGCTCGCTCTACCCACCCGAGCTGAATCGCCACGCTCAACGGGGTCGGTACGGGACAGCGTGCGTGCCAAATCTCCCGCAGTGGTGCCGCCTCGGGTTTTTTGACCATCACGAATATCCTCGCCCGTGTTGTGGAAGCACCATTGCCAGTGACAGAAGGCAGGATCTGTGCCAAGCGGCGCGAAGCGGCGGCCAGACCTGGGAAGTTGCACGGAAATCAGTAGCTTGCAGTCTCTGAAGAGCGTCCGTGGAGCGCTCCGGTCGACCGCACGCGCTGCTGCATTTTGAGCAGCCCGGTCTGCGCTCACGGCGCCCATAGCGCGAAGTGGCATATGTGTTTGCGTTCAAGTGATTTCTTCCCGGGCCCGCGAAACCCTAGACTCCCCCAGGAAATACGCTTGCCATTGACGGCCTTTGCGCCGAGGAACACCGTGACCACAGACTC
>JAXDQF010000135.1:0-33587 GCA_034668025.1 Gammaproteobacteria bacterium | reverse complement strand
ATTCAGGTTCGCAAGGCCTGGTGAGGCAGCGGCGGGCTGGAATACGGCCGCCGGACGGCGATTGACTCGCGATTGTCCAACCAGCGCGCGAGCCACGCCTCCACGCACAGGTGCTCGTGCAGAATCTCCGAGTACTGGAAGTCGGCGGGCGAGCGCTCGCGCGTCAGATACAGTTCCAGGTTGCGGCGATTCAGCAGACCTTCCTTCACCAGCCGGCCGTTCAACAGCATGTCGCGTACAAAATTCAGATTCGCGTCCAGGACGTCGCGAATGTGTTGGTCGATGCGGCCCTTGTTGCGCCGCTTGACGATTTCCGGCGGCAGGTCCGGAGCAAATGCCCTGCGGGCCGTTGCGCGATCCACGCCATTTTTGATCAACACGTAGGTGGGAATTCGCAGGCACAGCTCGACGAGCGGTTGCGAGAGCAGCGGCATGGTGCGCTCGGGATAGGGACCTGCCTCGAACGACGGATAGAAAGCGGGAGCAGCCCCTACCGACATCGTATGCCAGAGGATTCCGGGCGGCACCGAGCGAGTGGACCGGTCCGCAAACCACGGATGGATCATTTTCGGGTTGCGCTTTCCGGCATTCAACACATCCTGACTGACGACGGTGCGGTCCGGCCGGCCTGACATTCGCAGGGGATGCATTTGAGTCGGCACAATGCGCGCACGTACCGCATTGACGAGCAGCGGCCAGATCGACTTGCGTGACACCCGGGCTGCATCAACCGCCACGCGCAACAGATCCCGGCCCAGTCCGTGGTCGAACAGATAGTCGGTGACCGCGAGATCGGCGTGAGCCTGGAAGAACACTCCATCGCCGCCCGCACCGGAAAACATGCCCTTCACGTCCCGCTCCGCCGCCAGCTGGCCTTCAAACCGGCTGTGCTCCACTTCATACATGTAGAACCACGGTCGGGGCGAGCGGCGCAGATTGAGGATCTGGTCGAGCTGTGCCTCCTCTACCGTCAGCCGATGCTCGATCAGCTCGGTCCGCGCGTGGCTCGCCATCAGGCGCGCATACTTGCGTTCATCCTCGTCCGGGCCTGTGCTGAAATAGTGCAGGCACGTTACATTGGGCTGCGAAGGTGCATCCTTCAGACAGCTCAACACAATGGAGGAGTCCAATCCGCCGGACAGGGAGTGGAGGATGTCCGGATAGCAGGCGGCCCAGGCATGGATACAGGACCGCGTGGTACGCCGAAGCTCCGCGACCGCGGTGTCCGGATCCTGGATGGGATCCGTCTGCGCGATTGCAAGGGGATTCCATTCCAACGAGCGGTGAATCGTGTTGCCCGAGAAGCGCACGCGCTCCCCGAGTTGCACCTCGGACACTTCCTCGAGAGCCGTCTGCCGCGTCTGATACCCGGAGTAGGCAATCATTCCGCGGATGTAGTCCCAACTTACCGTAAACTGTAGTACACCCAGGGCGACGCAATCCTCCAGGTCGGAGAACACGAGGTTGACGCCCTCATGCGCCGCTATAAAACACGGCATCTGGCCGGACGGATCGCGCAACACCCAGGTCTCACCCGTGCCCGCATCCAGCACCAGACCGACATAACGGCCCCAATATCGTTCCACTAGCCGGCGGCCACCCGTCTGAACGATCTTCAAACTCTCGCTGGCATCGAATTCAATCCGCAGCGCCGCCGGGGTGCTCGGCATGTCGCGGTTGAAGATCCGCCCGAAAACGGCGCCTGCACCGTGATCGAGCAGGAAAGTCTCACTGGCACCGGCACCCAGCCCCGCGTGAAACGCGGCCACCCCCACGGCCTCAAAGGCGCGGATCCAACCTGACTGGCGTGCGAGCAGGCGCTCCGACAGCAGCCGTGCGGTCGCCGCCGACCGCACATCGAGGGGATTCCAGTTGAGAACGAAGTACCGGTACATGGGCGCGTTCCGAAGGTTGTCAGACCACCATGATGGGGGTGTAACCACTGACGTGCTCAACGGTGTCATTGAAGACGATGTCACCGTGTTGGACCCAGCAGTGAGCCGCGAAGGGCCGCGTTTGAACTCCAAACACCCAATCCGCATAAATCCCATAGCGGGCCAGGTACTCGAGAAGTGCCAACGAATCGTACAGGCACTCATCTTTTGAAGAGAACAGGAACACGCGGTAGCGCATGAACGCCTCTACCAGCGAACGCGCGCGCTCGACATCGAGTTGTGCTGCCTTGGAAGCAAACACCGCCTTGCGCCGTCGCACGCGGCGTATGACACGCTCGAAGGGCCACGTGCGCAGGGCGATCTTTGCCAGCGCGGACGCCGCGAAAAAGCCCAACCGGCTGCCGACTTTTCGACCTGCCGCCGGATCAGCCTCGGCTGCCAGCTCGCGAGCGGGACTGACAGCAGCCACCGGTGTTGCATCCTTGCCGGGCGGCACGCCGTCTGTCAGCAAACCGCGACTGCGCAGCACCTCAATGGCCGCGGCGGTTTCGGCCGACGGTGTATCGGCACCGGGCGGCGCATCGGGGGATTTGACGGGCCAGCCGCGAACCAACGCGCCCAAGCCGGCCGTCTGCGACGCCTCCAGCGCCCAATACCGGTCTTCCTTCAGATCCAGCAGCACCAGGTGCTCACCATTCAGGCAGACGAATACGTGATCAGCCAGCGCGTAGCGCGCCATCGAACCCCTCCTCCCCGGCAGGTTCCCGCCCCGTCCGGTGGGCTCTTACGCCCACCGGAGCGAGGCAAGAGGATTTTTCTTATCGAATCGCGCCCGTCCGCTTCACCACAGGAACTGCTTGTTAGTGGGCGGAGTGCCCAACTCGAACAACAGCAGGAATGGAACGCCCTGGGTGCGCTCTGATGCGCGTCCGCAGTCGATTATCTCAACTGCATCCGTGGCCTGCACTGTGTTCTTGATTTCCGTTTCAACTTCCAGCGTGCTCATGAGTCCTCTCCAGTCGTGATGTCGAACCTGACGACAGCATTTCCGCTCGCTCGTACGTCGGTCCATCAACGCGGCTCGCGCCCACTTCACGCTCCTTGTCAGGTTAGGTTCGACGAAATGCCATTGATCGGTTGGCCCGGCAACGCTGCGCTTACAGCATTCGTCCGTCAAGTACCCAACAGAAAATTCAGCGCACCTGGCGCGCGCAATTGCGCGGCACCCTGAAGCATCCCTACCCGTCTATTGGACCAAGGGCTAATTGCATTGCTGCAATGCTCGCGAGCAGCGTTCGCTCATATGGATAGTGGCGGCTCGTGCGCCAGGCAGGACCGCGGATGCGGTCTGGTCGTCGAAGTGCGCACCGGTGGTCTTTACACCCGCCGTGCCTGCCACCAACAGCAAGGCAACACATGAGAGTCGGCCGGTTCAAACACAACACACACCTGCGAGACTCGCCGGTTCCGGACTGACGTATTCGATCACTCAACCTGAGTGCCGCAGACAGTGTCACCGGCTCCTTCCAAGCACCCAACATGAGAGCAGTTGGTTGGAGTACGAATCATTGTTTGAACGCAGCAGCCGGCGATAATTGACCTTCCGCCCCTTGCTGTGTGCGCTTCCCGGCGCGAACCAGGGCCGGCCGCGGGGCTTCGCGCCGCCGCGAGCAGTTGTGGCGTGGGAGCGACGCCGGCCGCGGCAGCCGATCTGCAGTTATCCTATATATTTACCGATTTCGCGGCCGGATGACACAGTGCCACAGTCGCCGCCTCCGGGAATTGGCTACCATGCCCTCCAACGGCGGCCTTTGGCGCCAGCGACCGTCCACACAGATTCCGAAATTCCCCGATTGGCAGCGGCCCCGATTGTGGGAAATAATCCACAATGAGACCTGCGTTGCGGCCCGAAGACTTTTATAATCAATGTGATAGCGGAATTTCATCCGCCGGCCGTCATCCATTTTGACGCCGTCTAACCGGAAAAGTTACTGATCGATTTATGCCAGCGTCGGATATTGAAGCCGAGGCCTCTGAGTGGTTGATCCGTCTCGAGAGAGACTCATCACCCGCCCAGACGGCTGCGTTTGAGGAATGGATTGCTGCAGATGCACGCAACCGGGCGGTTTTCGTGCGGCTGGAGAAAACCTGGCGCCACGCCGACGTCCTGCGCAAGCTGCGGCCCCTGGACGGCGAGGTCGATGAGAACATCATCGACAAGTTCGGCAAGCCCGGCTCAATCGTCATAACCCCCCGCAAGAAGACCTGGCTGCCCTGGCTGGCCGTAGCCGCCTCGGTGCTGATCGTAGCGATCGGCGCGGCGAGCTGGATGAGCTTTACGCGCTCCGGCTGGCAGGTCTTCAAAACCGAGCAAGGCGGCTTCCAACGCATCTCGCTCCAGGACGGCAGCACCGCCTTCCTCAATACCAACAGCGAGATCCACGTCAAACTGACGGCCGCGCGCCGCGAAGTCGTGCTCGCGCGCGGCGAGGCACTCTTCACAGTAGCGCACGACACGCACCGCCCATTCGATGTCACCGCTGCCGATACCGTGGTCCGCGCTGTTGGTACCGCTTTCTCCGTGCGGCTCCGTGACCAACAGCAAGTTGACGTCATCGTCACCGAAGGCCGTGTCGCAATCGACCCGCCCGATGATTCGCTCAACAGCAAGTTGCCGCAGCAGCAAATCGCGCTGCCTCAGTTGTCGACTTTGGCTGCCGGCGAAACTGTCAGCGTCAAGGCACGGAAGATGAACGTGCACAAGATTGCTGCTGAGGATATGACACGCAAGCTGGCGTGGACCCAGGGGAGGCTTTGGTTTGATCGCGTCACGCTTGCGGAAGCGGTGACGGAGTTTAATCGGTATAACCGCAGGCAGTTGGTTATTGACGATTCTGCTATTGCGACCCTCCACATCGGCGGTGCTTTTGATGCCACGGACCTGGACAGCTTCCTCGCGGCGCTGCAGTCCTTTGGAATCCGCGCGGTTCCTGCCGAACCGAATGCCGGCGACCCGGCATCGCAGATCATCCGTTTGACGGGACCCGAAGTAAAACAGTAAGGCACCCCGCGCGCCTCGATGGAATCGGCGCCAATTGCCCAATGGGCGCGCCTGTTGTACGATCGTTCAACAGTCCGCACTCCCTCGGAGCCGTTCCCATGCCCGCACCCCAAACAGACGAGGACGGCTTCAGCCTCCCCGCCTGGATCTACCACGACGCCGAGTTTTTCGAGCTCGAAAAGCAAACGATCTTCCGCCAAGCCTGGCAGCTCGTCTGCCACCAAAGCGACGTCCCGAACGTCGGCGATTACCACTCCTTCGACTTCATGGGCGAGTCGGTCATCACCTTGCGCGGCGAAGACGGCCAGATCCGCAGCTTCCATAACGCCTGCCGGCACCGCGCGTCCCGCCTCCTCGACGACCCGAAGGGCCATTGCGGCCGCAGAATCACCTGCCCTTACCACGCCTGGACGTACGGACTGGATGGACGCCTAGTCGCCATCCCGCAGAAGGAGGCGTTCAAGGGGCTGGATATGGGCCGTCACGGCCTAGTGCCGCTGGAGCAAGAGATCTTTCTAGGCTTCGTCTTTGTTCGTTTCGCAACAGGCCTGCCGTCAGTGAAGGAGATGGCAGCCCCCTACGCGCACGAGCTATCAGCGTACAGGATGGAGGAGCTCGTCCCGCAGGGGCGCGTAACGTTCCGCACCCGAATGGTGAACTGGAAGAACGTCGCGGATAACTACAGCGACGGCTTGCACATCACGGTGGCGCATCCGGGACTGACCCGTCTCTTCGGCCGAGGCTATGGCATCGAGGCGAAACCCTGGATCGACAAAATGTGGGGCACGCTACGCGACATCCCCTCGAGCAACTGGTCGGAGCGGCTGTACCAGAACCTCCTCCCCAAGGTGGAGCATCTCCCGGACGAGCGGCAGCGGCTGTGGACCTACTTCAAGCTCTGGCCGAATGTCGCGTTTGATATCTACCCGGATCAGATCGACTTCATGCAGTTCCTGCCCGTATCGCCCACGGAAACGCTGGTGCGCGAGATCGCCTATGTACATCCAGACAGCCGTCGCGAGATGAAGGCCACGCGCTATCTCAACTGGCGGATCAATCGCCGGGTCAGTGTCGAAGACAAGGCGCTGATTGAACGCGTTCAGGCGGGCATGGGATCCAGCGCCTATACCGTCGGACCGTTGAGTGACGGTGAGGTCTGCCTGCGAAGCTTCGGGAGGCGGATGCGCTCGCTCATTCCTGAGACACGCCAGCACCGGGCCCCGCCGAAGGGCTGGAGCGACCGACGCGATCCAACTCCGCGAGTGCCTGCCGAGGAGTTTGAGTTTCCGGCACCCGAGCTCGCGCCGCAGGAAGTTGCATAATCGATCACCTGAAGCGCGTTTGAATCGCGCCTCGAAGGAAACAACATGGCTGCGTCATCCACACAGTGTGATGCGCTGATCATTGGTGGCGGCCACAACGGCCTCGTCTGCGCCGCGTATCTCGCGGCCGGCGGTCTCAAAGTAACCGTGCTCGAAAGGCGCGGCGTCGTGGGCGGCGCTGCGGTGACCGAGGAATTCCATCCCGGCTTCCGTAATTCGGTTGCGGCGTACACGGTCTCACTCCTCAATCCGAAGGTGATCCGGGACCTGGAGCTGCCGAAGCACGGCCTGCGTGTAGTGGAGCGCCTGGTCTCGAATTTCCTGCCTACCGAAGACGGCCGGTACCTGAAGACAGGCGCTGGCCACACTCATCCGGAAGTCGAGAAATTCTCGAAAAAGGATGCCGGTCGCCTCGACGCCTACGGTGAAAGGCTCGAGCTCGTAGCCGACGTCCTGCGCGATCTCGTGTTGGAAACTCCACCAAACGTGGTGGAGGGCAACTGGCTGTCGGCGCTGCCTGAGCTCATGAGCGCGGCGCGCATGGGTGGGCGTTTGCGCAAGCTCAACATGAGCATGCGGCGCGAGTTGCTCGCCCTGTTCGCAACCTCCGCCGGCGACTATCTGGATGGTTGGTTTGAAACTGACCCCATCAAGGCCGTGTACGGTTTTGACGGAATCGTCGGCAACTACGCCAGCCCCTACACGCCGGGATCGGCGTATGTCCTGCTGCACCACGTGTTTGGAGAGGTCAACGGAAAGAAGGGTACCTGGGGGCACGCCATCGGCGGCATGGGCGCAATAACACAGGCCATGGCGAGGTCAGCTGTCACGCGCGGTGTAGATATTCGTGTCGGTAGCCCCGTGCGGGAAGTGATCGTGGAGGGCGGCAGAGCAGTTGGTGCTGTCACCGAGTCTGGCGAAACCTTCCGCGCCGGCGCGGTGATTTCCAATCTCAACCCCCGCCTCCTGTATCTCAACCTGATCGATCAGGGCGCATTGCCCGCCGAGTTTCGCGAGCGGATGAGCAACTACCGCTGTGGTTCGGGAACGTTCCGGATGAACGTGGCGCTGTCCGAGCTGCCCGACTTCACGTGCCTGCCCGGCAGGACGCGGGGTGACCACCATACGGCCGGTATCATCCTTGCTCCCACCCTCAGGTACATGGAACAGGCCTTTTTTGACGCCCGGTCGTTCGGCTGGTCAAAGAAGCCCATTGTCGAAATGCTGATTCCCTCGACTGTGGATGACAGCCTGGCCCCTGCCGGCCAACACGTCGCCAGCCTTTTCTGTCAGCATGTAGCCCCCAAGCTGCCCAACGGGGAGTCCTGGGACACGCATCGAGAAACGGTTGCCGACCTGATGATCAACACCGTCAACGAGCACGCACCGAACTTCAAGACTTCCGTCCTCGGCCGTCAGATCATGAGCCCGTTGGACCTGGAGCGCACATTCGGGCTGATCGGCGGCGATATCATGCATGGTACCCTGCAACTGGATCAGATGTTCTCGGCTCGTCCGACCCTGGGCCACGGGAATTACCGGGGCCCGCTGCCGGGACTCTACATGTGTGGTGCCGGCACACACCCGGGCGGCGGCGTCACCGGCGCCCCGGGACACAACGCGGCGCGCGAGATCCTGATCGATTTCAAACGGGGGCGGCTCAATCGAGCGGCCTGATTGAAGCGCACCCGCAAAAAATCCGCGGAACCGCGCTTCGAGCGCAAGCTGCCGGACGAGCGGCGGCAGGCGCTGGTCGAAGCGACGATTGAATGTCTCAAGAAGTATGGCCACGACGGACTGTCCATCCGCCGGATCAGCGCGCAGGCTGAAGTATCCATCGGGCTGATCAACCATCACTTCCCGACGAAGGACGCGCTCGTCGCCGAGGCGTATCGCCATTTCAACAGCGAGTTGGTGGGCTACCTGCAGCGGGCCATCGTGAGCACTGCCGGCTCGCCGCGCGAGCAGTTGCGCGCTTTCTTTAACGCGTCATTCTCACCTCCCAACCTCGACAGTGATGTGCTTGCGGTCTGGGTGGTGTTTTGGGGCCTCTATCGCCACTCGAAAGACATCCAGCGCGTGCAAAGCGAAACCTATCACGGGTACGTCGACCTGCTGCGCGGGATGTTGGCAGACCTGGAACGGGAAACAGGCGAGCTGAGATTCAATCTGCGGCTGGCCGCCATCGGGCTCACCGCCCTGATTGACGGATTGTGGCTCGAATGGTGTCTGGAGCCGGACAATTTCGAGCCCCGCGAGGCGGTCCAGTTGTGTGAGGCGTGGGTTGATCGGCTGGAAGGCAAGTAAAGGCTAAGCGGCCACCGTCCCCTGTTGTTGCGCCTCCCAGAGCGCCGCATACCGGCCGTGCTGCCGCAGCAAAGTCGAATGGGTTCCGCGCTCAACGATGGTACCGCCATCGAGCACCACGATCTCGTCCGCGTGTACAACTGTCGAAAGCCGGTGCGCAATGACTACCGTGGTGCTGAAGCGCGAGATCTCGCGCAGGTTTTTCAGTATTTCGCGTTCGGTGTTGCTGTCCAGTGAGGAAGTCGCCTCGTCAAACACGTAGATGCGGGGGCGCTTTATCGCAGCGCGCGCGATTGACACTCGCTGCTTCTCTCCGCCTGACAATTTGACTCCGCGCTCACCGACTTTCGTGTCATAGCCGTCCGGCAGACTCATGATGAAATCGTGCAGGTGTGCCAGGCGGGCGACATGCTCCACCTCGGCCTGGGTGCTGCCTTCCTTGCCGAACGCTATGTTGTAACCGATGGTATCGTTGAACAACACGGTGTCCTGAGGCACAACCGCAATCGCCTGCCGCAACCACCCCAGCGGCAGCTCCCGAACAGGCACTCCATCGAGCAGGATCCGGCCCGCATCCGGATCGATCAGTCTCACCAGCAATCTGACGAGCGTCGACTTGCCTGACCCGCTGCCCCCGACGATCCCCAGTGTTTTACCGGCCGGAAGCGTGAAATTGATGTCCGTCAGGATGACGCGATCGGAACGATACGCAACCGCGACTTGTGCAAACTCGAGCCTTCCCGCGCCTCCTGGCGCGGAATCCTCCACGCCGGCAGCCACTTCCGGCTGCTCGCGGAATATTTCAAACAGCTTCCCCAGGAAGGCCAACCCCTGGGACAGCATCTGCATGGCGTAACCGAGCTGCTCCACAGGCCGGACGATCTGCAGCATATAAGTGTTGACGAGCACAAAGGTGCCGACCGTCATGCGACCACTGTGCACCTCGCGCGCCGCGTACAGAATCGTCACGGCAAGGAATCCGGCAAAGATCGTCGCAATGAACAGGCCGTTGTACGCATAACGCCGGAAGAACCCGACCCAACCATCTTCTGTCTGAATCAATGCGCGACTGACACGCTGCTGCACAACCGACTCGGCAGTGAAATACTTGACCGTCTCGTAGTTCAAAATGCTGTCGGTCATCACCGCAGTCGCATTCACCTGTGAGTCCGAGGCGGCGTGCGCCGCAGCCATGATGGTGACAGCCGAATACCAGAACACCACCCCATAGGCGACTATCGCGCCCGAAAACAGACCCAGAAATGCCGGGTGATCCAGCCTCGACAGCACCACCACAACGGTCCCCAGCTCGGTGGCAACCGGCAGGATGGTGAACACCAACGTGTGAAGGACCATCTGATAGCCATTGAGTCCATTGTCCAGCGTCTGGCTGATGGCTCCCGTCTGGCGGTCCAGATGAAACTTCAATGGCAACCGCATGACATGAGCAAACAGCCGCTCACTCAGCATGCGCGACATACGCCGCTCAGCGCGCGCATAGACGAGCCCGCGAATCTCACCCGCCGTCCGCGCCACCCACTGCGATAACACGTACAAGCCGATCAAAACGACGGCCGAAGTACCTGCCGCGCCGGCCTGCCCCGTGAAACCGTCCACGACGAGTTTCAGCGCAACGGGCCCCAGGGCCGTCATTGCCGACGCAATCATGATCAGAAGAAGCGCAACCATCAGCCGGAACCGGACAAACCCGGTGGCATCAGTCCAGATCAGCGCAATGACTTCCCGCAAGTGGGCGGTGTTCTTGCGAAACGCTTGCATTATTTCCGCGCTCCTTCCATGGGCCGCAGGTTCCGACCCTGCGGACTCTATACCAGAAGAGTCGGCACGCGCGGCTGCCGGGGAAGGACTATTTTCCAATCTCTGACACGGACCAATCTGCTGACATGGATTAGCGAAACAGCCGTCCCCCGCCCCGGTCAGTGTTCCGGCGCCGGGGGCTCGAGGTCTGCGGATCCCCTGGACCTGAGGTCTCCCCCAGCCGCATTTCCCCCGCTGAGCGTAATCACCTCACCGGTTCGTCCATTCGAATCGGGACCCTCCGCGACCGACACGGTAGCTCTGACACCGTGAGTCAATCCCAGCGCAGCAACAAACCCGTCCAGATCGGTCACCCGGAACTTGCCGCCCACCCGCAGCCGCGCAGTCTGCGGGTCCCCGATCCGCAACTTGCGCCTGTTGTGTCGATTGAGCTCGGCGACGACAGACTCCAATGACTGACCCCGGAACGCGAGCCACCCGTCCTTCTGATACATCCCCGCCCACGCGAGGCGCTTCACCAGCTCATCCGGTGCCACGGGACTGATCGTTTGCCGGTCACCGTTGACAGTCAGCTCGTTGCCGGCGGAAACGATGATTTCCTTCACGAGCGGGTGAGTCTGTTGGACACCCTGGATCCCCACGATTCGCAGCAGTCCGCGCACCATCTGCGAGAAGCCGACATCGAGAGCAGCGCACGTGCAGGCAATAGCGCCGCCACCCATCAGCAATGTCAGGCCTAGTTTGAAATGGGCGCGCCGTAGGTTCACAAGTAAGTCAGACGGCTCCGCGCAAGCGATCCGTTAGATGAATTCCAAGGTGAGATATTCAGCTGCGTCGCGACAGTACATGTGTCTTATGACGGGAAGGGGCTTTGCCGGACGCACACAAACGTCCCCGCCTGTCCGTTACGGGCCACTTGATTACCGGCTATAGTGCGACGCAACAAAACAAGGGGGAGATACTCAGCACCACGAAAAGCCTGTTTTCAGGCCGTGGCATAGCGGAGGTCTCAAAGCTAAACGTCTACCAGCATGGGATGGAAAGCAAAAGGAGATTGCCGACCGGCGCATCACGTTCGGCACCCGCAGGCTGCGGGCGTGCCGTTGGAATCCAGGGACGTTCGCACGGACGACCCGACTATTGTCGAGCTCGAGAGCGCTGGCGCAAGAAGCACCATGACGAGAGCAACTGACATTGAGCAGCGGGCCTCCGAGTGGATAATCCGCAGCGAGAGCGGAGATTTCACGGACGGTATGCGAGCCGACCTGGAGCGTTGGCTGCTGGAACCCCGCAACCGGATCACGTTCCTCAGAATCAAAGAAGCCTGGCGGCGTGCGAGTCACATGCGCAGCGCGCGGCCCCTGGACGGGAACGTCGACCCGGATCTGTTGAAACATGCGGACCTGACCTTCCGCACCCCCGATTCCAACAAGCGATCGGGCTGGCCGTTCTGGGTGGCGGCCGCGGCGGGGCTGACTTTGATCTTATATCTCGCCGGCTTCGCCGCCTGGATCACACTCGCTCCGACCGAATGGATAAAGTATACGACCAGCATCGGCGGGTACGAGCACGTCACCCTGGCTGACGGCAGCGGCATCCAACTCAACACTGACAGTGAGATCAGAACCCGTTTGACGGCCCGGCGGCGCGAGATCCAGTTGATCCGCGGCGAGGCGTTGATCAACGTTGTGAATGACAGCCGCCGGCCGTTTACTGTCAGCGCCGCGAGCGTCGCGGTGCGCGCCGAGCCGGTAAATGAAGCAACAGTAGCGTTTGTCGTCCGGGTACACGCTGCGGGTGCTGTTGATGTTTCAGTCACCCGGGGCAAGGTGGTTCTGGAACCCGCCGACAGGTTCATTGACGTCGCCTTCCGGCGCAATCCCGCCTCCCGGTCAACTCTGGAAGAAGGGGAGGCCGCGGCCATTCGCCCGGAAGGGATCCACCTGACTAAAGTCGGTATGGATGAGATCAATCGCAAACTCAGCTGGACGGCGGGCCTGCTGTCCTTTCAGGGCGAAACCCTCGCCGAGGTCACCGATGAGTTCAATCGCTACAACCGCAAACATCTGGTCGTGACCGATCCTTCAATCGCCAACCGGCGGATCGGCGGTGCATTTCAGGCCACGGATCCGGACAGTTTCGTGTCAGCCCTGCAGAAGTGGTTCGGGATCCATGCGGATGAGGAGCACGAGAATGCCGGCAACGGCATCATCCGACTCACGCCGTCGGACTGATCCGTCGGCTTACTGAACGGGCAATTGAGCCCGTGACCGTTCAGGATAGAATCAGCGAATTGACTGCTCGCGGGCCTGAAGCTGATGCCGAAACACGAGATCGCCGGACTCTTTGCCGGAATTGGGGGTCTCGAGCGGGGCCTGCATCGGGCAGGCCACCGCACCACACTCCTTTGTGAAACTGACGCCGGGGCCACCGCTGTTCTCAAGGCTCACTTCCCCGACATCGCCCATCACGACGACGTGACCACTTTGGGGAGCCTGCCCAAACCGACCACCCTCGTGGTCGCGGGATTTCCCTGCCAGGATTTGAGTCAGGCGGGTCAAACCGCTGGAATCGCTGGCCTGCGCTCGGGTCTCGTGGGCGAGGTCTTCCGACTCGTCCAAAAACACAAAACGCCGTGGGTCCTGCTGGAAAACGTGCCATTCATGTTGCAGCTCAATCGGGGCCGCGCAATGGACCACATCACGGACGCACTCGAGACACTCGGGTATCGCTGGGCTTATCGGGTGATCGATTCGCGTGCACTCGGTCGACCACAACGACGGCGGCGGGTTTATCTGCTGGCGTCTCTCACCGATGACCCCCGGACAGTGCTGTTTGCTGACGAAGCCGGCCCGGTCGCTGAGTCGAAGGTCAACGAGAGCCACGCGGCCTGCGGATTCTATTGGACCGAAGGCATTCGGGGATTGGGATGGGCCGTGGATGCCATCCCGACGTTGAAAGGAGGCTCGACCGTCGGCATCCCCTCCCCGCCCGCGATTCTGCTGCCCACGGGAGAGGTCGTAACGCCCGACCTGCGGGATGCCGAACGACTTCAGGGATTCCCGAGCGATTGGACGAAGCCAGCCGAGACCGTTGGCCGAACCGGACGCCGCTGGAAACTGGTTGGCAATGCGGTGAGCGTTCCAGCGGCGGAATGGATCGGACGCAGGATGGCAGATCCCGGTCGCGTATTGGAGTTCGCGACGCGGCCCATTCGAGGTGCTCCCTGGCCGACCGCGGCATGGAATGTGGGTAACGGACGAGTGGCTGTCGAGGCTTCGGAATGGCCAGTCAGACGGTCTTATCAGTCGCTGTCGGCCTTCCTCAAACATCCTCCGCGGCCCCTGTCCCTCAAGGCCACCCGTGGCTTCCTGGAGCGGACCGGACGCAGCGGCCTGATTTTCCCAAGCGGCTTCCTGAGCGCACTGCGGGCGCACGAGACGCGCATGGCGAAGTCGATGAAGCCTGCGAAGAGCGTGAAACCGCCGAGTGTCCAAGCAACCTTTTAAGAAAGTCGAACCACGCCTGGCGGGAAAGGCGGCCCTGCGGACTGATGCCGCCACGTCCGCCCGCATGTCCCGTATCCGGCAGACGGGCACCGCGCCGGAACTGACCGTGCGGCGAGCAGTAACAACACTGGGCCTGCGCTACACCGTCAACAACAAAGACCTGCCCGGCTCTCCTGACCTGGCCAACCGCTCCCGCCGCTGGGCGATTTTTGTTCACGGCTGCTATTGGCATCGGCATGCGGGCTGTCCCAAGGCGACTACGCCGCGCACCAACACCGAGTTCTGGCTCAACAAATTCTCGCGCAACGTGGAGCGGGACGACGCAGCCCGTGCCACATTACAGCGGGAGGGTTATCGCGTGTTGACCTTCTGGCAGTGCGAGTTGGACTCGGGTAAAAAAGTGACCCGCAGGCTCACGCACCTCACCGTGCAGACACGCGCCCCGAAGTAGGCCCTATCCTTCCCTGCCCCACTCCCGAATCCGAAACAACGCATGCACCTCTGCGCAGGCAGAGCGGAAGTCTCCGGCCCAATCAACACCCATGTTCCGCAGCAGATAGGCCGTCTGAAAATCCCGGCTGTACTCCGGACGGCTCTGCCGGTGGCCGCGCCAGACGAAATCCGCCGAGCAGCCGACTGCAATGCCAGCCAACATCAGCGCGCGCCGCGCGTGATCCTCATCAACACCATAGATGGCGTGCACTGCCTCGAGATGTAGCGCGCAGGAGAACCAGACGAGATCGATCTCCATTGCGTAGCGCCCGGCAGCCTTCTTCCGCGGATCGCTATCCGAAAACTGTTCCGCCCGCTCCGACGCCGGCGGCAACGTGTCGCAGCCGAAACACAGCATCGCGTTGATATAGTCTTCCTGCACGCGAGGGTCCGAGGCATCTCCGAAATGCTTCCTGAACAAGCGCGAGACCAACCGGTCCACCTCCAGTACAGCGGCCGCGACCTCAGGCACCCGCGCCTCCTCAACAAACTTCTCGCGGCCATCGAGGGACAGCGCCATCCGCACCCAGGCATTGAAGACGGGTGGCCGCTGCTCGCGCCGCAGGAACTTGCGCAGCAGTCCCGGCTCCGTCGTGCCATTGCCGAAGTGATACCGGCCAGCCGTCTCGGGATGATAGATGTCCCAGTACTGCGTCCATGCGTCGAGCTCGTGAAACCAGGCTGCATACCGGTTCGAAGCCTCAACCAGAACCCCCATAGCGGGCTTTAGTCCCGCTTCCCGCTTGACCATCGCCACCCCAGACGCCATCGATAACATTCGTGAGATCCTCCGCGTACAGGAAAGGCCTGTAATCAGCCTGGGTTTTATCGCACCCCTAAGCAGCATCCGCTGCGGGGTATCAAAGTCTCGAGCCGCCGCAAGTGTCACTGCCGCGTAGAATCTGTGCCTGACGCCGGGCCGATGGTGCGCACATTCCGATCCAACTTCTCTCTGACACCGCCCGCCGCGAGCAGGCGTCTCATGGGCTCGCCAATCAATTCATAAACGGCCGAGTACGAGCGCGTCAATGCTGAAGTGCTGGGTACGTAGCGAAACACGCCATATTCCCGAGTGGTCGACACTCCGGCCGGTGCCGGCACGACAGCGAATCCTGCGTCCATGAACTCATGCGCGGCCCGCCACTCGTGCGCGCTGCTCGTGACGAGAATGATCCGTTTTACTCCAGCAGGAAACAAAAGCTTGGCCGACAATTGCGCGTTTTCGAATGTGTCACGCGAATTGCCGTCGATCCAACGCGGCACCACCCCGAAATTCCGCGAGAGCGTCTGCGCCATCGTGGACCCTTCTGTGGGCGCGCCGCTTACCGCAACGGGCAGCGAGTAATGGCGCGCAAGATAGGCCGCCAGGGTGAGCCGCTCGAGCAGAATCGGGTCTGCCATGGGACCGTTGTATTCAGGTGCATAGTTTCTTTGCCCGCCACCACCAATAACCACAACGGCCTGAGCATTGACGGGTTGACCCGGATTGAGCGCGGGGTACCTTTCAGCGAGCATCGCTATGCGGTCGGCAACGGCCGGTATGCACAGCAGCCACAACGACCCGAAGCCAACAACAAAGACCACCCATCCAAAACGGCGTTGTCGCCAGATCAGCAGCGCGCCGATGAAAGTCAGCAGCAGGAGCGAGGTCGGTGGAAGAATGAGCTCGCGGGCCAGAGACTTCAGGACGAACACGGCAATCCCACCAGCTCCTCACTGACTTTCCACAACCGCTCGCCCACCGCATCCGACACCGCCTCGGCTCTCGTCTGCAACTGCGCGGGGTGACATTTCGCGTAATAACCGCCCGACAGCCCTTCAACATCGGGCGAGGTCGCGAGATACACGCTGGTCTTCGCTCCTTCCTCGACGGAAATTCCTCCCCGCAGCAACACAATCAACTTCCAGGCGAACCGCGCCGCCGGGTGGGTCTGCCCGATGCCGGTGGCGATGAGCCCCGGATGCAGACAATTCGCAGTCACATGGGAGCCGGCCAGCCGTTTGGCCAGGGACTGCGTGAACAGGATGTTGGCCAGCTTCGAGCGGCCATAGGTGCGCATCACCCGGTAGTCGCGCTCGCTCATCAGGTCAGCGAAATCCAGCTCCTGGTTGCGATGCGCCCGGGAGGCCACGTTGACAATTCGCGCCGCTGGCGATTTTTTCAACGTCTCGAGCAGCAGGTTGGTCAGGAGAAACGGCGCCAGATGGTTGACTGCAAACGTCGTTTCGTAGCCATCGGCAGTGACGCTGCGCGAAATATTTCCGCAGCCGGCGTTGTTGATCAACACATCCAGGCGCGGCACGGAGGCAACAACCTCGGCAGCCAGGTCCCGCACCTGCCGCAGCGAAGCGAAATCCGCCTGCATGAACCTGACACTGGGGCCCGCGGTACCTGCAGTACCTGCAGCACCGGCGGCGCCCGCATGACCCATGGACGCCGCAGCACCCGTGGCACTAGTGGCGACCGCGGCACCCGCAACACGCGCAGCACCGGCGGCACCTGCGGCGGCCGCGGCCCTGACCGCATCCACAGCCGCGGCGCCTTTTCGGGCATCGCGCCCATGAATGATGACCGAGTGGCCCATCCGGGCGAGCACCTTGGCGGTCTGGAGGCCGATTCCGCCGGTCGCCCCCGTCACCAGCACCGTGAGCATCAGTCCCTCAATCGAGCGCGCAGCCGGGCGATCTCCAGTTCATTGAGGCCGATCTTCCCGAGATACTCGCGAATCCCGCCCTCGGCCTCGAGGTAGGCCAGCATGTTATGAACCCCTTCTTCCGGACAGCGCACATTCTCCAGGACGTCCTGCGGGTCTGCGTCCTTGTAGCGCTCGAGGTAGGCGTCGCCCAACATCTGAGTACTCTCTGCATAGTCCGCTGCTATCGCTTCAGGCTCGACGTCCGCGAGAGTCAACATCAACGCCGCAATCAACCCGGTGCGATCCTTTCCGGCCACACAGTGAAACAACAATGGACCGGTCGGCGCCGCCGCAATCACTTTGAGCACGTCCCGCAGTTGGGGTCGGACCTGTTCCAGAACCACACACTTCCAGCGCTCTTTCTCACAACTCTTGCTCAACTCCCGCCACTGGGCCGGGGTACTGGCCAACAGCGACAGGTGGACATAGCGAATCTGCGGCGCATGCGAGCCAATGGGACTGGGGTTGAGCACGATCTCCTGCGCCCACCGCAAATCGAGCACAGTCTGCACGCCGAATTCGGCCAGAGCCTGGATCCCGCCGGGCGTGAGTTGCGCCAGGTCATCGGATCGCAACAGGGACCGCCAACGGGTCTGTCCCCCGTCCACCGTCGGATAACCGCCCAGGTCGCGGGCGTTCAGGAGCGCAGGAAAGGTCAGCAATCGTTCTGAGTTGTGCATCACAGGAGGTCTACTTATGCTGTGGGACGATACTTGAGCGATAGCTAGTCGCCAGCCAGATCATAAAAGGGAGCGTTCATGGGGGTCTCTAGCCATACCGGACGGGCGCTGAGGCTCGTGGTGGCGGCATTGTGGGCAGTTATTGCGGTTCCAGCAATCCTGGCTGGCATTCAGGTCGCGGGCGCCACGCCGCTCGAGACCTACGGTCGCCTTCCCAATCTCGAAGATGTTGCACTGGCCCCGGACGGCACGCGAATAGCCTTCGTTCGTACGGACGAAAACCGGCGCGTGCTCGTGATTGCGGACCTGCCAAACAGATTGCTCGCGCGTGCGCTGCTGGGCGAGACCAAGTTGCGCCATCTCGCCTGGGCCGACAGTGACCATCTGTTGATCACCACCTCGACCACGGGAATGCCCTGGGGCCTGGTGGGCAAGGACACGGAATGGAATCAGCTGTCGGTCTTCGAAATCAGCAGCAAAAAACTGCGGGTGTACCCGGCGCCCACCGATGAGGTGCGTTCGATCAACACGATCGTCGATTCCCCAATGGTGCGCCACATCGGTAATGACACGGTGGTGTTCGTACCGAGTCTATACGTTCAGGACACGGTCAAACTCGCTCTCTTCAAGGTGAACCTGACGACGCGTCGGCAGAGCGTGGCGCGCCTGGGAAGCGACGCGACCCGCGGCTGGCTGGTGGATGAAGCCGGCGAGGTGGTGGCCGAAGACAATTATTACGAGCGCGCCCAGCGCTGGCAGATGAAGTTGCATCACAACGGCCATTGGTTCGAGGCCGAGACGCAGCGCTCGCCCATCGATGTTCCCGACATGGTGGGCTTCGGGCCCAAGGGCGATTCGGTGTTGGTATCGACCCTGGACAAGGGTGAGCCGGTGTGGGAGTTGCTGTCACTGCAGGATGGCAAACTGGGACCGCCCATCGAGGGGGGCGACGATCTCAACCGGGCACTCGAAGACCCCAAGACCCATCGGATGATCGGTGGTGTCAGTATTGAGGACGAATCCAAGTACGTGTTCTTCAGCCCTGAATTGAAGAGCCGCTGGCGGTCAGTGGAAAACGCTTTCGAGGGTGAGCGCGTCGATCTGCTGTCGACGTCCGCGGACCTGATGCAGTTTGTCGTGCGAGTGGACGGACCGAGAGGATATCGCTACGAGCTGATCAACATGAACACCGCGCGGGCAACGCTTCTGGGCTACGTCTACGACGGCATCCAGGATTCGCTGGAAACGCGTCGCATCACATACGAGGCCGCCGACGGCCTGAAAATACCCGCCTACCTGACGTTACCCGCCGGCAAACCGGCCACCAAGCTGCCATTGATAGTGTTTCCGCACGGTGGCCCGGCCGCCCGTGATACCGCAGACTTCGATTGGTGGACCCAGGCAATGGCCTCGCAGGGGTACGCCGTGCTCCGACCCAACTTTCGCGGCTCCATGACCACACAAGCGTTCATGACCGCCGGCTACGGGGAATGGGGCCGAAAGATGCAGACAGACTTGTCCGACGGAGTCCGTTACCTGGCCAAACAGGGGACGATTGATCCCACCCGCGTTTGCATCGTCGGGGCCAGCTATGGAGGGTACGCAGCGCTTGCAGGCGTGACACTCGACCCCGGCATTTATCGCTGCGCCGTTTCGGTTGCCGGCATCTCGGATTTGCAGAAAATGCTCAAGTGGGAGAAGCAGCGCGAGAATGGGGGCGATCACGTAGGAACACGCTATTGGAATCGCTACATGGGCGTCACAGGCCCGGATGATCCGTCGTTGGATGCCATCTCACCGATAAAGCACATCGACCGGGTCACTGTGCCCGTCATGCTGATCCACGGCAAAGACGACACGATCGTTGCGTATGAGCAGAGCGAATTCATGCTGAAGGCGCTGAAGAAGGCCAACAAGCCGGTGGAGATGGTTACCCTGAAGAAGGAGGATCACTGGCTGTCCCGCAGCGAGACCCGCCTCCTGATGCTGCAGAGCTCTGTAGCATTTTTGAAGGCCAACAATCCGCCCGACTGACGCGCCGCCGCCCCATCCAACTCAACCCGTAAACAAATCCGCGGCGCCCGCGGCCGCCGACTCCGCCATCAAAAACGCAGCCGCATTCCACGACTGCCCCGGCATCCCCCGAGGCGCCAGCGTCCTCCCGTGGAGCCACTCGGTAAACGCCCAGTCCCCAACCTCACACGCCCGTGCCATCCCAACCAATCCCTCCTGCGCCTGACGAGCCCGCCCGGCGCCGGCCAGCGCTGCAACCCAAAACCCGCCCACCATCGGCCAAATCCCCCCATTGTGGTATTGCCACACCTGGTTCTGCCGATGGCGCGCCATGTAAGGCCGCCACAACGAGCTCTTGTGCCGGATGGGATGCGTCACTGCGCGCACCGGATACGGATCGCCCACCTGCGCCTTCGCCAAGGCGTCGAGTGTTCGGCGCGTTGCCCGTTCATCGGCGAGCCCCATCAACACCGCCAGCACATTCCCAAACACATCACCTTCGTCGCCCCAGAACGAGAAGTTGACAAAGCTCAGATACAAGTCGCGATCGCGCCCCTTTTTCAACACGTACTCGTTCAGAAGGCGGGCACGCCGATACTCCGCCAGCTTGGCCGAGAACGGGTGAAACAACCCGTTGAAGTTCCCGAGCGTCTGCTCAGCATGCCCGACTGAAAACAACCGCTTGACGAAATACCACAGCGCGTTGGTATACAGCACAAACCCCGACCGCGGCATGATGTCAGCCCAGTCGCTGGCTTCATTCTGTTGCAGCAGAAAGAAACGCTGGTGCTCCTGCGCCAGCAGCCACTGGATCGCCAGTTGGATCTTCCGGGCGTAGCGCCGGAGCAGGCCACGCGGGTGCCCGCGCCGATCCAGGATCGCCAGCGCAATCAGCCACCACAACGTCGAATCAATACATCCCAGGTACCAGAAGTCCGCTTCCTGCCGGTGCAGGTCGACAAACTTGGCAATCTGCCCGTTCGCGGCCTGGTGATCCGCCAATGTATGCAGGCCCCTGACAGCCTCCCGCTCCAACAGTTTGTCGCCGGAGACCACCATGCCCAGCGCACAGACAGCCGCGTCGCGCCCGAAGATGGCCGTGTACCCCCGCTGCTCCGCGCGATCACCCGGTGTTGCGGCCAGAATTCCGCCGTCCGTCAGGTTCCGCTTCAGTAACTCGATGGAGCGCTCGTGGCAGGTATACAGGAGTGACTTTGTGTCCCAGTGCTCATCCAGGCGTTTCTTCATGCGGCAGGTGTCTCTTCACTTGTTAATTAGCGCGAAAAAGTTCGCGCGGAGCCCGGGTTCTTTGCCGCCGGCAAAAAGCGCGGCCTGCTTCATTGTTAATCTGGGCCGGCTGCGCGGTGGGCTGCGCCTGCGGCGTCCCGGCGATTCTGAGATAGGTTTTGGCGTCATTGCTGGCATCATAGCCATGTTATTACGACCGTTGCGCAGCCATGGACATCGCTCATCTCATCCAGTCAGCCCTCGCGCCCGTCTTCCTGTTGTCAGGCGTCGGTGTGACATTGGGCGTAATGACCAGTCGCCTCACACGAGCCGTGGACCGCGCGCGGCACCTCGAAGAATTGCTCACTCGCCATCCCGCCGATGCCCGCCAGATACATGAAGACTTGGGGGTACTCGCGCGAAGAGCGCGTTACATCAATTCAGCAATCACGATGTGCGGTTGCTCAGCGGTATTGATCGCGCTGGTCGTCATCACCCTGTTTGCCAATGCGTTCTTCGGCTCGGGTTTCGCTGGGACCATCGCACTCCTGTTCGTAGGCGCAATGATCTTCATCACCGGCGCCTACATCGCCTTCCTCATTGAGGTCCGGCTGGCGACCCGAAGCCTGCGCATCGGGCCACCGAAGTAAACAAGCAAAATTGCCTATTTACGGCAGTTTTACGGGCTTCCCATCCCGCTGCGGGTAAGTACGATGACGGCATGCGACGCTCCAGGACGTGGATCGGCACGGATGCCAAAGTTGTGCGGCACGTGCATGTTTGTGGTGACGGTCACTTGGCAGCCGCAACACGCATAGAGCTCCAGCGACTCGGCGTCCACCGCGAGACCGATTACCTGCTCCAGTCGCTCCGACCCGCGCTGGTCATTGCCTGTGCGGACAGCGAAGCCGACCAATCATTCAATGATGTTGCGCAGCAAGCGGTCGAGGAAGGATCCCCGCTGCTGCTGTGCTGCCTGGTAGGTCGCGTGGTCCGCCTCGGACCGCTGATTGATCCATCCAGATGCTTCGGGGCCAAGGAGCTGTCACAGCTGCCGCCGGACTCTTCGTATCGGCTGCCCAGGGAAAGGGAGCCTCGTGGTACAGCTGAAGCTGATCCCCCGCTCAACCTCTACGCCCGTCTCGGCGCGCTCCTGATCAGCGCACAGGCCTTGAATTTCCTCCTGGGCGCCCGAAATCAGTGCGTCTTGGACAGGGTTGTGGAGCTGAACCCCTGGTCAATGGAATCAAAGGGTTATAGGGTATTCCCTAATTGAGTTACCAGGTCGGCCCAGTAGCTCACAATAGGCCTTTGAATCTGGTACCCTGCGCGTCCTTTTTTTGCGTATGCGCCTTCAGGGCTTGCCGCATGCGCCGGCGCTACAGCTGTCAGCGACCGTACACATGCCCGACATAAGCTACCCCCTATGAATCGCCCCATACGCAACATTGCCATCATCGCTCACGTTGACCATGGCAAAACCACACTGGTCGACTGCCTGCTGAAGCAGTCAGGCACCTTCGCCGCCCACGAGAAAATGGGCGAGCGCATCATGGATTCGAACGATATCGAGCGGGAGCGCGGTATCACCATTCTCGCGAAGAACTGCGCGATCGAGTATGGCGGCACCCGCATCAACATTGTAGATACACCCGGCCACGCCGACTTCGGTGGCGAAGTCGAGCGAGTGCTGTCCATGGTTGACGGCGTACTGCTGCTCGTCGACGCGGTCGAGGGCCCGATGCCCCAGACCCGCTTCGTTACGCGCAAGGCGCTGGCCCTTGGGCTCAAGGCCATTGTGGTGGTCAACAAGATCGACCGTCCCGGCGCGCGTCCGGGCTGGGTGATCGACCAGACTTTCGAGCTGTTCGACAAGCTCGGTGCCAGCGACGAGCAGTTGGATTTCCCGGTGATCTACGCCTCGGCCCTGCAGGGCTGGGCCAGCACCGATTTCACCGAGCGCCGCCCCGACATGTCTGCGCTGTTTGAGGCCGTGCTGGCCTATGTGCCACCGCCGGCCGCCGACGCGGGAAAGCCGCTCCAGCTGCAGATCTCCACGCTCGACTACAACTCCTACGTGGGTCGTATCGGCATCGGCCGCATCCGCGGCGGGTCGGTCAAGCCCAATCAGAACGTGGTGCTGCGCTTCGGTGACGAGGACCGTGGGCCTGCAAAGATCCAGCAGGTGTTGACGTTCACGGGACTGGCGCGGACGCCTACGGATGAGGCTTCGGCCGGCGACATCGTCGCCATCACCGGAATTGATGACATCAATATCGGCGTGACGGTCTGTGCTCCGGAAGCACCGGTAGGCCTGCCCCCGATCCGTGTTGACGAGCCGACCCTGGCGATGAATTTCCAGGTTAATACCTCGCCCTATGCAGGACGGGAAGGCAAGTACGTCACCAGCCGCCAGATCCGCGAGCGCCTGTATCGCGAGCTGCAGAGCAATGTCGCGCTTCGGGTCGAAGATACCGAAGAGCCGGATGTCATGCGCGTCTCCGGCCGCGGCGAGTTGCATCTGACGATTCTCGTCGAAAACATGCGGCGCGAAGGCTACGAGTTGGCGGTCTCCCGTCCCCAGGTGTTGACGAAGATCGTCGACGGCGTGGTTCACGAGCCTTACGAAGCGCTCACCGTCGACATCGAAGAGTCCCACCAGGGCGCCGTCATGGAGGCCCTCGGCACTCGCCGTGCTGAGCTCACCGACATGGCTATCGACGGCAACAGCGGCCGTGCCCGGCTCGAGTACCGTGTCCCCGCCCGTGGCCTGATCGGCTTTCAGGGTGAGTTCATGACCACCACCCGCGGCACCGGACTCATCAGCCACATTTTCGACGGCTTTGCACCGGTCAAAGGCGAGATCCCCGATCGCCACAACGGCGTGCTCATCAGCAGCGAGCAGGGCGAGGCGGTTGCCTACTCCCTGTTCAACCTGCAGGAGCGCGGCCGCATGTTCGTGAGCCACGGTGAGAAGCTCTACGAGGGCATGATCATCGGCATCCACAGCCGCGAGAACGATCTCGTGGTCAACCCGACCAAGACCAAGAAGCTGACCAACATCCGCGCCGCCGGCAAGGATGAAGCGCTGATTCTGACACCGCCGATTCAGCTGACACTGGAGTACGCGGTAGAGTTCATTGCTGACGACGAGCTCGTCGAGGTCACGCCGATCTCCATCCGCATCCGTAAGCGGTTCCTGAAGGAACAGGACCGCAAGAAGGCCTCGCGAAGCGACGCAGCACTGATTGCCTGATCGGCTTGGCTGCCCTGTCGACGAACCCGCCAACACCGCCTCGCCTGCATCGCCTCGTCCACATCGTTAGGCGCCCCAACGCCCGCCCGCGCCGCCACAACGGCGCGGGCACCCGCCTCCGCTCGAGCTTCCGCCAAACCGAATCATTCTAATATTGCCTCTGGCGGCTTCTTGGTAGCATTCTGGTTTACGTCCTAGAACACTACTAATCAGGGGATTCCATGAAGAACAGGACACTGCGGCCCGCGGCCCTCGCGGCGCTGTGCGGCATTCTCACGCTGGCCACCGGCGTTGCCCAGGCCGACATCACTCTCGAGCGCACCACCGCCGTAGAAGGCGTCGGCGTGATGGCCTTCGGCAATATGTCAGGTACAACGAGGACCACCATCTCCGGCGACAAGTCGCGCACTGACAGCGACATGAAGATGAAGTCGAAGATCGTCGGTTTCCTGGCGCGCAACGCGGTGGGCCCCAGCGCCGAGATCGTGCGCCTCGATCAGGACAAGCTCTACCATCTCAACATCAACAAGAAAGAATATACCGAGATGACCTTCGAGCAGATGCACGAGCGGCTGCAGAAGGCGACGGACCAGATGAATTCCACGGATGAAAGGAAACAGCCCTCCGCCGTGGACCAGTCCAAGTGCGAATGGTTGCCGGCCCGGGCTGATTTCAAGAAGACCGGCGAGAAGGCGCAGTTCGCCGGGTACGATTCCGAGCGTGTGATCATTACTGCGGCGCAGCCTTGCAAGGACACGGAGACGGGGTCGATCTGCGAGGTCGCGTTGGTGCTGGATCAGTGGCTGTCCACTGGATTCACCGAGAGCGCGGAAGTACAGAAGTTTTACAAGGCGTACGCCGCGAAGATGGGTCTGGATCCGGCGAGCTCACAGGATGTCTCGCAACGAGCCAAGGCTCTCTTCAGCCAGTACAAGGGCATTTGGACCGAGATTGCCGCCAAGATGCAGAACGTGAAAGGGTATCCCGTAAAAAGCAGCTTCACACTCGCTCTGGGCGGCGCGCAGTGCAAGGACCCCAAGGCTCAGCAGGCGCAGCAGAGCCAGGACAACAGCGACAGCTCCAACAGCCCGAGTGCGGTCGCAGGTGCGATGGTCGGCAAGCTGGGCGGCCTGTTCCACAAGAAGAAAGACGACGCGGATGCACCCGCTGCTGCGCCGCCGGCACCTGCTGTAACACCCGTGGCGCTGCCACCGGGCGATGTGGCCTTGATGACCGTTTCGTCGCAGTTAGTTTCGGTGTCAACCAACGGCGCGAGCCCGGATGCGTTTACCGTTCCAGCGGATTTCAAGAAACAGGAGCTGAAGACGCAATAGTCAAACATGCTGTGGTCGCGACCAGCAGACACATCACAGTATCTTTGCGGCCGACAGGCAGTCGGCCGCGAAACAAAGCGCGGCGCGAGCGACGAACGTCTCGAGACTCAGGTCGCGCGTAGTTGGATGTTAGTGAGAAAGTTGTAGATCTCCCCCTTGTCCGACGCTTGCATAAAGGCAATCATGGCGCTGCTACAGGGACGGATATGCGCACGAGGCCTCCAGGGATTCTCGGATTCCGTCCGGGACACAATCACGGAGGTTGAATGGATCTCGCGTCGCTGCGCGCGTCAAAAGCGCGGTATACCCTTGTGCTGAGCCTGTTGTCCGGCCTGTCCTTCTTGCAGCATGCGTCGTTCGCGGCGGCTGCGGTCGATGCTGACGATGCGTTGGGACTGTGCCAGATCGAAACCATTCCGAAGGATATCCGCGACACGCTCGAGCGTCGTTTCTACGGCTGGAAAGTTCAGGACTCCGGCAATCTGCTGCCGAAGATCCGGCAGAAATGGGCCTCCACGGCACCGCTCGCCTGCCCGGGAATCGCGACGGGTCACTTCGAAGATTCGCGCTCCGTCGCGTACGCACTGTTGCTCGTGCCGGTGGACCGAAGCGCCAATGGCTACAAATTCGTCGTGTTCAGTGCGCCCTCGGGCCAATCGTTCTACGGCTTCAAGATGCTCGACCAGGCCGCCATCAACGCCAGCACTTTCTTCATTCACTCCGTGGCGGTGGATCGCGTTTTTGACAGCGCCCTGAAGAAGCAATTCCGGCCGAAGGGCAACGATGCCATCATGCTGGCCTTCGCGGACGACCGGACAGCGTCCCAGAATGTGTTTTTCTGGAAGGGCGATTCCTACGACCACGCGCAGATTGATTTCAATTAGCGCTACGTGCGCGCTAATAGACTTCTTTCGCCGGCCGGATATCGACGAACTGCAGGAACTCCATCCGCGTCCGGGCATCCTCGCGGAATGTCCCGGTCATCCGGCTGGTGACCATCGACACACCGCGCTTGTGGATGCCACGCGTGGTCATGCACTCGTGGGTTGCATCGATGACAACACCAACACCGCGGGGCTTGAGCACATCGTTGATGCAATTGGCGATCTCGGCTGTCAGCTTCTCCTGGACCTGCAAGCGCCGCGCATAACCCTCCACGACCCGCGCGAGCTTGCTGATGCCAACCACCTTGTTGGTGGGCAAGTAGCCGATGTGCGCCCGGCCGATGATGGGCGCCATGTGATGCTCGCAGTGTGATTCGAAGGAGATATCCCGCAGCACGATCATCTCGTCGTATCCGCCAACTTCCTCGAAGGTCCGGCGCAGATACTCCGACGGGTCGGACTCGTAGCCCGAAAACCAGTCGCGATAGGCACTGACCACCCGTTTGGGTGTCTCGAGCAAACCCTCGCGATCCGGATCGTCTCCTGCCCATCGCAAAAGCGTACGCACAGCGTCTTCCGCGGCCTTCCGCGAGACCCTTCGACGACTCTTACCGGCCATGGTGTCCCTTGGTGTTCTTATCTACGGCGCGGGACGCGCCGTTGGGGATTCTCGCATGCCACTGGCCCCCAGGGCATTAACCCCAAGCCAGGGAGCCTGCATGGCCCATGTTCGCCTGCTGCGGCCGACCCGCAGCGGCGCCCATGGGCCACGCAGGCTCCCTAGGTAGTAGGCGCGAGCAACCGAAGCTTTGGCGTATCCAGCACCGCCCGCGGCGGACCTCGGAGCTGCCAGAGCATGGCACGACATGATTCAGCGGAAACGGGCGGGCTGAAGTAGAAGCCCTGCCCGCATTCGCAGTCCAGCTTCCGCAGGCATTCCAGCTGCTCAGCCGTTTCGATTCCCTCGGCGACGAGCTGCAACCCCAGGCTCTTCGCCACCCCGATGATGGCGCGCACGATGGCGGCGTCGTTCGCGTCCACCGCCATATCGCGTACAAACGCGCGATCGATCTTGAGGGTGTCGATCGGCAGGTGTTTCAGGTAGCTCAAGCTCGAATAGCCGGTGCCGAAGTCGTCGATCAGGATGCGCGAGCCGAGGTTGCGCAACGCCTGCAGAGAACCGAGGTGCTGCTGGGAGTTCTGCATGGCTGCACTCTCCGTGATCTCGAAGTGCAGCAGGCTCGCATCGATGCCCAACTCGTCCGCAAGCACCGATACCACAGTAGCCAACTGCACATGTTCGAACTGCCGTACCGAGATATTCACGGAAACCGGTAGCAACGGGACGTGCTGACGCTGCCATTCGCTCAACTGGAGCCCGACTGTACGCAGTACCCAGTCACCGATGTCCACGATCAGGCCGCTCTGCTCCGCAATCGGAATGAACCGTGACGGCGGAATATACGTGCCATCCGCCGTTCTCCAGCGAATGAGGGCCTCCAGGCTCACAGGCCGTAGCGTCTGCAAGTCAAAGCTCGGCTGATATTCAATCGACAACTCGTTCCGCTCCAACGCCTGCCGGAGCGCTCGCTCCAAGCCGAACCGCTCGCGAAGGCGCACGTTCATTTCAGGCGTGTAGAACTGATGATTGCCTCGGCCGCGGTCTTTCGCGTGATTCAACGCGATGTCGGCATGCTTCAACAGCTGTTCCGAGTCTGTGCCATCTTCCGGATAGACGCTGATTCCGATACTCGGGCTCGCAAACATGGTTACGCCATCGAGATCGAGTGGCACCACCAGCGCACGGCGGATGCGGTCCGCGATGGAATTAACCACCTGGGCGTTCGGCAACATGTTCGCTACAACCACGAACTCGTCGCCGCCCATTCGAACGACGGCATCGTGTGTCGAAACGGCTGCACGCAGGCGATGAGACACTGCTGTCAGCAACTTGTCGCCGGCCGCGTGTCCGAGGGAGTCGTTTACGTTCTTGAAATGGTCGAGGTCGATATACAGGAGCGCCAGGCGGCTGGTGTCACGGGCGGCTCGCTTGATCAGTCGCGGCAGAAGCTTCTGCAGATATACGCGGTTCGGCAAGCCAGTGAGGACGTCGCGCCGGGCAAGGCGGGAAAACTGCCGCTGCTGGTCAATCGATTGGCGTCGAGCGACAGCGCTACTGCGCCAGCCGCGGTTCACCATGGTCAGGAGCACGCAGATGAGCAGTGAAAATCCGACCAGGAGTGCCACGACGACCCAGGTGATCGTCCGTCGGCCGAGTTGCAGGGCGGCGTGCGAGACACTGTTGGCCAGCACGGCCAGCGGTCGACCCTCGACGTCCCGAAGTAAGTAGTAGCTGTCGAGAGTCTCGCCGTTATTTGTCTGGATGAGCGTGTCGCTCGAGGCATTCGTCAGCCATTGGGCTACAGCGTTATTTACGTCAGCCATTGGCACGCCGTGATCGTCGAGGAGTATGAGCCTGACAGGCGACTGACTCGTCTCCTCAATACGCTTGATCAACGCATCATCAAAGTAGTGACCAAACACGAGCACGCCCGGGCTCGGGCCTTCATGGTTCGATCGGAGCACGCGCACGGTGGAGAAAGCCAACACACCATCCGGAACACGCAACAGGCGCACGGGCGAGTCAATACTGTTTCGCGGTACGAGAGACATCGCGTACTTATGTATGCGACTCACCAAATCGGAGCTCAGCTGCGCGAGGGTCCCGGGAGCGGCGCCGCGAGTATCAAAGCTGACGAGGGTCTTCCCGGTGTCATCGCCGATCCACATGACATGGACCCGCAACGTGTCGAGGCCGTACCGCGAGTAGTTCTCACTGATGAAGTTTTCGCGGTGCCCGCCCACGTAGTCGAAGGCCTGGTCCCAATGACCATTGTCCTCAGCCTCGGCACGCAGTTGCTGCAACTCCATCTGCAACCCCTGATTCACTCTCTCGATGCTCTGCCGGGCCTCGTCGGCCTCGATGGTGGTAAAGCTGTGGACGAGAATGAATCTCGTCGAGGCGAACACCACCACAATGAGCGCGAGGGCGCCCAGGCAGGCGGCGATCAGTGTCTTCTTGTGCAATCCCACTTCTTATTCAATCCCAATGCTCGCCGGCGCCGATCTCACTGTTTCCTTACGCTGACGTCCACTATGTCGGCAGCACACCGGTCGAATCCAGACTAGCACTGAGACCTGTGTCACCGATCGGTCGAATACCCTATAAACCTAAAGGATTAGCGCCGCTTTGAAGACAATTTGTGCGTGGCAGCAATTGACGCCGCGGCGCGCAGTTTATGTAACAATAATCCAATGATTGGCACCTGAGGCTGCGGGGGCGATAAACCGCCCTCGGCGGCAGCGGCACCTGTCAGAATCCGCAGCTGACACATACGGACGAAAAAGCCATGCCCTCAGGGCCCGAAACATCGAATCTCGCCCTGTTTTGCGACTTTGAAAACATCGCCCTGGGCGTGCGTGACGCGCGCTACGACAAGTTCGACATCACCCGTATTCTCGAGCGACTGCTGCTCAAGGGCTCCATCGTCGTCAAGAAGGCCTACTGCGACTGGGAGCGCTACAAGGAGTTCAAGCCTCCCATGCACTATGCGGGCTTCGAGCTGATCGAGATCCCACACGTCAAACAATCGGGCAAGAACTCCGCTGACATCCGCATGGTGGTGGACGCCCTGGACCTCTGTTACACCAAAACACACGTCGACACCTTCGTCATCATCAGCGGCGACTCCGATTTTTCACCGCTGGTCAGCAAGCTGCGCGAGAACAACAAGGACGTCATCGGGGTGGGCGTCAAGAATTCAACTTCGGACCTGCTGATCGCCAACTGCGACGAATTCATCTACTACGACGATCTGGTACGCGAGCAGCCCAAGGCGCGCCGCACCACTCGCAAGAAGGCCGTTGGCAGCGATACCGACAAAAAGCAGGAGGCGTTCGACCTGGTATTGTCGACTCTGGATGCGCTGATTTCCGAACGCGGCGCCGAAGACAAGATCTGGGGCTCGATGATCAAACAGGCCCTGAAGCGCCAACGTCCCGGCTTCAACGAGACCTACTACGGGTTCCGCTCGTTCAACAGCCTGTTGGAAGAAGCCGCGGAGCGGCGACTGCTGACTATCGAGCGAGATGACAAGTCGGGCGGTTATCTCGTGCACAGCGACACCGGAGCAACCTGACCCGATCCGGAACGGGCGTCAGATCCGTGTTGCCATGCAGGAAATTTCGCGCTTGTGGGTGCACCGCACTCCGTCGCAGTATCCGAAGCCAATTCGTAGCGGTTCCCGCCAGGCGAGTCTTGGAGGTTCGGGGGGAGCCTGCTCAGGCTCCCTCCGTTGCATTCATTTGCAACGTTATCTTGCCGGTGGCACCCGCGAGGGTGCTCACCGGCAGGACTTTTAGCCGAAGAACCGGTACATGCCCAGCGTGAGCGCCAGGCTGCAGACACCGACCAGGGTGGCAACCAGGAATCCCGCGGCCAGCGGCCGCCAGCCGATCCGCCACATGTCGTTGAACGACACGCTCAACCCGACTGCCGTCATTCCACAGACCAGGAACAACTCGGAAGCGGACTGACCGGCATTCACGACGGCATGCCACAGCGGGGCGTCGGCATGAAATGCCCCGTCGCCGGCCGTCCGGATGACCACAAACAGAATGAATGCGAACACGAAGAACGGCACTGCGCTGGAATTCGGGGCACGCAGCGGAGCGCCTGTCACTCTCGGATCCGGACTGGCCTCGGGGCGCTCGGCGGCCTGCAGCGACTCTTCCCGCCGCACCAGCCAGGCCGCAGCCGGAATCAGCACGATGATCGACAGATTGCGCAGCAGCTTGGCCACGCTGGCCGCCGACAAGGCATCCGGCGCGGCCGCCTGTTGCGAATAGATCAGCGCCGAGCCGATGACCTGGGAGGTGTCATGAATGGCCGTCCCCAGGAATACACCGGCATGGACCGGCGAGTGTCCAAAGAAATGTCCGGCCACCCAGGGATATAACAGCATGGCCACGCAACCAAACAACACTACGCAAGTGACAGCGAACGCCGTCTCCGCATGCTTGGCGCGAATGACCGGTGACATTGCGACCACCGCTGTGCAGCCACAGACGGCTGTGCCAACGGCGAGCAGCAGTCCGAGCCTCTTCGGCACACTCAGCAACCGTGATATGACGATTCCCGCCACGAGCGCCGTGGCGAGACAACCTAAAGCCACCGGAAGTGCTGTAAGGGCAATCGCGGAAGCACCCGCCAGCGTCAGCCGCAATCCAACGAGCGCAATCCCTGTCCGCAACAGGCGGTGCATGGCCCAGTTGAGTCCGTCGTTGGTCCAGGCTGGTACACCCAAGGTGTTGCGCCAGAGCATGCCAATCAGAACCGCATACAGGACGGGACTGAGGGGAATCTTCGGCAGACCGACCGCACCCTGCGCAATGCCGTCAGACATGCTCTTGGCCAGAACGGCCAGCAGGATCGCAACTAAGACGCCGGGGATCACCCGGCGAACCGACATCCAGCCCGGGCCCAGCGCAGTCAGAAGTGCCCGCACCTAGCAGGCTCCGGCAAATCGGGATGGCTTACTTGGCAACCCGCAGTCGACCATGGGTGGCAAGCTCAACTCCCTCGGGTACGACGCGCCGGTGGGTCACCATCGCCGTATGCAGCTGCGTGATGGTCTGACTGCCGGTTTTGACAAACAGGAACGGAAAGACAGCGTGGACAAAACAGGCACCGGCACCCAACAACATCCTGCCGCCGAACCAGGATGCCCGCAGCAAATGGCCCCAGTAGGACTCACCGACCGAGGCCGGGTGTTCATTGAAGAGGCGTTGAATGTCCATGCACACAGACTAGCCCCTTCGGTGCGCTACCCGGTTGCGAACATCTGCCCGCCACGCACACGATGCGCAACAAAGTTGCGCAATACCGGTATTTTTGATAACAATGTCGCATGGATAAGCTGGATCGGAAGATTTTGGAACTCCTCCAACAGGACGGGGGGCTGACCGCCGCGGAGCTCGCGGACCGCATCGGCCTGTCCAAGGCCCCGTGTTGGCGCCGCATCAAGCGCCTGGAAGAAGAAGGGGTCATCAAACAGACTGTGGCCCTGCTCAATGCCCGGTCTTTGAACCTCGGCACGACGGTGTTTGTCACCCTGAAAACGGCGAATCACAGCGAAGCGTGGTTCGACAAATTCGTCAAAGCCGTGCGCGACATTCCCGAGGTCACCGAGATTCACCGAATGAGCGGCGACGTCGACTACCTGATGCGCATCGTCGTCCCCGACATCGACGCCTATGACCTGGTCTACAAACGCCTGATCGCGGCAGTCGAATTCAAAGACGTGAGCGCCAGTTTCGCGCTCGAAACCATCAAGTACACGACGGCCCTGCCCCTGAGCTACATGAAGCTCGCCTGAGCGTGCCCCGCGTGCGCAATCGTCTCAGAACGCGAACGCCGCCCCCGCCAGAAACTGGCCCTGTATGAACGTCTGTCCATTGCCGTGAACCCGGCAAAGCAGGCCCGACTGATCGGATTTGCAGAAAATGGCCGTGTTGTCATTCACGAGGGTCACAAACGCCCGTCCCTCGAGCCGCAACGAGAATTGTCGGGTGACAGGCCAGCGCAATCCCAACCCGAGCGATGCGGAGAACCGTGTGTCTGTGCTCCCCTCCTCGCCCGGGGACAGACGCGTAACACCGAGCCCGCCAACCGCGTACGGTTTGAGGTTCGTCTCGTCGTTCAGAAGAACTGTTCCACCCAGGTGCAGATATTCAACGGTGACATCGGTACGCGGGCCACCCTGATCCAGATGCAGATTCGTCTTCTCGCGCGAATAAAACAACTCGTACTGCGTTCCCTCGTCAGCCCGCAGGTCAGCCGCCAACGCGAACGCACCATGGTCACTCAAACTGAGTCGGCTGCCTGTCCCGGTGTCATCCGCCCCACCCCCCTGCAACTTGAACTGCCCGCCTACGGCCAAAGACCCGAATCCGGAGATCTCAAAGGGCAACACGTCGTCCCGATGCCCCCCATCAGAGGCCTGGGCCGCAGCCACCACGACCGTTCCTGCCATCGCCATCAACCACTGAGCCATTAGCCTCACGACGCTAC
>JAXDQF010000134.1:0-42601 GCA_034668025.1 Gammaproteobacteria bacterium | reverse complement strand
TGCGGGGTCATTCCAGGCCCAGCTCCTCCATGAGGCGCGCCCTGAGCTGATATTTCTGAATCTTCGAGGCCGACATGGGCCACTCGGTGACGAAGCGGATGAAGCGCGGCACCTTGAAGCTGGAAATGTCCTTGCGGCAGAACGCGATCAGCTCCTCCTCGCTGGCCGTCTTTCCCGGGAACAACTCGATGAACGCCGCCGGGATCTCGACGTACTTCGAATCGGGAATGCCGACGGCCTGTGCCAGCTTGACGGCCGGGTGGCGGGTGAGATGCGACTCGATTTCCGCCGCGGCGACATTCTCGCCGCCCACCTTCAACATATCCTTGGTTCGACCGTCGAACATCATGTGACCGTCGCCATCGATGAAGCCCAGGTCGCCCGTATGGAACCAACCCTGCGCGTCGAACGAACTGCGATTCTTTTCCTCGTCCCTGTAGTAGCCGTCGAAGATGCTGTATCCCCGCAGGCAGATCTCACCGCGGGTGCCGGGCGGGCATTCCGCGCCGGATTCCGGGTCGACGATGCGGACTTCCACGCCGATCAAAGGCGTACCCAGCCGGGTGAATCCCAGCTCGCGATCCATTTCCGCGTGGCCGGTCGCGACGATTCCGGCTGCCTCGGTCATTCCATAGGTGCCCAGCTGCAGTGTGTGCGGCATCGCCTTGCGATAGGCATCGCTCACGCTTTTGGGCTGAACGGCAAAACAGCTGTTCATGAGTCGAACCTTGGAGAAGTCCGTGGATTCGAACTTCGGATGCAGCGCCATAGCCTGCAGAAAAGTCACGAACGGTGCGAAGATCATCGTAACGCCGTTGCGGTCGATCATGTCCAACGAGAGTCCCGCCTCGAAGTGATCCATTCCCAGGTAGGTGGCACCGACGGAAAGAGCGGCGATGAGCGGCAGCATTGCCGCGATGTGGAACAGGGGCAGGGGTGACCACATCCTGTCTTCGTGAGTGAGGAGGAAGCGATGCTTGCCGAGAACGAGGCTGGTGCGGACCATCGCCTCGTGCGAAAGCAAACACCCCTTCGGGTTGGAAGTAGTCCCGCTCGTGTACAGGATCATGCAGACATCGCGTACCCGGGTGCGCACACGGTTGGCATGAACCTCGGCATCCGACACCCGCGCGGCGAGCGCGTCCAGCTGCGTCAGCGGCAGATATCCCTGTTTGGCGGACTTGCCCGCGAGAATGATGCTGCGCAGCCGCGGCGCACCGGCCAGCTGCAGGTTGCGCGGATTGCGGCACTCCGCGAGTCCCGGCAAAGCCGCACCGATCCGCTCGATAAAGTTCACCTGCTCGGCAACCTCCTCGGTGGTGAGCAGTGTGATGATGTCAGCGTTCTCGATCACGTACGCGAGCTCCGCCGACTTGTATCTCGCGTTAATCAGGACGCCGGTCGCTCCGCACAGCGCGACGGCAAAGAACATTTGCACCAGCTCCGGGCCGGTGGGCATGAGGATGCCGACGTGGTCCTTAGGTTTCACACCCAGGGCGATCAGGCCCCGGGCCGTCTGCATCGCCCGGGATACCAGCTCGCGATACGTCCAGGCCTTGTTTGGAAAGATGATCGCCTGATGATCCGGATACCGATCGAACGCATTGAGCAACAGATCCCCGAGCGTGGTGACTTCAACGCGGTGCAGGAGCGGATCCTCGCCCACGTACGCAGTGAAGGCCTGCGGCGCTGACTCGCTGCCATTCATTTAATAATTCCTGAGTCGAATTCGACCCAACGAGGCTAGCCGAGACGGTCCGGGGGGCATCCTGTCGTCCGATAGGTGCCGCTCCAGCCCCTGCGCCCGACACTTCCGGACAACGCTACAGACCCCCGCGATTCGTGCCCGGAGTTGGTTTCATGCCCGATGCATTCATCTACGATCATGTCCGAACCCCCCGCGGCCGCGGCCGCTCCGACGGTTCTCTACACGAGGTCAGCGCCGTACAGTTGGCAGCCCAGGTGCTGGAGGCACTGGCCGCCCGATCCGAGCTGGACACCCGACTCATTGACGACGTCATTCTCGGCTGTGCGCAGCCGGTCGGCGAGCAGGGTGGAAATATCGCGCGGTCGGCAGTCTGTGTTGCCGGATTTGCCGAGACGGTCGCCGGCCAGCAAGTCCACCGGTTTTGCGCCTCCGCACTGGAGGCCGTCAACAACGGCGCCGCACAGATTATGACCGGAGCTGCTGACGCCACCATCGGGGGTGGCGTCGAGTCTATGTCCCGGACCGTGATAGGCGCCGACAGCGGGGCGTGGTCGGCCGACCCGTGGGTCGCATACCACAGCTACTTTGCCCCTCAGGGCATCGGGGCCGATCTCATCGCGACCCTGGACGGTTTCACGCGCGAGGATATCGATCGCTACGCACTCCAAAGCCAACAACGGGCCGCGGCAGCCTGGTCCGAAAGCCGGTTCGAGGGCTCGATCATTCCAGTACACGATGTAATCGGTCATACGCTGTTGGCTCGCGATGAGTACATGCGTCCTGAGACTACGATGCAGACTCTGGCAGGTTTGAAGCCCGCGTTCACGGCTCTCGGTGAAGCCGGCTTCGACGCAGTGGCCCTGCAGAAGTATCCGCAGATCGAAGGCATCGAGCACATTCACACCGCCGGCAACTCGAGTGGCATCGTGGATGGAGCTGCAGGTGTTCTGCTCGGGAACGAGGACTTCGGCAGGCGGATCGAGCGCAAGCCACGCGCACGGGTTAGGGCATTCACCTCCATCGGGAGTGATCCGACAATCATGCTGACTGCGCCCGCTGACGTGACGCGCAAGCTGCTCGCGCGCACGGGCATGCAGCTCTCGGACATCGATCTGTTCGAGATCAACGAGGCATTCTCATCAGTGGTGCTGCGATTCATGCGTGCTCTGCAGATTGATCCCGCCCGTGTCAACGTCAACGGGGGTGCCATTGCGATGGGCCATCCGCTGGGGGCGACGGGGGCAATGATTTTGGGCACGGTTCTGGATGAGCTCGAGAGGCGCGATCTCAACACAGCTCTCGTAACGCTGTGTGCGGGCAACGGGCTCGGTACGGCAACTATCATCGAGCGGGTCTGATGATGCAAGTGATGACGACACTGCGGTTCGATGTGGACGCGGGCATTGCGCTGATCACTCTGGATGAACCCAAGAAGCCGATGAACGTGGTGACGCCACAACTCATCGAGGACCTCATTGCAGCGATTGAGTTGGTCGCATCGGATGCGGCGATCAAGGGCGCGGTGATCACCTCGGGTAAGCCCGCTTTCATGGCAGGGGCGGACTTGAAGTACATCACCGGCATTGCCGGTGGTGTGCTCACGCTGGAGCAGGCACTCGCCTTCAGCCAGAAGGCTTCGAAACAGATGCATCGGCGGCTCGAGACGTGCGGTAAGCCATTTGTCGCGGCAATCAATGGGATTGCGCTCGGGGGCGGCTTCGAGTTGTGTCTTGCATGTCACGCGCGTGTCATCGTCGATGATCCGAAAGCGGTGGTGGGTCTGCCGGAGGTGACCGTCGGCCTCCTGCCGGGATCAGGCGGCACTCAGCGACTGCCACGGATGATCGGCGTCGACCGCAGCCTTGCCCCTTTGCTGGAGGGTAAGACTCATTCACCGGCCGAAGCGCTCGAGTTGGGGTTGGTCGACGAAGTTGTACCAGCCGCTGCACTCGTGGAAACCGCGCGCCGGAAGATTCTCAACGGACTGGATCCGGTACGGGCCTGGGACAAAAAGGGTTATCGGTGTAACAGCGGGCTGCTCGACAATCGGCTGGCCACGGTTTATTCCGCGCGCCAGGCGCGGATCGCGGCCCAGACCCAGCGTAACTATCCGGCTCCCATCGCGATCCTGGACTGTATTTTCGAAGGCACCCAGATGCCGATCGACAAGGCGCTGGACCTCGAGTCCAAGTACTTCGCCAAGCTGTTGTGCGGACCGGTGGCTCGCAACATTGTCCGCACGATGTTTGTCAGCAAAGGCGAGCTGGCGGGATTGTCACGCAGGCCGATGAACGTACCCAAGGCCAAGTTCGCATCCGTGGGAGTGCTCGGCGGCGGCATGATGGGCTCGGGAATCGCATTGGTTGCCGCGACGGCGGGACTGGATGTCGTGCTCCTCGACACCGACATGACCCGTGCCGGGAAAGGCAAGGCCTACGCGGAGGGAGTCCTCGACAAGGACGTGCAGCGGGGCCGCAGAAGCAGGGCGCAGGCGGATGCGATTCTGCAACGGATCCGACCCACTACAGATTATTCGGATCTCGCCGGCTGTGAAATCGTCATCGAAGCCGTGTTTGAGGACCAGGGCATCAAGGCAGATGTGACCCGCAAGGCTGAGGCGGTCATTGCGAAGAGCGCCGTGTTTGCCAGCAACACCTCGACGATTCCCATCAGTGAGCTGGCTGGAGCCGCGCAGCGCCCGGCCCATTTCATCGGCCTGCATTTCTTCTCTCCGGTTGATCGGATGCCGCTGGTGGAGGTCATTCTCGGCAGACAGACCACTCCGGAGACTCTGGCGCGGGCGTTGGACTTTGTCGGTCAACTGCGGATGGTGCCGATTGTTGTGAAAGACAGCCGTGGCTTCTACACCAGCCGGGTGTTTCAGACGTTCATTCACGAAGGGATGCGGATGGTGGAGGAGGGCGTGCTGCCGGCGTTGGTTGAAAATGCGGCGCGGATGGCTGGATTTCCCGTCGGACCGCTTGCCGTCACCGACGAAGTGACTCTGGAGTTGCCCATGAAAATCGTGGCCGAGTCCGAGAAGGCGCTCGGTGCCGACTACGTCCGCCCGTGTGCCTACAACGTGATGAAGCGGATGCTGGAGGAGTTCGAGCGTCCCGGAAAGCGCGCGGGCAAGGGTTTTTACGACTATCCCGAGGGGGGCAAGAAGCGGCTCTGGCCGGGCTTGGCGCAAGCGTTCCCACCGACGCCGCAACAGCCGAGCGTCGACGAGCTGCGTAAACGACTGCTCTACATCCAGGCCTTGGAGACGGCGCGCTGCATAGAGTCCGGCGTTCTTTCACAGGCAAAGGAAGGCGATGTGGGCTCCGTGCTGGGCTGGGGCTATCCGAGCTGGACCGGAGGCACTCTCTCCTTCATCGAGACAGTTGGGTTGGCCGACTTTATCGCTGAATGCGATCGGCTGGCCGCTGCTTACGGGCCGCGTTTCAAGCCGTCGGAATGGCTGCGGGAGCGGGCCGCAACCGGTGAAACCTTCTACAGCACGCAATCAGACTGATGCGCAGGTTCATATTCGAGCCGGAGCACGATCAGTTTCGCGACTCCGTCCGCCGCTTCATGCGCAAGGAGATCGCCCCACATGCCGCACGCTGGCGCGAGCAGGGGTTCGTAGATCGCTGGGCGTTCACGAAGGCCGGTGAGCAGGGCTATCTGCTGATGTGGGCCGACGAGAAGTACGGGGGCGCGGGGGTCACGGATTTCCGGTACTCCCAGATCGTCTACGAAGAGAACATGCGTGAGGGCGATCCGGGCTTTTACCTGCAACTGCATTCAGGCCTGGTGGCGCCTTACATCGCCGGGCTCGGAACTGAGGAGCAGAAAGTTCGCTGGCTTCCCGCGTGCGCACGTGGGGAGAAGATCCTGGCTGTGGCCATGACGGAGCCGGGGGCCGGAAGCGATCTGGCCGGGATGAAGACCACCGCCGAGGACCGCGGCGATCACTATGTGCTCAACGGCTCCAAGACCTATATCTCAAACGGGCAGCTCGCCGACCTGGTCATCGTCGCGGCCCGTACGGATCCAAACCAGCGCTACGGGCTGAGCCTGCTCGTGGTCGAGTCGGGGATGGAGGGCTTCGCGCGCGGCGCGCGACTGAAGAAGGTCGGGTTGCATGCGCAGGATACCTCCGGGCTGTTCTTCGACAATGTGCGGGTTCCCAAATCCAACCTGTTGGGAGTTGTGAACAAGGGGTTCGCCTACCTGTCGCAATTTCTGGCAGGCGAACGTCTGATTGCAGCGGTCGACGGCGTAGCGCTCGCGCAAACGGCTTTCGATCTGACATTGGACTACATTCGCCAGCGCCATGCGTTTGGGCAGCCGATCGGGACCTTCCAGAACAGCCGGTTTACCATGGCTGCCCTGCGTGCCGAAATCGACTCCGTGCAGACATTCATCGACCAGTGCGTGCTCGAGTACAACGCCGACCGATTGACCGGCGATCTCGCGGCGGAGGCGAAGCTGCTGGGCACCGAGCTCGCGGGGAAAGTCGCTGATGCCTGCGTGCAGTTGCACGGTGGGGCGGGTTACATGGATGAGTACCGGATCGCCCGACTGTTCTGCGATGCCCGCGTGATGCGCATTTTCGCGGGCACCTCCGAGATCATGAAAGAAATCATCGGTCGTGGACTCGGCCTGGATGATCGCAAGCTGAAGCGCTGAGTCGCCGCCGGCTCATTTGACTTCGATGCGCACCGGAAATCGGTCCAGGTAGAACTGAAACCGCTCCCGGATCGCCTCGGGCTGCAAACCGAAGTCACGTCTCAGGTTGTATTGGACCTGTCCATACTTGCCGCGCGGATGCGCGGCCAGGAACTCGTGGAGCTGCGCCAGCGCTGCCGGCGTGAGGCTCAGTCCCGCCTTGGAATAGATCTGTTTCAACACGGCATCCGAATCGGCCATCAGCTCGTGGAAATACACATCCAGGACCTGGGACTCGGGCAGGGTGTCGCGATCGCGCACGCAGCGGCGCAGCAGCCGTTCATAGCGATCGATCCAGTATTCGGCATCCCCCTGCGGATCGACGCGCTTGCGCAGTATCCGGGCCGCATAGCAGGACATCGTGATCGCGGACTGTATGGATGCAACAGGGTCGCGATGCGTGACCACAATGGCGGCATCCGGAAAAACCCCGTGAACGGCCGGCAGCTGCTCCATGTGCTGCGGACATTTGGTGACCCAGCGGTTGGGTCCTTTCAGGAACGTCAGAACCTGCAGGGCCTTCTTCATATATGCATAGGTCGAAGTCTGGTCGTGCGCCAGGTAGTAATCGCGCCAGCGCGGAGCTCTTGCGAGCCACTCTATGAGGTAGGACGAGAAGTCGATTGCCTGCAGCTCGACGTCCTCACTGACATGATCGGGCGAGAACTCGTGCATCGCCTTCATGTGCGGCAGCATGGCATCCTGTTGGACCCAGCCCGCCTCCGCCCGCGTCCAACGCGGATCGGGCTGTGTTCCCGCGTCCCCGTCACGGCGATCCGGAACCGGCGCGATCGCTTCCCACCACGGTAGGCTTCGCAGACGGCGGTCGGCGCTGAGCAGGTTCAACAGGTGGGTGGTTCCTGAGCGCGGCAGACCTGCGACGACTATCGGGCGGTCGATGACGACGTCGCGCGCCTCCGGATGTTGTTTCAGGAAATCCTCGAGCCGCAGGCGTGTGGAGGCATAGCGCACGCACATCTGAAACAGGCTCATGCGAGTGACCGAAGAGGCCTGCGTATCCTCGTCGATGGATTTGAGCCAGACCTCCAGCCGCTGCAGAAAGTCCGGCGGCCCAAAATCGCTCAGGCCGGTGGCGGCTCTGGCCGCATCGAGGATCGCGCTCGATGAGAGGGTGACCGGGTGTGCAGCGGTTGCATCCAGCGCGGCGCGCTGCTCGGGCGTGAGGACGGGGTTGAGCAGATCGGTGATGTCGATGTTGGCTGCCATCAGTGGATCTCCGCAATCAGTTTCGTGGCGTCCATGGCTCAGTCCGTCGTCGGAAGCAGACCGGGCGGAACGTTGTACGTGTATGCGCGCTCTTCGTAACGTTCTCGGATGCGCCATCCCGCCGACGTCCTGACAAAGGTGTCGCGGTACCAGAGGCCCATGAACATGACCTGCTTTTCCCCCGCGGCGTTCTTGATGGTGATCGGGTTGAAGCAGACGGTTCTGCCTCGTGCCACATCGCCGTCGAACCGCAATTGAGTTGTTGAGATTGCGTGCTGAAAACCCGCGACCTGAGACAGGCTGGCGGCGAGGAAGGCCTTGATGTGTGCGAGGTCACCCCGTACCCCGACCATCTCCGAATAGTCAATCACCGCATCAGCGGTGAACACGTCATCGAGTGCATCCCAGTTCGAAGAGTCGATCGCGTAGCAGTAGGAGACCATCAGGTCCTGGATCTCCATGCGGTCGGATATCTCTTTCAGTTCCACGCGGCCCCCCCTCGGGCGTCTGGCGCCCATCCCGTGATGACTACGCAATAAAGTAGACGAAATGACAAAAAATACATAGTCTCTCCATAAATACCGGAGGACACATGGTCAATCTCGCCGATTTCAAGCTTTCCCCCGCCAAACGGGCCGAAATTACCGCGGGGCTCACGCCCAAGCAGGCCGGGATGGTCACTCACTGGATGGACCTGCACGAGGTTCTCAATCGGGGTGATTTCAACGGGATGGATGCGTTCTTCCATCCCGAGATGACGTACTCGAATCCGAACCGGCCCGACTTGGGCACGTTCAAAGTCTGGAAGACTTCACCGCAGGGTCTGTACAAGACCTTCCCCCCATCGGTCTATCGGACGCTGAAGGCGTGGGGCAAGGGTGAGGATGAGATCTGTGTGCTCTGCCATCACTACGGTAAGCAGACCGGTGGCCCGTACATGGGTGTCCAGCCGAAAGGACAGGAAATCAACGTCCACTGGTTTTCCTGGATCAAGTTCAAGGACGACAAGATCTTCCACATTTATTCGATTTCGGATGTGCTCGGCATGCTGATCGACATCGGCGTCATCGACTACAAACAACCGGTCGATCCGTACAAGTAATTGCGGTCTGTAGCCACCGCCGCGGCAGGAGTTGCAGCATGAAGCTGAATATCGGCATTCCCAACTCGATGCACGTCGCGGCGATGACCCAACAGTGGGAGCACTCGCTCACGGGGGCAGACATCGGCCGCGCGCTGGCGCACGCCGACCGGCTCGGCTTTCACAAGGCGATGCTGGGCGAGCATTTCCTGATACCCGTGGAGCATCTGCCGCTGTCGGGTGATCACTACCTGCATTCGACGGTGGCGTTGGGATTTGTCGCCGGCTGTACGCAGAGGATCCGGTTGTCGTCTTCGGTTTCGCTCCTGCCCTTGCAGAGCCCCATCGTGCAGGCCAAGGCCTGGTCCACTCTCGACTGGCTGAGCGGGGGCCGCGCGACGCCGTTGTTTGGAGTCGGGTGGCTGGAGGAAGAATTCGTGGCACTCGGCGTGCCGTTTCACGAGCGCGGCCGGATCGGCGATGAATATATTGCGGCCATCATCGAGCTGTGGACCCAGGAAGTGCCTCGTTTTGAAGGGCACTACGTGTCATTCAAGGACATGGCTTTCGCGCCCAAGCCGCTGCAGAAACCCCATCCGCCGATCTGGTTTGGCGGCGATGCCCCCGCGGTCCTGCAGCGGGTCGGCCGGTTTGGCGATGGTTGGTCGCCGTTTCGAACTCCCCCCGACCGGTTTCCGCAGTGTATCGAGACCATCCTGTCGGTTCCCGACCGCGGTGCGCGGCCGCTGGATGTGTTCTTCGCGCTCGAGATGTTGAACGTCGGCTCGCGTCACGAGGTGCTCGACGATCCGCGGGCGCCGGGCGGTTGGGATGCGCAAAAGATCATCGATCAATGTGGCTGGCTGGCGGGTCTAGGTGTGACTGAGACGATCGTGCCGCTGCCGAAGATTGACAGTCTGGCCGCCTATCTCGAGCGCCTGCAGTGGGTGGCCGAGGAAATCATGCCAAAGGTGTGCTGAGGCTGGCGCGGCTCGCAGTCCCACGGTGGATCCAACAATACTGAGCATCGATTGACATGGCAAAAATCACGTTCATCCAGCCGAACGGCGTGCGCGCCGAAGTGTCTGCCGTTGCGGGCGAATCGCTCATGCAACTGGCGATCAACGCGGGACTGCTGGGTATACTGGGTGAGTGCGGCGGATGCGCGCAGTGCGCTACATGCCACGTGTACGTGATTGAGAGGGCCGAGACGCTTCCGCCGGTCGGCTCCGAGGAGGACGCCTTGTTGGAATGCACTGTGTCCGAGCGCAAGCCCACGAGCCGGTTGAGCTGTCAGCTTCAGGCGGGGCCGCATCTGGACGGGTTGGTCGTCGAAATTCCGCCGAAGCAAATCTGATGGTGAGCGGCGCCGGGGTCGTCATAGCTGGAGCGGGCCTGGCAGGCTTTCAGGTTGGCGCGGCTTTGCGGGAAATGGGGTACGCCGGACGGATCGTGATGGTCGGTGAAGAGCCGTACCGTCCCTATCACCGGCCACCGCTGTCAAAAGGATTTCTCCTGGGCACGACCGACACCGGCAAGCTGGCCATGCGGCCCGACAGCTTCTACGCAGATAAGAAAATCGAGGTGCTCACCGGCAGACAGGTCGTTGCGTTGGATCGGGGCCATCATCACGTCGCCTTGGATGATGACACTGTTCTGGCGTACGAACATTTTGTCTTTGCAGTTGGAGCGCGCAATCGGCCGCTTCCCGTGAATGGTGTACGAGCACACGGCGTTCATTACCTGCGTACATTGGATGAAGCACACGTGCTCAAGCAGGCGCTCGCGACTGCCCGAAATGCTGTAGTGATCGGTGCTGGCTTCATCGGACTGGAATTTGCGGCCTCGGCGGCGAAACTCGGCGTCAATGTGACCGTTTTCGAGGTGGCCGATCGACCGATGGCGCGCGCCCTCAGCCGCGATATGGCTGCTATTTTCACGCGCGAGCATTTGCGAAGCGGCGTGCATTTCATGTTCAACACGCAGGTTCTGCATTTCCTCACGGAGGGGGATCATGTTTCCGCGGTTGAAACGGTCGAGCATGAGCGCGTGCCCGCCGACATCGTGCTCATCGGTATCGGCGTGCAACCCAACGTGGAAGTGGCCGCCGCCGCGGGTCTCGATGTCCGCAACGGCGTGGTTGTAAACGAGTTTCTTCAGACCTCGGATCCAGACGTCAGTGCGGTCGGTGACTGCGCTGCTCATCCCAGCGCTTTTGCGGCCGGTGCATGGGTACGGTTGGAGTCGGTGCAAAATGCCACCGATCAGGGTCGCTGTGTTGCCGCGCGGCTGACGGGCAAACCTACCCCGTATGTGAATGCTCCCTGGTTCTGGAGCGATCAGGGTGACTTGAAGCTGCAGATCGCCGGGTTGACGGCCGGTTGTGACCAGGTGGTCGTTCGCGGCGACACGGGCGGGACGAGTTGTGCCGCATTTTGCTTCAAGGAGGGACGGTTGCTGGGAGTGGAAACAGTCAACCGGCCCGGGGATCACATGACCGGACGGCGGCTCATCGGGCAGCGTGTCGCCCTCACGTCCGCACAGGCAGCCGATGAGCATTTCGATCTCAAGGGCTGCTTGGCGCGCGCGACGCCGGCAACCGGTTAGGCTGGTGTTGACCTAACCTGGCACTCAGGCGATGAGTCCAAACTGCCGGGCTCGCTCCACCGCCTGCCACCGGCGCCGGGTCCCGATCTTGTCGTAAACCTGGCGCATGTACCATTTGACCGAGCCTTCCTTGAGTCCGAGACGCCTGCCGATCTCGCTGTTGCGCATTCCGCTGCTGGCCAGCGCCAGAATTTCCAGCTCCCGTGCGGTCAGCCGACCCAGGAGTCCATTGGCGGAGTCGGTGGTGGCTGATGCATTCCTCGCCGGGCCCCGGGCCATGTCAAACGCGAGAAGAATGGCGCACCCGAAGCTGTCAGTTGGATGGCGATCGGTGCCGTTGTCGGTGTCGCCGTACATGTCACGGAGCATTTGCGCTATAGCGGGACCTTCGTCGAGGAAGCTCCGCGTGAATCCGCTGCTGGCACCGACTGCAAGCGCGTCGCGCAGGGCGCGATGAGCGGCCTGATCTTCGCCGCGTGCGACCAGCGACTCAGCCAACAGCAAACCCCACCGAATCTGAGAGCGTGCCGCGCGATGTTGAGTGCTGTAGTTGCGCCAGTGGCGCGCCACGTGTGAGGCGTCATAACTGCGGTCCAGGGTGAGGGCCACGCGAACCCAGATCAGCGCGCGCAATTCCTGGCAGGCCGTTGACCCCGAGCCCGGCAGGACCGCGGAGGCTTCCATTTGCCGCGGCGAAAGCACTTTGCCGCTGATTTGCGCCGCGGCCTCCGCCTGGGCAGGTGATCCACTGCGAAGATAAAGGTGCACGCGCTCCGCGGTCATTTGCAACTCGAGGCGCTCCAGTCCGCATTCCTGCGCTATCGCCATGCCTGCATCGAGAGTTGCATGGGCCGACTGCAGCGAGCCGCTCGCATGCATGAGGCGTGCGCGGACGGTGTGTCCCGCCGCCAACTGATCGAGGAATCCCCAGTCGCGGGCACTATCGAGGTGACCGTCCACGAGTTGCGATGCATAGGCGACGTCGTTGATCTCGTACACGAGCTCTGCGAGCGGCAGAGCGGCAAGCGCCGACAGGCCGGAGTTGATACCGCCGAAGCCTACTGCAGCTTCCAGCGCTTCCTCGAGCGCGCGGCGGGCCGCAGCAGTCTTTCCGGCTGCGAACAATGAGGGCCCGATCGCGGACAACAGCGATATCGCGGCAAAGGGAAAGCCTGAATGCTCGAGCTCCGCGCGTGCGATGGCTTCGAGCCGGTCGAGATCCTCGAACTTGAATTGCTCGCGCCGCGCTCTGATCAGTTGGGCGTACAGTGTGCAAGTCAGATAAGGGCGGCTGTGCCCGAATGCCTGAAGGAGTGATTGGCACTGCTCCTCAACCCGAGGCGAGTCGTCCTGGGCGGCAGCCAGCATGGTTCGTCCATGCAGTTCCAAACGCTTTAGATGTTCCACCTCGTTGGCAGGTGTCGTTCCCTCCGCCTCCACGGCGACGATGCTGGCGTGGGCGGTGTCGAGAAGCCGCTTCGCATCCCCGAGGCGCAGGTTTCTCGTATGCCGCCACGCCAACGTCAACTGAACCTTTGGCAGGCGGACCAACGTCGTTTCCGGCAGCTGGCCGGCGAAACGTGCGACGAGGGGCATGAAGCCTGTGTATGTCAGGTCCTCGCAATGCTCCTCCAACATTTTTCCCAACAGCTCCGGGTCACCGGAGCTGGATGCATGCGCGAACGCGTCCGCATGCATTCCCATCCTGCTGAGCCACCGGCTGGCCCGGGCATGCAACTGAGATTCGGACGCCGGCTCGAGATCGCGCAAGCGGCGCTGCAGGAACTCGGCGAACAGGCTGTGATAACGGTGCCAGTTGCGTTCGTCGTCCAGCGGCGTGAGGAACAGGCCGGATTTTTCGATGCGATCGATCATGGCGCGACCGTTGCTGTGGCCGGTCAGCGCATCACACAGATCCGGGCACAGCGGCGCGAGAACGCTCGTGTGCAACAGAAATTCCTGTATCGCCGGAGTCTGGATCGCCAGTACATCGTCGAAGAAGTCGGTGACGTGCCGCCGCCGCCCCGAGAACGCTTCGATAAAACGCTGTGCGTCACTTTCCTCGCCCATGGTCAGGCTGGCGAGCTTCAGGCCGGTTACCCAGCCTTCGGTGCGGGTGACCAATCTCTCGATATCCGCTTCGGCCAGCGCGGCATGACCACCCCGGTCGAGCAGACTGCGGGTCTCCGCCTGGGTGAACCGCAACTCCTGCGCGCCGATCTCGAGCAGGCCACCGTAGCCGCGCAGCCGCGCAAGGGGCAGTTTCGGGACTTCGCGCGCGGCAACGATGAAATGGGTCGTCGTGGGAGCGCGCTCGATCAGCCGCGCCAGGGTGTTTGTGCAATTCGCGCTCAGCAGATGGACGTCATCCACAAACACGTGCAACGGCTTCCCATCAGCGACCAGGCTATCGACGATTGCCGCGAGAATGGAGTCTGCGGCGACGAGAAACGATGAGCGAGTGAAGGAAGTCAGTCGTCGCGCCGCCGCTTGCGGCAACACCTCGGCCAAAGCAGCCGCCAGGTAGACGAGCATTCCTGACGGGGCGAGTTCGTTGGAATCGGCGGTGAACCAACAGGCGGTGCCTTTTCCGGCCCTCAGCAGTTGGAACCACTGTATGAGCGCCGTCGTCTTGCCATAACCGGCTGGCGCCTGGACAACTGTCAGGCGCGACGATTTCACGTCGGTGAAAAGCTCGCGAAGGCGCGGACGATCAATGACACCTGCAGGTTCCAGTGGAGGAACTATCTGCGTTCGGATCAATTCGCCGCGCCGCTTGATTGACTGCATGACTACCACCGCCAAGCCCCCTCGGGCGGTCTGTGGAACATAGCACCGTGGGCAAGGGGGCTCAACCTCGGACCTGCCTGAAGATAGGTGAAGCGAAACCCGGACGCGATGATCATTCACTCAGAGGGTCACCGTACACGCTGACCGGGCACGACCGTATTCCATGAGCTCTACCTTCTCGGATGAACACCTGGCTTTCCGCGACTCGGTCCACAAGTGGGTGGAAGCCGAAGTTCCCAAGAGTTGGGCGCGTGAGCTCGAGCGTGATGAGCACCAGTACCCGTTCGCGCTCTGGGATAAGTTCACAGAGGCCGGGTTTCACGGCATTGGGATCGATGAGAAATACGGCGGACAGGGTGGTGATGTCATCACCCAGATGATTCTCGCGCGCGAACTGTCTCGCTCGCTTGCGGGTTTGTCCTGGATATGGGGTATCACGTCCTTTGCCGGTGGCAAATCCATCGGCGTATACGGTACGGAGTCGCAGAAGCAGGCGTTCCTGCCCCAAATTGCAGCAGGCAAGCTCCGGGCTGCAATCGCATTTACAGAACCGGGCGGCGGTACTGACGTGTTGGGTGCGCTGCGGACTGAAGCAGTGCGAGGTGACGGAGGATGGATCCTGTCAGGTGAGAAGATGTGGAGCTCTTCCGCCCACGTTGCGGACTATCTCCTGGTGCTCGCACGGACCGAGCGCAATGTTAAGAAGCGGCATCAGGGCGTCTCGCTGTTCTGGGTGCCGGCGCGTTCGACCGGGGTCAGGATCACGCCACTGCCCAAGCTCGGCATGCGTTCGATGGGCTCGTGTGCCGTACATTTCGACAAGGTGTTTGTCGCGGATGACCACGTTCTGGGCGAGCCCGGAAATGCCTGGTACATGCTGCTGCCCACGCTCAACAACGAGCGGCTCATGGTCGCCTCGTTCTGCCTGGGTGTGCTCGATGGTGTCCTGGAGGACGCGCTCGCCTACATGCAGCAACGCAAGGCATTCGGTCACCTGATCGGCGAGTTTCAGGTACTGCAACATTATGTCGCCGACATTGCGACCTGGGGCAAGGCGGTCGAGCTGATGCTGAATCACACGGCGCAGCTGTTGAATACCGGGAAGCCTTGTCACATGGAGTCGAGCATGCTGAAGGTGCTCGCCTCCGACTATGCCGTTCAGGCCGCAGATCTGGGAATTCAGATCATGGGCGGCATGGGGTATTCGGCCGAGACCGACATGCAGCGGTACTGGCGCGATTCGCGTTTGTGGAAGATCGGCCCGATCACCAACGAGATGGCGCGCAACGTCATCGCCGAGGGTCTGGGTCTGCCCAGATCGTTCTAAAGCACCCGGGGAAATAGTCTATGAAGGCATTAGTGTTGGAGACGGCCGACGGGCCTGAGAGTGTCGCTGTCAAGGAGGTGGCAACTCCCAACCCCGGCCCGGGTGAGGTCCGGGTCGCGATCAGGGCCGCCTCTCTCAATCACCGCGAGTTGTGGATTCCGCGTGGTCAGTATCCCGGAATGCAACTGCCGACCATTCTGGGTTGCGATTGCGCCGGTGTAGTCGAGAAGGTGGGCGCTGGCGTCACGGGCGTAAAGCCAGGAGACGAGGTTGTCGTCTACCCGGGGTTGAACTGGGGCGATAACCGGCGCACGCCGGCCCGTAATTTCGGGCTTCTGGGGATGCCAGGTCCCGGCACGATTGCCGAGTTTGTGTGCGTGCCCGCGGCAAACCTGGCGCCGAAGCCCGCGTTCCTCAGCTTCGAGGAGGCGGCCGCCGTGCCTCTAACCGGGGTGACCTCGTGGCGTGCGCTGTTTTTCAAGGGCGAGCTGCAGGCGGGCGAGACTGTCCTGATCATCGGGATCGGCGGCGGCGTCGCAACATTCGCGTTGGCGTTCGCAGTGGCGCAGGGAGCCAACGCCTATGTAACAGGAGAAACCGACGAGATCCTCGAAACAGCGAAAGCCATGGGCGCTAAGGGCGGGCTCAAGTACACAGACCCTGAGTGGCGCAAACAGGTACAGCCGCTGACCGGCGGGCTCGATGTTGTGATCGATGGCGCGCCGGCACCGAGCTTTGCCAACTACGTGCGCAGCCTGAAACCTGGTGCCCGGGCAGTCATTTACGGTTCGACTGCCGGCAACCAGTTCCAGGTGAATGCGACCGACATTTTCCTGCGCAGCGCCAGCATCATGGGCAGCCAGGTGGGAGATCCACAGGACTTTCGCGAGATGCTGGCGTGCATTGCGGATAAACGCATCAAGCCGGTGATCGAGCGTACATTTGAGCTGGCCGAGTCGCGCGAGGCACTGCTTTTTCTGCAGGATCGGCACCGCTTCGGCAAGGTCGTCATCCGGATCTGAGCCGCCGAATGTCGCAGGAGGGGGAATTGTTCGATATTCAGGGCAAGACCGCACTCGTCACCGGCGGTGCGCAGGGCATGGGTCGGATGATTGCCGAAGGCCTGGTGAAGGCGGGTGCAACGGTTTATATCACCTCGAGAAAGGCTGACGTCTGCGAGCGCGCGGTGCACGAGATGAGCTCGTTTGGAAGATGTATCGGGTTACCCGGAGAGTTGACGGCTGCGGCGGATGTCGCGGCACTGGCCGGCAGAATTGGTGAGCGCGAAAAGGCGCTGCACGTCCTGATCAACAACGCGGGCCGTACCTGGGGTGCCCCGCTGGAGACGTTTCCCGACAAGGCATGGGCGGGTGTCATGGCGGTCAACGTCCAGACTCCCTTCACCCTGATCAGGGATCTTCTGCCGCTGCTCAAAGCCGCGGCCAGTGAGTCCGATCCTGCCAGGGTCATCAACATCGGCTCGCTTGCAGGCTCGGCTGTCGAGAAACTCAATGCCTATTCGTATGCTGCGAGCAAAGCGGCCATTCATCATCTGACACGCCTGCTCGCGGCGGATCTTGCCCCGTTTCATATAGCGGTCAATACGATCGCGCCGGGTTATTTCCCGACCCAGATGACCTCGCACATCCAGGCCGATGAGCAGTCGCTGGAGCAATTGCAGGCCCGGATTCCGCTGGGGCGCCTGGGAAGTGCGCCGGATATTGCCGGGACGTGTATCTTTCTTGCTTCGCGAGCCGCCGCCTACATCACGGGCGCACAGATTCCGGTCGATGGCGGGATGAGCGGCTGCCGTTAGTCAACCAACCGTACAGGAACGAGCGCATGAGAATTCTCATCACGGGCGCTGCAAGTGGCATCGGCCTCGCGTTGGCCGCTCTCGTAGCCGGCAAGTTCGCTGAGCGCGCCCAGTTGATGCTGGTCGATCTCGACGAGACACGCTTGCGGCAAGCCGCGGAAAGCCTGGGGGGAACGGGTGCGAAGATCGTCACGCGGGCGGCCGACCTGTCGGAGCCGGAAGCGCCCGCGGGCGCGGTTGAAGAGGCCGGCCGTCTGTTCGGCGGTCTCGATGGGATTGCCAGCAATGCGGGAATCATTCAGTCGGCCGCGCTGACCGCCCTCGAGACCCGGGACTTCGATCGTATCATCTGGATCAACGCGCGGGCTGCATGGCTCCTGGGGAAGGCGGCGCATCCTTTCCTCAAGCAGTCACGCGGCGCCCTGGTGGCCACGGCGTCGGTTTCGGCCGAGCATCCAACACCTCCGCTGGGGGCGTACAGCGCAAGCAAAGCCGCTCTGGTGATGCTCATACAGCAAATGGCAGTCGAATGGGGCCCTGATGGCATCCGCTGCAACTGTGTATCGCCGGGGCCGACTCTCACACCCATGACGGCGGTGGCCTACTCGGATCCGAAGCTCAAGCAACAGCGCGAAAACAACATTCCGCTGCGGCGTCTGGGCCGTCCGGAGGATATTGCCAACGCCATCGCATTTTTGATGAGTCCCGAGGGCGCTTACATTTCCGGAGTCAATCTCATGGTGGACGGGGGAATGTCGCAGTGCCTGATGCCGGCGACCGGCAGCGGGGGAGGTCACTAGTTAATTGGCGCGAAAAAGTTCGCGCGGAGCCCGGCTCCGTTGGCCGCTCCCTGCGCGGGCCGGGCAAAAAGCGTGGTTTTTGCCAGCTACGTTGGCGGATGGCGCCTTCGGCGCGCCGGCGGCGTTGGCCGGTCAGCCAGTCTGACTCGCTGCCCGATACGCGCTCACCAAGGGACCCAACCGGTCCGGTGTCGTGCCGTGCAAAACCAACTCGGCCGCGCCGGCGTTGCGATATTCCCGCAACCTCGCGGCGCATTGCGTGGCCGTGCCGATCGCGGCGCCACTTTCCAGCCATTCCGGTGGCAGCAGCCGCACCGCTTCGAGCAGGATCCGGCGCATTTCCTCGTGAGAGTGTTTTTGCATCTCGATGCCGGCGAACCGCGGGTCGGCGAGAAGCGCTTCCACCGGCTCGAGGCTCCACTGGTTCATGGCCGCGATCTGCCGGCCCAATTCCGGAAGGGTGAAATAAGTGACGGCGCGAGCATCCACTGCCACTGCGCGTTGCTCCGGTGTTGAATCGGGGGCGACCACAACCTGGCTGTAGATGCGAACAGACTTTGGATCGCGGCCCGCCTTGATGGCGGCCTCGTGCACGATCTCGATTGAGCGGCGGACTCCGTCAACCGTCAGAAACGGATGCAGCACTGCGCCATCGAAATGTTGGCCCGCGACGGCAAGTGTCTTGGGCCCGACGGCTGCCAGCACGACTTGGGGCGGCACCGCGGGTGTTTCCGGCATCCGCATGTGCGGATAGTGTCCGGCAGGTCCATCGTATGTAACCGTTTCTCCCGCCCACAATGCACGCAGGATCTTCACATATTCGCCCATGGATTCGTTCGTGGGCGGCTTGATTCCAAGGCCTTTCCAGAGACTGACAATCGAGCGCGCGAAGCCGAGCACGAACCGGCCGCCGCTCAAAGCCTGCAAGGTGGCCGCCATGCCGGCAAGCACAATGGGATGTCGGGTTCCAAAGTGAGTCATCCCGGCTACCAGGCGTACCTCGGAGGTACGCTGGGTGAGCGCGCCGAGGGTCACTGCGACTTCTTTCTTCTCCCACCGCTCCGCGACCCAGACACTCCCGAGGCCGAGTGCCTCTGCCGCGACGGCCTGTCCGATTCCCGGGTTAGGATCGGTGACGCGGCCCGGCAGAATGTAAGTGCCGAGATCATCGAGTTGCCCGTTAGCTGACTTCATCCTTCATTCCGTCAGGCCGACGCATCACGCGCGAGTGGGTCAGTCCGGGAGTCAGTCTCTTCGCTACTCTGGCCGTGTTGCGCGATTGCAGTGTGCAGCAGGATCTGACTCGTGCGCTCCAGGTGTGATGTAAACAACGCGGCAGCCCGCGGCACATCGCGGGCGAGAGCGGCGTCCATGATCGCCTTGTGCTCACCGTTTACGTCGCGTTCGCGCTCGGCAAGTGGAACTGACAGTCTGCGATAGCGCTCAGACTGGTCGTAAAGCAAAGCGCGGAGCTTGAGTAGCCATGGACTCTTGCATGCAGCCACGAGCGCTTCATGAAAGCTCCGATGTACCACCGCGTAAGACTCATTGAGCAGGCGCTTGTCGTCGGGAGCTTTTTGTGGAGTACGCGACAGCATGTGATGGGCGGAGACCAACCCGGCCTCCCACGCCACATCGCCGTGAGCGATGGAATCCTTCAAACACAGAAGCTCGATCTCCAGGCGAACCGCCGTGAGATCCCGCAGATCCTCGGCGGAAATGGGCGCAACCCGGAAGCCGCGCTGCGGTTCGGCTATGACCAACCCTTCCGAAGTCAGTCTCGAAAGCGCCTCCCGGACGGCGCCCAGGCTGACCTGCAGTTTCTCGCAGAGCTGGCTGATGACCAGCCGCTCGCCGGGCTTCAGGCGGCAGGCGAGGACGTCTGCGCGCAGGCGATCGTGGGCGAACTGGGTCAGGCTGGAATCCTTGGTCACTCGGGGTCTCGTTTTCGGAAAGGCTGACAGCGCAATTTACGCGATTCGAAGGAATAAATATATTTTTTGGGCGAAATTGGCACAATGCAGGAATAGAGTACGAGGGGAGCGATATGAGCGATCTCTTTTCGGTTCAGGGCCGGGTGGCGCTGGTGACGGGGGGTACGAGCGGAATCGGGGCAATGATTGCCCGTGGCCTGGTGGATCACGGCGCGAAGGTCTACATCGCTTCTCGCAAGGACGGCGACCGGACGGCTGCCGACCTCGGCGGTGGCGAACGCTGCATAGCTCTCACGGCCGATCTGGGCACGCTGTCTGGAGTCGACTCGCTAGCCGCGGCGGTCAGCGCCCGCGAGTCGAAACTCGACATCCTCGTCAACAATGCCGGGGCGATGTGGGACCAACCTCTTGCTGAATTCTCCGAAGAAGGCTGGGACCAGGTGATGGATCTCAATCTGAAGTCGGTGTTCTTCCTCACGCAGAAACTGCTCCCGCTCTTACGGGCAGCGGCTTGCGCGGAGCAACACTCTAGCGTCATCAATATCGGGTCTGTCGGTGGCCTGCGCGTCGGGCCGAAGGAGAACTATTCCTACGCAGCCTCAAAAGCGGCCTTGCATCACATGACCGGGTCGCTCGCAAAGCGGCTCGGTGCCGAGAACATTACGGTGAACGCCATCGCCCCGGGTGTATTCCCGTCGCGAATTACAGTGCTGAGCGATGAGCAGTTGAAGGCGGTATCCGAAATGATGCCGCGTAAACGGGTAGGGCGGCCCGATGATGTGATCGGCGCGACGATCTACCTGGCCTCGCGTGCTGGATCCTTCGTGACCGGCGCCGTGATTCCGGTGGCCGGGGGAATGACGTTGTGAGGCGGCCGATATGACACCCACCGCAAGCCCTCTGGCCACTCTGGAACAGGCACGGATTGAACGGCATGCGTTGCAATTGATTGCCGCGCCGGAGGTGCGCCGGGCACGTGAAAGTGCTCGGTCCCTGCTGCTCGGCGATCAGGCCGCCCGGACGCATGACGGTGTAAGGGGGCTCGATCGCGCCCTCGATCAGTGGGTGTTGGCCTTGGCCATGCGCGTCGTCAACGAAGATCCCGATCGGCCCAACATCATCTGGAATGTCGATAACACGCCGCGACGCTGGTTCGGTCACACGTACCTCGGAGCGGCGGTCGCGGTCGACAATCCCGACAACATCAATCGGGACATGTTGCTGGACGGTGAGCGCGGCTACGTGCTGACCGGGCAGCTTGCCGATCCGCCGACACAATTCACCCTGGTGCTGGAGGCACAGCCGGACCACCATGCCGGAATCGGCCGACACATTGCCGCGCTGATGCGTCAGCAGCTCGCTTTCGAGGCTGACGGATCATTCACCGTTACCATAGACCCGAGGCCTGCCGACGGCCGTTCCAACCACTTGCAGACCGAGCCCGGCCGGCTGTGGCTGTTTGCGCGGGACAGTCTTGCGGACTGGCGCCAGGTCCCCGCCGCGTTGCAACTGCGGCGCGTGTCGGGTCCACTGCCAACTCCGGAGCCCTCAGACGCGGCGCTGCGAGTCCGTATGATCGAGTCGTTGCCGCACTTCGTGGATTTTTGGCGCGGCTTCAAGAACACCTTTCTGGGCTTTCCTGCTCCCAACCAGTTGAGTGCGCCCCAGGGCCGTCCGGGAGGTTGGGGCTACCTTGTGGGCGGGCGTTTCGACCTCACGGGCGATGCCGCGCTGGTGATCACTACAAGTGATGGCGGTGCGTACTACACGGGGTTCCAGATAACGGATCCATGGACCATTGCGCCGGATCCGATTTATCGCACTTCCAGCCTCAACAAATCGCAGACCGTGCCCAATCCCGATGGAACCTGCACTTATGTCGTGTCCAAGGCGGACCCCGGTGTTCACAACTGGATCGACACGGTTGGATTGAACGAGGGATGGTTGCTGCTGCGCTGGCAGGGTGTGCCGGCGTCGACGGCTGCGGAACAGTTGATTCGCAAGGTAGCGTTGGTTCGCGTCGACGAGCTCGAAAAGGAATTGCCTCCCGATGTTCCACGCGCGACCATCGAGACGCGCCGCTCTCAAATCCAGAGGCGGGTTACCGAGCATGCGCTGCGGACGTTGGAAAACCGCGGATAGCCATGCCGGTCATGCTTTCGCGAGCAGGTGTCCGAACCTCGTGTAGTAGTCCGCGAGCCGCGAGTGAACCTCTCCGGCGGTGATTCCAAACTCCGACGGGTCGTGCCGATGCTGGCCGAGACGCTGAGCGCTGCGGCTCTCGCTCAAGAAGCGTTGGATGCGCTCCTCGTGCGCCGCGCTGAATGCGAAGCCAAAGCGCGCATAGATTCTTCGAATAGTGCCGATCGGATCATGAACGACATCGCGATGGGCCAGGTCGAGGATGGCGTGTTCCACCCTGGGATTGGAGCTACGCGCAGCGGTAGCCCGTGCCATTGCCGCGCTCCACATGTCCATCACGGAGCGGCCGACCGCATGCAGATCCTTGCCACCGCCGGTGGCGCGCTGGAATTTGGAAACCATGCTGGCCAGCGAGGAGAAAGTGGACACGGGATCGCGATGCGTCCAGATCAGACATGCATCGGGGTACGTGGCGAGCAGGCCCTCCAGATCAAACAGGTGTTGCGGGGACTTGAGAATCCAAAGCCCCCGGGGGCCTTGCCACTGAAATTGCTGCAACAGTCTTTTGTGCGTCAGATACTGACCCGGCGCAACCTCTTCCCGCAGCCAGCGGGCAAAGTCCGGAACACCGTATTCGGCCCAGAAATTGGTGCTGGCGAAGTGGTGTGACATGCCGTGATTGCATTCGCCCGGCTGGGTGCAATCGAATCGCTGGATCTGCTCGAGCTCCGGCGCGTGGTTCAGCCAGTTCTGATACATCCCCTGGACGATGCCGATACGGGGATCGGTTGTGAAAGTAGCCGTCTGCGTGGCGGGCCAAGGCATGTACCACTCCCATTCCCGAGGCGCCCGGGCGAGTGGATCGAGTGCCAACAGATCATAGGTTATGGTGGTACCGGTCCGGGGGAGGCCGATGATTACGAGCGGCTTCTGAATCGTCTGCGCGACAATTTGCGGATGCAGGCGTGCATCCTCTGTCAGCTGTAGGCGCGTCTGAAGATGGTGCAGCATCGCGCGCCGGACGGAGGCGCGCATGATGGGCGGCGCCTCCATACTCCGGACTGCTTCCAACAACTTGTCAAAGCCGACTCGCCAGGAATCGTCTGTTCCGAAGTCACGCAATCCTGTATTGGATTGCGCGGTCGCAAGCAGCTCGTGTGAGTCTAAAGAGGTCTCGGGGGCCGCTTCAGAGCTCATACGCGGGTATTCAGACGAGGTTGAGCAGCAAGCGGACGGTCGCTTCGGGCTCGCCAACAATGAACGCGTGGTCACCGTGGATCTCGTGCATCCGCCAGCCGAGCGCGCGGGCACGATCATGCATCGGTTTCATGATCGTGTGAGTCGCGGCTACGTAATCCACCGGTTTGCGAATGGTGTCCGCGCCCACAGCAATGGGACCGACGGTGCTCAACATTGGCATGTCTGAAAGATGATCCAGGAGCCACTTCTCACGCTCCGGCGGCATCATGTGTGGCTGTTGTTTGGCCATCTCGCGCTGTTGGAGGTGTACGCCTGAGCCGGCCGGTGCCTGTCCGCTCTTCACCATCGCGACTAGGCTCTGCGCCTGCTCGCCCGGCATGAAACCGAGTGCTTCGGCTATGCTTTCGCCCGCTCGCGGGATCAATGCATCCAGGTATACGTAGCGTCTGACTCGGTCACCGCAAACGGCATTCAAACCAGGCAGAACCGTACCCGCGTAGCTGTGTCCCACCATCACGCAGTCTGTGATGTCTTCACACTTCAGGACATTGACGATATCGGTCACGTGCGTGTCGTGGTCGACGTCACGTGAGAGAAGATGAATGCGCTCGCCGAAACCTGTGAACGTCGGCGTGAATACGTCGTGGCCGGCATCTTTCAGCAGGGGTCGGACAAACTTCCATACCCAACCGCCCATTCCGCCGCCGTGAGTGAGTACGAAAGTTGCCATGGGTTTCCTTTAGCTCACAACTTCGGTGTTATTCATGAAATCCGCGGGGAGGTCGGGGCCCCATAGGTAGAGGGCATCCTCCGGTGCGTGGTCGCCAGCGTTCCAATCCATCGTGGCAGGCACGTAGTCTATGTCGAAAGAATACTCGCAGTGACTGCCCCACGGATCGCGCACGTAGTAGAAGTAGTTGGACCCGAGAATGTGCCGGCCGGTACCCCAGCCGCGAGGGTGTCCCGCAGCCTGCATTTGAGCGGCGCCGAGTCCCACTTCATCGAGTGATCCCACGGTCCAGCTCACATGATGCATTCCCGGGGCGTTGGATTTTACAAACGCAATCATGTGGTGATCGCTGCCGTGCGCGCCGTGCATGAATGCAACCAGATCGAGGGACTTGTCGGACAGGCGGATGCCGAGCACGTCCTGGTAGAACTGTACCGAACGGGCAACATCGGGACTGAACAGGGCAAGGTGGGACAACCGCTCCGGCTGCACCTTCGGAGCTTTGCCGCGACTGTAGCTGGCCACCACGCCAGCAGGCGTGGATTTACGTTCTGAAATGATCTTGTCGTCCGGAGTCAGCTTGTCCGCAACACGCAACTCGAGCGCTACGCCGTGCGGATCGCGCAGCCAAAGACTGTCTGACGGCCGGAGGTTTTCGGGGGGCGCCTGGAGTAATTCCAGACGGGTGAGCTTTTCACGAAAGCGCGGTAGATCGTCGGCAAAGATTCCGCACGATACGTAGCGCAGGCGCTTTCCCGCGCCCGCCGAGATTTTCAGCCAGCAATGGTTCGGATTGCCCGCGGCATACACCTCGAGGCCCCCGGCTACCGGTTTAACGGTCAGTCCGAAGGCTGCATAGAACTGCCGGGCCTGCTCGAGATCCGGGACAGCGAAAGCAACGTGATCGACGGAATGGACCGCAAGCACGCCCGGGCGGCGCCTGACGGTTGATGTGGCAGCAGCGTTCGCTGACATGGAGCCTCCAGTATCTCAACAGGTGCTTTGGGCCGCTGACTTGGCTCAACCCGGTTCGTCGACAATCGGATTGCGCAGTATTCCCAGTCCCTCGATCTCAACCTCGCAAACATCGCCCGATTTCATAAAGATTTGCGGCTTGCGTGCCAGGCCGATTCCGGATGGGGTCCCCATGACCAGGATATCGCCAGGCACGAGCGTGAGTGCCTCGGTCAACAGCGCGATCGTGGTGGCGACATCGAAGATCATCTGTGTCGTTGAGGCGCTCTGCAGGACTGCCCCGTTCAACCGGGTCTGCAATTTCAAGCCTGTAGCACCCGGTGGCAGCTCATCGGCGGTGACCAACGCAGGACCGAATGCACCGGTACCGTCAAAATTCTTTCCGACTGTCCATTGTGGGGTCTTCAACTGAAAGTCGCGCACTGAGGCGTCGTTGAAAATTGAATAGGCGCAGATGTGATTGAGCGCGGATTCGCGGGGAATGTGCCGGCCACCGCGACCGACGACGGCTACGAGCTCCCCTTCATAGTCGAACTGTGTCGATACGCGCGGTCGGATCAAGGGGGCCGCGTGCCCGATCAGACTCGAGGCATAGCGCGCAAAAATCGTCGGATACTCGGGGGCTTTGAACCCGCCTTCCGCGGCGTGATCCGCGTAGTTGAGTCCGAGGCAAATGATCTTCGGCGGTGCCGGCAACGGCGGGCAGTATTCGATTTTGCCCGCGTCGAGGGCTGGCGCATCGGCCAGCGACCGACCTGCCGCGGCGAGCGCTTCGCCGCCGACGCTTACGAGGTCGGACAAGGAGCCCGGATACTTCGGATCGCTGCCGAACCGGCCGACGAGCGATCCGTCCGGGCGCAACAGGGCGGTACCCGGGCGGCCATCGAGGCGAAAATTAACGAACTGCATGGTGGCCCGGTCCTAAAAAAGGTATGAAGTCGCAAATAATATATCTAAATGCCAATCGTCTATCTATAATTTGAACCGGCATAGGGCCCGCCGACGGGCCCGCTAGGGGATTTCTTCGACGGTGAGAGCGCTTTGCGGGCAGGCCTGTGCGCCCTCCCGGGCCTTGTTTTCCAGCCCTGGCGGTACCGATTCGGTTTTGACGATCACGACGCCGTTGTCGTCGAGCGCGAAAACTTCCGGGCAGATCTCGCTGCAGACGCCGTATCCGCAGCAGGCACCCCGATTCGCAATGACGCGCAGGCCAGGCTTTGAAGCCGCATTTTGGGAAGACATGCCAACCCCCTCACGCTCTGATACAGACTAGACAGATCTAGTAAGAAGTGTATCATCGCACCGCCGTTACAGCCAGTTCTAGCCCGCGGGCGTTGTGACCGGGGCGAGGGGGACACGCAGATGTTGAACAAGGCCAGCTCGAAACTCGGCGATGGAACGCGGATCGAGGATCTCATCGATCTGGACAAGCGTGAGGTGTCGGCGCGGGTGTTGTCGGACCCGGAGGTCTACCAGCTGGAGCTCGAAAGAATTTTCGGCAAGGCATGGTTGCTTCTGGCGCATGACACCGAGATTCCCAACGCAGGTGACTATGTGGTCCGCGATATGGCGGAGGACCAGGTCATCGTCTCCCGGGATCGCGAAGGACAGGTTCACGTGTTGCTCAACATGTGTACGCATCGTGGCATGCGAGTCGCGATGGACGAATCGGGTTGTACGCAGGTACACCGGTGCGTGTATCACGGTTGGGCGTTTCGTCCCGACGGAAAGTTCATCGGTGCGCCGATCGAGCGCGAGCGGATGCACGGCGACCTGTGCACGAAGGAGGAGTTGGGACTGCGCAAGGCGCGTGTCCAACTCTACGGTGGTCTGGTGTTCGCGACCTGGAACCTCGAGGGTCCTTCGCTCGAGGAGTTTCTCGGCGACGCGAAGTGGTATTTCGACCTGTTGTTCTGCCGGACCGATTCGGGATTGGAAATGCTCGGCCCGCCGCAACGGTTCGTGGTGCCTGCCAACTGGAAGGCCGCCGCGGAGCAGTCCGCTTCCGACGGATTTCACACGCTGACACTGCATCGTTCACTCATGGAGACCGGTCAATACGGAAGCTCGGCGGACGACATTTATGCGAACGCGCCCGCCATGTATGGAGTCGACATCAGTTGTCGACAGGGGCACTCCCTTCGCTGCATCCCGGCGGAGCAGACCTTCTCGATGTTCATGACCATGGACGACTTCAAGAAGTTGAAACCCGAGGAGCGCCTGAATGTGCTGCCGCCGCCCGGGATTTCAAAGGAGCTGTTACCGCAACTGAGCCGCCACATGAGTCCTGAGGCGCTGACGCTGATGGCCAAGGCGCCACCCCAGGTGGGTGGAATGTTTCCGAACGTGCTGGTGTTGTTCATCTACTCGCCGCGGACCGACGGTCGCTACAGCGGCGCGCTGGCGCTACACACTTACGTGCCGCGCGGCCCCAACCATTTCGAGTTCCTGAATTTCATATTCGCCGAGAAGGATGCACCCGAGGCAATGAAGCGCGACATGATGGCCAATGCCATCCGCGCCAGTGGCACGACTGGAAGCATCGAGGTGGATGACTCTGATACCTGGCCGCATCTGAGCCGCAATGCGCGGGGCGCGATAGGACGCCAGCAGACTATGAAGTACCACGCGCTGCTCGGCCAGAAGAAGCCACCGGACTGGCCCGGCGGAGGATATGTCTACGATGGATTCACCAAAGACGATACCCAATGGAACTGGTGGCTCTACTACCGCGAACTGATGACCGCGGACACCTGATACAAACGGGAGCATGAATCCATGGCAAACGCAGCGGGATGGGCGACTTCCGAAACACTGCCGCCGGCAGCGGCAGGCAGGCGCCTCTCAACCGGTTCCGACCAATACAACCAGGTAGTGGAATTTCTGTATGACGAGGCCGCGCTCCTCGACCAGATGAGATTTCACGATTGGCAGAAGTTGCTGGCGGAAGACTTGTCCTACACCGCACCGCTGCGCATCACACGGCAGGGTCCGCAGCGCGATCGGACGGTGATTCGAACTACGCAACACTACGACGAAGATTACAGCTCAATAAAAAACCGGATCGAACGCCTCGATACGAAGAGTGCCTGGGCCGAAGATCCGCCTTCCCGCACCCGCCGCTTTGTGTCCAATGTCAGAGTCTGGGAGGCCGCAACCGCCGGTGAATTTGCAGTGGAGAGCTATCTGCTGTTGACTCGCAGCCGGCAGGAGCAGCCCGAGCTCGTCAAGATCAGCGGTGTCCGCTACGACCTGCTGCGAAGTGTTTCCGGGGGCAGCTTCAAGCTCGCGCGGCGCGAGACGATCCTCGACCAGGGCGTGCTGGGGATGCTCAACATCGCGTTGTTCCTTTGACAGGGGCCGAACGTGTCACTCCTCGAAGGTAAGGTCGCTGTCGTAACAGGTGCAGGCCAAGGTGTGGGCCGCGGCATCGCGCGCGGACTGGTCCGCGAGGGCGCTTCGGTCGTCATTGCCGAAATCAGCGCCGAACACGGCGAAAAAACCGTGGCTGCGATTCGGAGCGAAATCGCCGACCGGGTCGCGTTCGTCCGGACCGATGTCACACGCAAGGAAGACATCGAGCGCGCGCTCGGTACGGCGGTGAAGCAATTCGGCGGCCTGGATATTCTGGTGAACAACGCGATCGCGCTCTCACCCAATATCCTGCTGGAACAGAAGACTGATCCGATGCTGGAGGGCGTTCTGGGGTCCGGGTTATGGGCGACCTGGTGGGCGATGCGTGCCGCGCTGCCGCAGTTCAGGAAGCGGGGCGGCGGTCGCATTGTCAATCTGTACTCCATTGATGCCAAGGTAGCCGCATGGCTGCATGCCGATTACAACTTGACCAAGGCCGCGATCCAGTCGCTGACGCGCAGCGCGGCTGCCGAGTGGGGCCGATTCAACGTGCTGGTGAATGCCATCGCACCCACCGCGGCCGGCACGGTGTACGAGGAGCTTTGCAGGACTATCCCCGGTTTTGAGCAAGCCGTCTCGTCACAGAATCCACTGGGCCGTGTGGGTGATCCGGAGCGGGACATCGCCCCGGTTGTCGTGTTTCTGGCGTCCGAGATGTCACGGTACGTAACGGGCGAGACCATCAACGTGGACGGGGGCATGAACATGTCGGGATACAACTCCCGGCCGGCCGATATCGCCGCGCTCGAGCGCGCCGGAAAGGGCTGATGTCAAAGGAATTCGACGTCGGCGAAAGTGGCGGCGCGATGCGGCCGCCCGACCTGCGCCGACCGTCAACGGGCCGTGACACCAACGCCTCCGCGCAGAAGATTCTGCTCGGTGCCATTGAGACGCTGGCCCGGCGAGGCTCCCGTTCGCTTTCAATGAGCGATGTGGCGGAGGCGGCCAATGTTTCGCGGGCCACCCTGTATCGCTACTTTCCCACCAAGGAAAGTGTCCTGGAGGCGGTCTCCGAATACATTTCGGACTCGTTCATCCGCGGCGCGCAGCGGATTGCGGGCGAAGCGAAGTCACCGACCGAAAAGCTGCAGGCCATCATGTCCCTGCAATTCAACCTGGCAACCGAGGCTTTCATCACGCGTATCACGGAGGTCGAGCCGGGTCTGGTTTTGAAGTTCCTTGCGGATCACTACGATCGCCACGTGAGCGCCATACGCAATGTGCTCGATCCTCTATATGACGCTATCGAGGCGAGCGCGAAAATCGAAGTCGACCGCGATGTGTTGTCGGCATCCGTGCTGCGCATGCAGCTGAGCCTGGTGATCGTGCCGCCGGATGAGCGCTGGCGGACATCGCCGCAGGTCCTGACCGACATGTTGTCCGCATTAATGGGCGCAATCACGCCGCCTGCCCGCAAGCCGGCCGCACGCCGCGGCGCCAGGTAAAGAAGTCGAGGAGGAACATTCATGGTAGCCGAGATCAAAGCTGGCTCAGTGCACGAGCTGCCGCAGACGTGGGGCTTTCGCGACGAGTTGGTACCCGAAATTCTCGAGAAGGTCCGGGCTCTGCGCCCGCTGCTGCGCAAGAATGCCGCGGCCGGCGAGGCGCAACGGTCGCCGACCGACGAAGTGATCAAGGCCATCGACGAGCTGGGTATCTGGTGGATGATCGTGCCGCGCCGTTGGGGCGGGCTCGGCCTTTCCGCGACCGCGATGGCGCAGATCAATGCCGAGTTGGCCAAGGGCGATCCTTCCGTTGCCTGGGTTTCTCAGATCCTCAACGGCACGACGTGGGTCGGAACTCTCGGCTCGGACGCCTTGCAGGAAGGGCTGTACGGTAGCGGTCGACCGCGAATTTGCAGCGCGGTGACGCCGCCGGGTACGGCACTGCCCGTCGAGGGCGGATACCTCGTCAATGGCCGTTGGCCCTATTGCTCTGGATCACGCCAGGCGAAGTGGGCAATGATGGGGGTGTTGCGTCTCAACGCCGACGGTACGAAAACACCAGCCTGTCTCGCCTATCTGTCCATGTCGGATGTGACCATAGAGGACACTTGGTATTCGGTGGGGATGCAGGGCACAGGCTCCGACACCATCGTGGCGAAGGACGTCTTTGTACCGAACCACCTGTTCGTGCCCATCGAGAAGAGCTTCAACCAGCATGAGGCCGGCAAGCGACATCTGGGCGAGCCGGCGGACTACTATTCCCTGGTCACTCTCGTGCGCAGCACCGGAATGGGGCTCGTCGTCGGCGCCGCCGAAGCGATGTTGGAAATAGTGCTGGAAGGCGCGAAGACACGCGGCGTCGTGACGACGACCTATGCGAAGCAGGCGGACTCCCAAGTGTTTCTTCACGACGTTGGCGAAGCGGCGACGAAAATCCGCACCGCGCGCCGCCTGATCGAAGGGACGACTCGCGCGATCGACGCGGCTGCGTTGCAACGACGTCCGCTGCCTCCCGCGGAGCGCGCGGAACTGAAGGCGGACAGTGCTCTTGCCAATGAGCTCATTGTCGCGGCCGCCGAGCAGCTCATGTTCCTGTCGGGTTCGTCGGCGTTCTTCCTGACCAACGACCTGTCCCGCTTCTGGCGCGACATCAATGTCGCGGCCCGCCACGTGACCAACCTCCCCAATATTGGTTACGAGCTGCATGGCCGGGGGCTGCTGGGAATGCCTAACATAATTCTCGGCGAAGCCTACTGAGTCGCCGGACGGTCGCGACATGGGGGCTGCGACTGCTGCAGATCTGGCCGACCGGCTGTTGAGCGCGGTTGAGCTTCCAGGACGCCATCTCGAGGGCGTGAAGCCCGGCGTGATGGCTGTTGTTACCGCGCTGGCACACGAGCCGGACCTGTCCGCAACCGGGCTGGAACGCGCGCTACAGATGTTGGGCGATGACCTGCGCCGTCTGCGCGCGATTCTCGATGATCGAGCGCGCTATGCTGAAATCGCCCGCGTCCCTGTCGCGAAGCCGATATTCATACTCGGACTACCCCGGTGCGGGACCAGCGTCTTGCACGCGCTCATGGGATGCGATCCTGAGGTCCGTACGCCTCTGCAATGGGAAGTCGCGGCGCCTTCGCCGCCGCCAGACGCCGCAACTTTCGACGATGATCCGCGTGCCGCGGCTTTTGATGCCTACGTCGACCGCGAATTTGTCGGAAAGTGGGCTGACGTCCGCAAAGCACATCCGATTGGTGCTCGAATCCCGCAGGAATGCGGAATAATGCTCGAGACGGCGTTCTGTGGGATCAATCCGAGCATGTTGTTCAGGGTACCCTCATTCTTTGAGTGGTACCTGAAGGCTGACACCACTTACGGTTACGAAGTTCACCGCATGTGGCTGCAGCAATTGGGATGGCGAAATCCGCGCCGCTACTGGGTGCTCAAGGTCCAGGAGCACATGTATCACTTGCCGGAGCTGTTGCGCATCTACCCGGATGCGCTTTTCATCCAGCCCCACCGGGATCCGGTGACGGTCATGGCCTCTATATCGGCTCTGATCCGCACGCTGCGCAGTGTCAGCTTCGATTCCCAGGATGCGACCGCGCTGGGCGAGGAGATGCTCCGCTCGTGGCACGAAGGCCAGGTACGGATGATGGCCTATCGCCAAGCCAACCCAACACTACGCGTGTACGACATGCGTTACCGGGATCTGGCGGCTGACCCCGTCGGGGCGGTACGTAGCGCCTACGATTATCATGGTATGGAACTCACTGCGGCCGCGGAAACCGGCATTCGTCGCTGGATGGCCGAAAACCCCGCTGACAAGCACGGGCGTCATACCTACAGCCTGGCGGATTTCGGTCTGACGGAAAGTCGGGTCCGCGATGTTTATGCCGACTACATCGAGGCCTATCGAGAATACTTCTGACCCGCAACACTGCCGAGGGTCGCATGAACGAAGCGAACGTTACGCCAACACCGGAAAGTCGCGAGAGTCACCGGTTGCCGCAGTGGGATGATTACCTGGGTACCTTGCGCAAGGCGCAATCGGTATTGGCCCATCTGTCGGACCCCGCGGACGAACAATTGCGCCAGGAGGCGTACCGGCTGCTGTTTCTCAGCCTGGGGCAGGGATTCATGTCCGCATTCGCAGACCCCGATCATCCGGACTTCGTTCCGGCCGTCAATACCGTCTTCAATGCCAGCTCGACCAACCCGGATTACATCTACTACCAGGCGAGCGTTGATGGGCGGGGCGTTTACCGGATGGCGGGCCGGCGGGGCGCGGCTCTGTTCGTCCATGTTGATCTCGCGGCGGGCGGACTGGGGGTGATGGATGAGTTGGGACCCTCCACCGGCAACTTCGATCTCGACGGACTGTCAATGGGCCCTGGCGGTGAATTCGAGGTTGTGCTGAGCACTGAGAGGCCTGTGGGCTGGAGCGGTGACTGGCGCCGCCTCGATCCTTCGACACGAGTGATCGTGGTCAGGCAGGGAGCTTACGAATGGGACTCGTTGCCTGATGGGCGCTTTTCTATCGAGCGCCTGGATCGACCGATCTCGCCACGACACTTGATGGCTGCAGAAATCTCCCTTCGCCTGGAACGCCTATGCGCGCACGCGAAACGGTATTCGGAAATGTGGATGTCGCACGTTGCACGCCAGAGGCAAGCCGGGCTGATCAACCGGCTCGAAGGCGATGACTGGGCCGGTCGCGGTGGTGTTGCAGGACAGTATTACTACCAGGGGCTGTTTCGACTCGAGCCGGGCACGGCGCTGATATTGGAGACCCCATTGCCGCGCGAATGCCTTTATTGGAACGTGCAGTTGTCCGATCCATTGTGGAACACCATTGACTGGGTGAACCGCCAAAGCAGCCTCAATGGCGGGCAGGCGCGCCTGGATGAGGACGGCCGCTTCCGAGCCGTCATTTCATTGAACGACCCGGGGGTCCCGAACTGGCTCGATCCCGGCGGCTACCGCGACGGCGCGGTCATGGTTCGTTGGACGCGGGCGAGCGATGGTCCGGTTCCAACACTGCGAGAGGTGTCCGAGTCGCGGATAAGGGACTCTCTCCCGCAATCCACGCCCTCGGTCAGTCCACAGGAGCGTGACGGCAATCTGCGCAATCGCCGACGAAGTGCCCAACTACGTCGGCGTTGGTGACCTGCGCGTCAGTTTCTCGGGACGGGGGCGTCGATATCGTATGTCGCCCAGACGTACTCGCTGTAGTGGCCCAACTCGGCGTAGGTATCGAGATACGCGAACCGAACGTCTCCGTAGTCGGTGTGAATGTGACCCTCGATGGCAATTGGATACTCCGCGGTGCCGGCCCGTTCGCGGAATGTTTGCCAGCTTTCCGGGCTGCGTAGTCGGTAGGCGAAATGGTGCCAGATCACTTTATAATCGGATTTCGGCAGGACCTGCTGATAGATGCGCGCGGCGGGCCCGCCCAGCGGCTCGATCAGCTCGATCTGCAGCTCGCCGACAAACGCGAGGGCGATTTTCAGCCGGGCGTTTTCGGTCCCGCGCGGCGTGGCGAGATCGAGCGAGGATTCAAACTCGAGGAATGACCGCACTCCCCACCGATCGGCGAACTGCTGCTTCGCGCGCTCCATGTGGTTTGTCACGTACGCGTGTTGGAAAAAATCTCCCAAGAGGATGGGAACTGTTTTCGACATGAGCCATTCCCCTCCGACAATGCCGGGGTGTTTGTATTCGGCGTGTCTACGACGGCTCGCGGCCGACTCCAGGGTCCCGGGCGGCGACAGGGCGCGCGACATCGTAGAAGGTGGTTCGCTGGCGCACGGGCCTGCCGATCGTGTCGGCAACGGCGGCGATTTGCTCAGGCCCCAGTTCCTGGCCGTTGACGCCTCCGGCCGCCCGAGTGATGGATTCGTTCATCAAGGTGCCTCCGAGATCGTTTGCACCGGCGCGGAGGGAGAAAGCGGCTCCTGCGACTCCCATCTTCACCCATGAAGTCTGAATATTGGGAATCAGTGGATTTAAAGCTAGCCGCGCGACTGCATGCATGAGCACTGCTTCGCGGTAGGTGGGCCCCGACCGGGCCGACCCACGCCGCCATATGGGTGCTTCCATATGCACGAAGGGCAGAGGCACGAACTCGGTGAATCCGCCGGTGAGCTCCTGTAGTGCACGCACTCTCAACAGATGGCGGGCCCAGTGACGTGGGTGATCGACGTGTCCAAACATGATGGTGGCGGTGCTCCGCAAACCTACCTCATGTGCATGACTCATCACTGAAAGCCACTGCTCGGTGTTGATCTTGTCGGGGCAGATGAGGGAGCGTACTTCGTCATCGAGTATTTCAGCTGCCGTCCCCGGCAGGCTCGAGAGTCCCGCTGACCGCAGAACGCTCAGGAACCCGGACAGCGAGATGCCGAGAGTCCGGGCACCGTGCGTGATCTCCAGGGGGGAAAACGCGTGAACGTGCATTTCCGCAACGGCTGCCTTTACTGCGGTAACAATGTCGATGTAGGTCTGTCCCGTGAATGACGGGTGAATTCCGCCCTGGAGACACACTTCAGTGGCCCCGGCGTGGCGGGCTTCTACCGTGCGTCTGGCGATTTCATCCAGATCGAGGAGATATGCTGTCCCGCGAAGAGAGCGCGCGCTGCGGCCCTTGGAGAAGGCACAAAATCCGCACTTGTAGGTACAGATGTTTGTGTAGTTGATGTTGCGATTGACTACGTAGGTGACCGTATCACCGTTGGCACTCTGCCGGAGTCGGTCCGCCACGAGCAGTACGTCCGAGAGCTCACGCCCGCGCGCGGCGAACAACGCAACGATCTCTTTTTCGACCAGGGTCTGGCCGCGCTGGGCGCGATCGAGAATACGGGCGGTCGAAATCGATTCAACGCGGCCACGACGTCGCCCGCTGCTCATCCAGGACTCGGCATCCTTTGGAGCTGGATCGCCGGCACCCGCATGCCACGCATCTGCTCTAGCCAATCCCACAGCGTCGCAACTACGGCGGACGATTGCTCTTAGCGCGGGGTCAACCCAGCGTTCTACGTCCTGCGCATAGTCCGGTCCAATCGCCAGGCGTTCGACCAGCTCACGATCCGCGGATGCAGTCTCTTCCCGCAACTGCTGCAGGTGGGGCCAGGGCGCTTCAGGATTGACATGGTCCGGTGTGACTGGAGACACGCCGCCCCAATCATTGACGCCGGCGCGGATCAGTGCATCCAGCACCCCCGGTCGCAGGTTGGGCGGGGCCTGGATGGTCATGTTCTCCCCGAAGAGGAGTCTTGCCGCGGCGATTGTCCAAAGCTGCTCGTCGAGGGCCGGTTCGGGGGCGTTCGCCATGCGGGTGCCGGGCTTGGCCCGGAAATTCTGGATGATGATTTCCTGGATGTGCCCGTATTGCTGGTGCAGCTCCCGGATGGCAAGAAGGGACTCGAGACGTTCCCGGCGGGTTTCGCCTATTCCGATCAGGAGGCCGGTGGTGAACGGTACCGAGCGTTCGCCTGCCGCTTTCAGTGTTGCGAGTCGGACCGCCGGTTGTTTGTCGGGAGAGCCCCAGTGCGGTCCGCCACGCGAGCTCAAGCGATCCGATGTCGATTCCAGCATCATCCCCATCGAAACACTGACCGGCCGCAGCCGCTCGAGATCCGCTTCATTCAGGACACCCGGATTCAGATGAGGCAGCAGGCCGGTCTCATCCAGGACCCGCTTTGCCGCGACGGCCAGGTATTCAAGCGTGCTCCCGAAGCCCATTTTCTCCAGCGCGCGTCTTGCCGCCGTGTACCGCTTCTCCGGCTGATCTCCGAGTGTGAAGAGCGCTTCCTGGCAACCGGCGGCGACACCGGCACGCGCGATGCTCAGAACCCGCTCAATCGGCAGGTAGGCAGAGGAGAGTGCGCGGGGTGCTTTGGCGAACGTACAGTAGTGGCAAACATCCCGGCAGAGCTCCGTGAGCGGGATGAAAACCTTGCGCGAATAGCTGACGAGCCTTCCGTGGCCGGCAAGCGTCAGTCTCCGGGAGCTCATCATCAGCTCATCCAAAGGCGCGCGCAGCAATTCTTCGATGGAATAGCCGTTCGCGGACCTGCCTCGCGGCATGCCGTCCAGACTCGGCAGTGCCCGGCCATGACACATGAGGAAACGCCAGTCCTCAGCCGTATCCAGGTCGAAGCCCAGAGTGGGACTGCGGATGATGTGTGGGTCGCCGAATCGGGTGAGCGCCTGGTTCGAGTGGCGCGCGAAACTGTTAGCACCGAATTGCATTCGCAGCCGTGTGGATGCGTGCATGCAAATCGCGTTGGTACCTAGCTCGTGCCGATCGGGCGCAATCGCGATCGCACCGCCACGGGCTGCATTCAACAGGCGCGCGACATCATCTACCTCGAGGAGTGGCAGATCCGCCGGCACGACCAGCAGCATCGAAGCACCCAATCCTACCGCCTTCGCCAGTGCTTTCTGCAGACTCGAATTGAGATCGACGCCTTCATCGGGAAAGAGTGCAACCTCGTCCGGGATGTCGTCCCGCTCGCTGCTGACTATGGCCACATGGTCGATCCCTGGTGTAGCGCGCAGCACGGCGACGACGTGCAACAGTAACGAGGTCACTACGGCTTCACGCTGCCGAGGCTTCAAGACACCTGCAAGCCGTGTCTTGCATCGTTCGAGCCGCTTAATTGGAACCAGCGCCCACGTCGTCATTCATCAACCTCACTCGCGTCAGGCGATCGATTCTGCCTGAACCTGCTGAGTGCATATTGCTCGGCGAGGCAGCTGCGTATGACCTGTCTTTCGGCAGGCGACCCGATGTACGCCCGTGGGCACTCTGCGCACTCGGCGGGAGTATTCGACCGCCGCTCGCGGGTGTGAGCCATGTCCAGTGAACCATTGCGGGTAGGAATCGTCGGCGCCAGCCCGACAGGCAGTTGGGGGACTCATGCCCACATTCCTGCACTGTCCGGGCTTCCCGACTTCCGCGGCGGCCCTGGCACGCCATCAAACACTGGATTGCATCGAGCGGGCCGCGAACGAGGGCCGCCGTGTCGAGCTCGCGGCCTGACGGGACAGAATGTCTGATGGCGAACCTTGCGAAAAACTCTGCCGCCACCGAGGCTCGTCTGCCGAACGCATCACTCGATCAATTGTTCAGAACCGCGCGCTCCCACAGCGCCTGGCTCGATCGCCCGGTCAGCAGCGAAACGGTGCGTGAGCTCTATGAATTGACGAAGTGGGGACCGACGTCGGCGAACAGTACACCTGCACGGTTTGTTTTCATCCGGACGATGGCCGGCAAGGAGCGGCTGAAACCCCATCTCACCCGCGGGAATGTGGACAAGACGATGTCGGCTCCGTGTTGCGTCATCATCGCGTACGACACGCGTTTCTATGACGAGTTGCCGAAGTTGTATCCGCCGCGCGATATGCGCTCGGTATTTGTCGGTAACGCGGCGTTGATCGAGGACAGCGCGCGGCGTAATTCGACTCTGCAGGGCGCCTACCTGATCCTGGCGGCGCGTGCGTTGGGCCTCGATTGCGGGCCGATGTCGGGTTTCAACAGCGTGGCTCTCGATGCGGATTTCTTTCCCGACGGCCGCTGGAGATCCAACTTTCTGTGCTGCATCGGGTACGGCTCCGGCGCGCAGCTCGCGCCGCGCAACCCACGGCTCGATTTCACCGAAGCATGTCTCGATCTGTAGCCTTACCCACTGTTGCATGGGCCGGACCGTATGAACAAAGTCATCATTACTTGCGCAATCACCGGATCGATTCACACGCCGTCCATGTCGCCGCACCTGCCTGTGACACCGGATGAGATTGCAGCTGCTGCGCTGGGCGCCGCAGAGGCGGGCGCGGCAATCGTACACCTGCATGCACGCAATCCTGTCGATGGACGGCCGACGCAGGATCCTGAGGTGTTCCGCCAATTTGTTCCGCGGATCAAGGCCGGCAGCGACGTGGTGATAAACATCACCACGGGAGGCGCTCCGACGATGCCGGTCCTGGAGCGGCTGCAGCCGGCGCTACAGCTGAAGCCGGAAGTGGCGTCGCTCAACATGGGGTCCATGAATTTCGGGCTCTACGAGATGCTGCAGCGGTTCAAGAGCTTCGAGCACCCCTGGGAGCAGCCGTATCTGCAGGGAACCGAGGATCTGGTGTTCCGCAATTCGTTCAAGGACATCGCTTATATACTGCGTTCGTGCAGTGAGAACGACACGCGCTTCGAGATTGAGTGCTACGACATCGGCCATCTGTACAACGCAGCTCATTTTGTCGATCGCGGCCTGATCAAACCGCCGCTGTTGATCCAATCGGTGTTCGGGATCCGGGGTGCCATCGGCACGCACGTCGAAGATCTGATGCACATGAAACGCACGGCCGACCGCTTGTTCGGCAATGACTACCTGTGGTCCGTGCTGGGTGTCGGCCGCAATCAGATACCGCTGGCCACGATGTCGGCGGCGATGGGCAGCAACGTTCGAGTAGGCCTCGAAGACTCCTTGTGGGACGGTCCGGGCAAGCTCGCAGACAGCAATGCGGCGCAAGTGCGCCGGGTGCGCACCATCATCGAAGCTTTGTCGCTGCAAGTGGCATCGCCCGACGACGCCCGTGAAATGTTGAAGCTGAAGGGACGAAACAACGTCGCATTTTGAGCTTGGCGCGGCGGGGCAGACACCGCAGGGGAGCAGTCAGTGGAGGGAGATTACGATGTTGTGATTGTCGGCGCTGGCCACAACGGGCTGGTCGCCGGCTGCTACCTTGCACGAGCCGGTTACCGGGTCGCAATCGTTGAGCGCAGCGCCAAGGTCGGTGGCATGACGAGCTCTGGATTTCTGATTCCCGAGGCTCCTCGACACATGGTGACGCCTTGCGCAGTTGAGCTCATCTTTCTGCGCTTTACCGGGATCATCGAGGAGTTCGACCTGGCTCGTCATGGCCTGCGCACGGTCGACCCTGACCCGTCCTACGCGTATCTGCATCCGGATGGGAGCTCGATCGCAATTTTCCGCGATCCACGTCGCACGGCCGAGGATATGAGCCGCCTGTCCCGGGCCGACGGCAAGGCCTACCTGGAGTTTGCGAACCTGCTGGCGGCGCTGGCGGATTTCGGTCGTTTGATCATGGAGCGCGACCCCGGAAGACCCTGGAGTCCCCGTGCATTGGTCGCGATGATCCGGGCGGGTATTCGGAACCGGCGGCTGCGCAGCGAGCTGGAGAATCTGGCGGCAGGCACGTCGGATCAGATTGCCTGCGAGTGGTTCGAGCATCCGGCCTCGATTGGTCTGCTGACGGGAATCGCCGCCGGAGCCGGGCCGTTGGACGAGGACGGCAATGCCACGGCTTACATGATCTTCGCCATGTTGCATTCCGTCGGGGTGGGCAAGCCCATCGGCAGCATGCAGAGTCTTGCGAACGCGCTTGCCGCTGCTTACGAGGAACGGGGTGGAACCGTCCTGCTCAATTCACCGGTTGCCGAAATTCTCATCGAGAACGGGACAGCCCGCGGCGTACGAATCGAGGACGGCCGGGTAATTCGTGCCGGCGTCGTCATTGCGACACCGGATCCAAAGACTGCATTCAACATGGTGACGCCGGGCACCATCGATCGGCGGCTCACCGTGCGGGTGGAGCACGCTCCGACGGGGAGAGCAAATGTGCTGCCGTTTCTGGCGAATGTTGCATTGTCCGGGCCCTTGCGATTGAAAAAGCATCAACAGATGCGGCATGACGGCGCGGATCTCAACAAGGCCTGCGGGTTGATCGGGACACCGGAGGAGGTGCGGCGCAGCTTTGATTTCGCCCGCAGGGGAGAGCTGCCGGATCGTGTCGCTGTTTCGGTCACACCGCTCAGTAACTCGGATCCAACACAGGCGCCGGACGGACAATCGCTTGCCTATCTGTACCTGCCGGCCGCGCCTGTTGTCGCGCGAGACGGTTGGGACGAACTGAAGCCGCGTGTGATGCGCTCGCTGCTGGCACAGGTGGGTGAGTTCTATGAGGGATTCGACAGCGAGTTGGGTCGCTTTGTCGAGACGCCGTCGGATCGCGCGCAGCGATTGAATGTCACACGTGGCTGCGTTACTCACATCGATTTCGGAGCTTTACGCAGCGGCAACAAGCGACCCGCCTACGGGTTGGGTGGCGCGGCGCCGGTTGTTCCGGGGTTTTTCCTCGGCGGAGCGGGGATTCATCCGGGCGGCGGGGTGACCGGGTTACCGGGCCGGATCGCGGCACAGCGCGTGATGCGTTATCTGAAGGGAAGGAAATGATAATGAAGTCGGAGGCAAACTCGATGAATCAATACGCGCGAATGATCATGTGCGTCCTTGCAACCATTTTGGCAACCGCCGCCAGCGTGGCCGAGACTGCAGAGGCGCCGGGTGCAACGACCGACGTAAACGCTGTGAAGGACATAACGGCCATCGAGCGGGAGTTGGCACAACAGCCGTCCATGAAGAATCTGATCCAGTACTACGCGCACAATGCGGTTGTTCTGGATGCCTACGCTCCCGGGTATTACCGCGGCAGCAAGGAGATTTACGCAGGCTTTGAGCAGCAGTTCGAGCAGTCTGCGGGGTTCACGGGCCAGATTGCCGATCTGAGCATTGTCAGTCATGGCGAGTTGGCGTGTGCCGCCCTGCAGGTGCGCTTTCATTTCAAGATGAAATCCGGTCAGGCAGGGGATCTGACTTTTCGCCAGCTCGATGCATACCGCAGGACTGGCGGCAAATGGCTCATCGTACAGCAACACATTTCGCAGCCGGTCGACCCAAAATCCGGGATGGGTATCGCGGATGCGCGTATGCCCGTCCGGGGGCCACAGAAGTGGATTGCCAAATCACTTGCGGAGCCGGCCGTCGATATTGCCCAGGCGCGCAAAGAGATCGTGCGATGGCTCGCTACCGGCGTGCTGTCGCCTGACACCGATACGTTGATGAAATACTATGGTCCTGGGGACGATGTCATTGTGTACGACGTGCAGTATCCACCGGGCGAATTCCGCGGGCTCGCGGAAGTTCGCGCGGGATTTGCTCCCGTCATGAATTTCACGAATCCAAAAGTCAAGATTCTGGCCCTGGACATTGACACGGATGGCGCGTTTGCAGTTCAGATCGATGTTCAGGACATCACGCTCACCCGGAAAGACGGCACGCAACGAAACTTCATGCTTCGGCAGAGCGACTGCATGCGACGTGTCGGCGGTAAGTGGTATTCGATGTTGGAGGAGATATCCATGCCCATGGACCCCAAAACCGGCAAAGCGGTCTCGGATCCCGCTTCATTCACAGCGCGGACGGCTCGCCGATGAGCTCGGAAGATCTGCTGACCTGGGAGGACCTGGTCACACAACTCGGCCCGCTGGGCGAGCGCCTGCGCGCGCGGCTCCCGGAGCGGTTGCGCCGGGATCCCCAGGCGCTGCAGGAGTCGTACCGGTTATTGTTGTACGGATTGGCGCGCAGCCTCTCGGATGCTGTGGTCGGCGACCGCCGGCACCCGATGTTCGTACCGGAAATCAGCCTGGCGCAGAACATCTTTCAACCCAACTCGGATACTGTGTACAAGACGGCGATGATCGAAGGTTCGGGCAGCTACCGGATCAAGGGCGAGCGCGGCTCGACCCGCCTGTTCATCCTGGTCCAACTCGGTCCGGATACGATCCGAACCGGCAAGCATTCTGCAGCCTTGCGGCAGTATGACTTCGATTCGCTGGCGCTCGATGCTGACGGTCGCTTCGATGTGATTATCAGCGGTGCGCGACCCGCCGGGCACCAGGGCGATTGGTGGGAGTTGGATGCGCGCGCGGAAAAACTCATGGTTCGCATTGTCGGCTGCCGCTGGGGCGATGAGCGGGAGCCCCGGTTCGGAATAGACCGGCTGGATGTGCCGGCCGCGAAAGGACGTCATTCCGCGGCGGACCTCGCGTTCCGGCTGAGCGAGATACCCACGATTACCGGCAATTGTGCCTGTACGTTTCCCGATCACGTTGAGAAGTTGCGCCAGGACGGATACATCAATCGTCTCAAGGTTTTCGATGTCTCGCAGATGACCGGTCTCAACCGGCAGCACTATTACGAAGGGGCGTATGAGCTGGCCGACGATGAGGCATTGATTGTCGAGGCGCAGGTGCCGCAGAAGGTTAAATACTGGTCGCTCATCCTGACCAACGACCTCTACGAAACCACGGACTGGGCCAACAACCAGGCCAG
>JAXDQF010000133.1:0-61760 GCA_034668025.1 Gammaproteobacteria bacterium | reverse complement strand
GAGTGTATCTACCGGCCGCCGTCAGCCAGACGGCGCACCATGGGCACAAACGTGTTGAAGTCGAGAGGCTTGGGCACGTGCAGATCAAACCCGGCATCCATTGCCGCCTCGATGTCACTGTTTGAGGCGTAGCCGGTCACGGCTATAGCCAACATCTGCCGCCCTGACTGCAGCGAACGCAGTCGTCGTACGAGCGAATAGCCATCTTCCTGTGGCATTCCAATGTCCGTCACGATGATGTCGAAATGAACCCCGGCTTCCTGGAGCTTCGCGAAAGCCGACATGGCCGAATCGGTGACCGTGACGGTCGCCCCCTCGAGCTTGAGCGTTTCCGCAACCACCGTGCGTGCATCCGGCTCATCGTCGACCACGAGAATCGACAACCCGCCGAGACTCGCCTGCCCTGACGGGGACTGGGGATGGCCCGCAGCCTGGGCTTCCGACCGCCACGGCTGGCGTGCCGGAAACGTGGCGACAAAGCGAGCTCCGCAGCCGACACCCGCACTGTTGGCCGACACCGTGCCGCCATGCAGGGTCACGATCTCGCGCACGAGGGCCAGGCCCAGACCCAACCCGCCCGTGTGGCGGGTAATCGAGCTGTCACCCTGCCGGAAGCGATCAAACACATGGGGCAGCAGCCCGGCGGCAATCCCCTGCCCGGTGTCTTCGACGCCGAGCTCGGTAAAACCACCGACATTGCGCAAACTGACAGTGACCCGCCCGCCGGCGCCGGTGAACTTCAACGCGTTGGATAACAAGTTGGTCACAACCTGTTGCAGCCGATCGGGATCGCCACGCAGCTGACCGGCGCCCGGTTGGAAGTCGGAAGTCAAGCTGATCCCTTTCGTTGCCGCAGACGGCCGCGCGAGATCCAACGTCGCCGCAACCACTTTCGCGAGTTGCATGGGGCGTGCTTCGATCCGCAGCTTGCCCGTCTCGATGCGGGCGAGATCCAGCAGATCGTTGACCATCTTCAGTTGGGCCCGCGCGCTGTGCTCGATGCGCGGTGTTATGGAGGCCACCTCGGTGTCCTCGGGCCGTTTCAGCGCCAGGATCCGATTCCACCCGAGAATGGCATTCAGCGGTGAGCGCAGCTCATGCGAGAACACCGACAGGAACTGGTCCTTGCCGCGATTCGCGGCCTCGGCTTCCGAGCGCAGGCGGCGTTCGTTATCGAGGGCGGTCGCGCGCTCGGCAGCCTCGCTGGCGGCAGCTCGTTTTTCGGTGCTGATGTTGCGTGAGGTCAGAATGAGATTGCGGTGATTGGCACCGTCGTTGACAGTACGTCCATGCAGCGCAACCCATTGAGTTACACCGTCGGGCCAGATCGCCTGCACCACCAGGTCGAAGTCCACGCCACCGCTGAGCGCTGCACGCGCCGCGTCGGCCAATCCGGAGCGGGATTCTGCCGCGACGCGTTCCTCCAGCGCCTCCCAATCGATGCACGCATCCGGTGCCCAACCAAATTCCGATTTGAATTGCGAATTCGCACGCACCCGGCGTGTCTCACCTTCGAGCACGCAAAAACCCAGGCGCGAAGCCGCGATGATGAGTTCCAACTCGTCGTTGCGCTGTGCCAGTGCGGCGTTTTGGGCCTGCGCGCGTTGCAGTTGTCCCTGGAGGCTGTGGCTCGGGGAACTCTGCCCAGGTTCATGTATTGATGTCATACCGTTCGTACTGGATCTCGCAGCGACAGCACCCCGGCGGTAATTACACGCCGTTGCAAGTTCTCTACCGGGGAAAGCACCCGAGGGCACGAGAACGGCCGTTCAGACCCCCCATGGTCGAACGGCGCGCCCAGTAGCTTTGGCATGGCTGTTGCTGTAGTTCCAGTCGATCGCTTTTGTCGAGGATTCCGGGAATGTCCAATGCCGTAATGGGACTGCGCCTCAAGCAGCAGCTCACCCTCACACCGAGACTGCAGCAATCTGTGAAGCTGCTGCAGCTGTCGGCGCTGGAGTGTGTGCAAGAACTGCACCAGGCGATTGCGCAGAACCCTTTCCTCGAGGAAGCCGCGGAGAGCGCCGAGAGCCGCTCCCAGGGGGAAGAGGGGTCAGCCGAGGGGTCCTCAGAGGACTCCTCGCGCAGCGACCTGGATTTCTCCGGGAATGGCTCCAGCAGTGGCGGCGGGGACGACACCCCCGATTGGACGGAGTGGACGGCGTCGCCGGCCACCCTGCATGACTCGCTTCACGAGCAACTGCTCCTGCTGGGACTCAGCGAGCGTGACTACGCTCTCGCCGACCTCGTGGTGGATGCGCTCGACGAAGACGGTTTCCTGCGGCAGCCTCTCGAAGAGATCCAGGCATTCGCGCTCGGGGCGCAGCCAGGGGAAGTCGAGACTGCCTTGCGCATCGTCCAGACGTTGGAACCCAGCGGCATTGCCGCACGGGACCTCGGCGAGTGCCTGGCGCTGCAGCTTCATGTCCTCGATCCAGGCACGCCCGGGCGCGAGCTGGCGCTCGACATCGTTCAAAACCGACTCAGCCTCATGGCCGCGCGCGACAACACGCGCCTACTGGAAGCGTTGGGCTGCTCCGAGGACGATCTGCGGCTGGCAATGGAATTGGTGCGCAGCCTCGACCCGCGTCCCGGCTCCAAGATCGGCAGCTTTGAGCCCCGCGCCATCGTTCCCGATGTCGTCGTGCGAAAGGACAAGAAGCGCTGGTCTGTCAGCATCAACGCCGCCATCTATCCGCGCATTCGGGTGAATCAACAGTACGCAGACTATTTTCGCCAGGCGCGCGATGGCGAAACGGCACTGCTCGCGCAACATCTGCAGGAAGCGCGCTGGCTGGTCCGCAATCTCGAGCAGCGCTTTCTTACGATCCAGCGTGTCGCCGAGGCAGTCGTTGCACGCCAACGTAACTTCTTCGAATACGGCGATCTCGCAATGCGTCCCCTGACGCTTCGGGAAATCGCAGATGAGCTCGGGCTGCACGAATCAACTGTGTCGCGGGCGACGAGCCACAAGTACATGGCAACTCCTCGCGGCGTCGTTGCGTTCAAGCGATTCTTCTCGCGGCAGTTGGCCACTACGAGCGGCGGCTCGTGTTCCGCAACCGCCATCCGTGCTCTGCTGCGCGAGTTCATCGCCGCAGAAGATCGGCACAACCCGCTGTCAGATGTGCAACTGACCGAGTTGCTTGCCAATCGGGGCGTCAAGGTGGCCCGCCGCACGGTGACCAAGTATCGGCGCTCCATGCTGCTGCCGGCGGTCGACTTCCGCCGCGCCTGACCCCCGGCGCTGGCGATCGATTGCCGGCGCATTTGTCTGCCTTTGCGAAAACCCAATGAAAAACGGGCGGCCAGGATCACCTGACCGCCCGCTGTTGTATGCGCTGACGTCGCTTCTTCAGCGCTGAGTTGCAGTCGCACCCTGGGCGAAGCGCCCCGCAGCATCGCTGAATACGATTTCAACACGACGGTTCTGCTGCCGGCCTTCCGCAGTGTCATTGCTGGCAACCGGATACGCCTTGCCGCGACCCAATGTCTGCACCTGGCCTGCGGAAATACCGCGCGATTCCAACTCAGTGGCAACCGCGCGAGCACGGCGCTCCGACAGGCCGATGTTGTAGTCCTCGCCGCCGCGGCTGTCAGTGTGACCTTCGATCAGCACCTTGGTCTGCGGGTTCGAGCTCAAGAACGTGGCCAGCCGATTCATCGCCAGGCTTGCACCGGGCTTGAGGGTGGCCTGGCCCGTGTCAAACAACACATCCCCCAGCGTCACGACGACGCCGCGATCGGTCTGCTTGGCCTGCAGATCCGCCAGCTGCTGTTGGGCATTGGCGAGCTGCGCCTGGGTTGCCGCGGTCTGATTCTTCGCAGCGTCGGTCTGGGCCTGTGCGTTCATCGCCTCGCGGCTGCGGGAATCCATGAGAATCTTGTTGCGATCACCTTCCGCGCGTGCAACTTCCTGGCGGGAATGCGCTTCCGACACGCGCGCCTCACCCGCTTCCGCGTGGCGTTTCGCCAGGTACGCATAGTGATCTACGACAGCCGGCGGCCGCTTCTGCTGCAAAGCCATCTCTGCATCCTGAAGCGACTTGCGCGCGGCCTCCAGATCCTTGCCGGCAGACTGCTGTGCCAGCGGGTCCTGCGTCAAAGTCTGAATCTCAGCGCGTGCCTGCTCAACCTGCTCGCTGCGTTGCGGAGCTGTCGCACACGCGGCCAGCGCCCCGACAACCGCCCCGGCAATTAATAACTTCTTCATTTCTATGTCTCCTGTGAGGAAGGTCAGTTCGGGCTCGGGCTAGTCGAGCCACGCGCCGATTCCTGACGGAGGGTTTCGTTACTTTGAACGACCTCTTGGGCCGCACGCTGCGCATCGCCAGCAGCAGCACGAGCGCTTGCCACGTCGGCATCCGCGGCAGCGGACTCCGCATAGCGACGAGCGTCGTCGTACTTCTTCTCGGCGTTGGCTTTGTCAGCGTTGCTCAACTCATCGTGGGCACGCTGTAAATCAGCGGCCGCATAACGCTGTGCCCCGGATCTGTCAGCCTGCTCGATGAGCGTCCGGGCCCGGGTCATCTCTTCTGACGGTTGTGGCCCTTGCGTGGCACAACCACCGGCAAAACCGCACAGAAGCACGGCTGCCGGGATGAATCCTACTAGTCGTAATGACATGATTCTCCCCTCGAGGGTTACATACTGGTATCCAACTCAGGGTGCATCATGCGCGAGCGAAGCGGCCGATCACTGTCAGCCGGGAACGGCTTCCCCGGCGTGTCAGGCTCGTCCCGGCGTAGGAGTCCGCTGACGCGACTGGCGGTGGGCCGCATGACTGCGGGCCAATTTGATGGATTCCTTCAATGTCGCGGTAATACTGCGACGCCGTAACAGCCCCCGCAGGGCCACCGCCGGCTTTGTGCCGTTCAAACGTGACAAGCGGCCATCCGCGTAGGCGGTCAAAACTTCCGGATGTATGTAACACTTGCGGCAGATGGTGGGCGTGTTACCCAGGCGCCTGGCAACGGCAGCCACGGTTGCAACCAACTCTTTTTTGACCTCGCCCTTGTTGCCAACAGGCCGTTTGCGCAGGGCCTGCAGAGCCTCGACAGTGGCAAACCAGGTACGGTAGTCCTTGGCGGTGAACGGGCCCCCGCTCGCTTCCCGCAGGTATTCATTGACGTCCGCGGAGTCGATCCGGCGGCGCTCACCGTCCGCGTCGATCCACTGAAACAGCTCCTGGCCCGGGATATCGGCACACCGCCGCACGATCCTGGCCAGCGCCGGATCGCTGACACTGACCGAGTGAGCAATGCCGCTTTTGCCGCGAAACTCGAAAGTCAGCGTGTCCCCGCGGACGTTGACGTGCCGGTCACGAAGTGTGGTGAGCCCGAACGAGCCGTTGGAACGGGCATACTCCTCGTTGCCGATCCGGACCAACGTGGACTCCAGGAGCTTTACGAGCGTCGCCAGGACCCGTTCGCGCGGCAGCCCTGGCTTGCGCAGGTCCTGGGCTACCCGCCGGCGTATGCGCGGCAGGCTGCGTCCAAACTCCAACATACGGTCGAATTTGGCCGCATCCCGGTGGGTTCGCCAGTCGGGGTGATAACGGTACTGTTTGCGGCCCCGGGCGTCGCGCCCGGTCGCCTGCAGGTGCCCCTGGGGATCGGTGCAGATCCACACGTCACGATAGGCGGGTGGGATGGCAAGACTGCGGATTCGTGCCAGCAAAGCCGGGTCCGACACCTTGCGGCCACCCGGATGGAAGTACGTGAAATTGCGCCCACGGCGCATCCGCCGGATGCCGGGGTTGCAATCACTCGTGAATTCGAGGTTGATTGAAGATACTCCGCAGGGCCTGCTGGTGCCGGCCGAGAGGCAGGTGCCAACTCGACTTGGCACGGGCCAGGCTCATTGCATGGGCCAGGGCCGCGTGCTTGTCATTGAATGTAGCGATCGGCTCGGTTGACGGACCGCGAAGCACGTCCCAGCGTTCATCGTTTACAGCGCAAATTCGGTAAACGGAGCCCTTTTCAGCCTGCTTCATGAGTTCCCCTGCCCTGCCGGGCGTTTGCCCGGCCACCGTCCAGGCCGAGCAAGGAACGCTCCCAAGACCGTCTGTAGGACACGTCTGACAGCACCTCGGGAATCTTCCGGCCCCCTTCCGTCGTCCCCTTCCGACTTTGGCGCGCAGGCCCCGCAAGTACCTTGCCTACCAAGCAACGGCTCTTCAATTCATCTGCCGGGCAGCCGGCTCAAAAAGGTAGCAAGCAAATGGTGACTGATGACATGGTGGCCCTCGTGCCCCAACTGCATACCTTCGCACGTTCTTTGACGCGCGACGGTGTCCGCGCTGATGACCTCGTCCAGGAGGCCCTGATGCGTGCCATCCATAACATTGAACGCTTCCGACCCGGCACGAATCTGAAGGCCTGGCTCTTCACGATCGTGCGCAACGAACACTATTCACAGTTGCGCCGTAGAAAGTTTGAGGCGCATGGCGTCGACACCGACCTGCTCCCCGAGCCGAGTGTCCCGCCCGATCACGACGGCAAGTTGGAGTTGCGCGACCTGAACCGCGCCCTGGCATCCCTGTCACCGGGTCAACGGACCGCGTTGATCCTGGTCAGTGCCAGCGGATTCTCGTATGAAGAGGCCGCCGCGATTTGCGGCTGCGCGGTTGGAACGATCAAGAGCCGGGTGGCTCGTGCTCGTGAGACCCTGCTGCAGATGCTGGACGGAACACTTCCGATCCCGGCTCACGAATTGGACGACGAGATCACGGTGACCCACGTGCCACGTCAGCGCACCAAGGTACCCCGTGTCAACCTGCGAGCTCCGGCGGGACTCGCTGCAACTGCAGCCGCAGCCTCCTGATCGCCAGCTCGCGTTGACCCCCGGCGCTATCCCGCCGCCAACTGGGATAGCGCCGGGCCGGTGACCCGGAATATCTGCCATTCTTTCATGTGGACCGCGCCCAGGCTGCGATAGAAACGGATCGACGGCTCGTTCCAATCCAACACTGACCATTCCAGGCGACCGCACTTGCGGCTCACGGTCTCGGCTGCCAGCCACGTGAGCAACCGCCGGCCGACGCCGTGCCCGCGTGCTTCGGGGCGTACAAACAAGTCCTCGAGGTAGATTCCAGGGCGCCCGAGGAAAGTGGAGAAGTTGTGGAAAAACAGCGCGAAACCCACAGGCTCCCCGTTGAGGCACGCGAACACCACCTCCGCGTAGCGACGCTGCCCAAACAACACCTCACGCAGCATCGGCTCGGTCGCAACCACCTCGTGCTCCAGATGCTCGTACTGCGCGAGATCGCGAATAAATTGCAGGATGACGGGCACTTCGTGCTCGCCTGCGGGGCGGATGCCAATCTCGGATCCAATAGGCGCGTCGCTCATCAACCGGTACTCTGCAGGCCTTGCGCTATTCCACTGATGCTGGACAGCAGGGCCTCAAACAAGTCGCGATCGCGACGTCCGCTTGCACGCCAACGCTGCAAGAGATCTACCTGCATGAGATTCATAGGATCCACATAGGGATTTCGCAGTCGAATCGATCGCTGCAATGTTGGCTCCGAATCCAGTAGTGTTTTTGAACCCTTGACGGCGAGTACATGCTCACAGGCCAGCGCATACTCAGCACGAATACGTGGGAAAAACCGGCGCAGCGGCTCTGGGGCCAATATGTCGTAGGCCAGCGCAATCTCCAGATCAACACGGGCCAGCATCGCTTCAATGTCATCGACGAGATTGCGCAGAAAAAACCAGTTCGCGTAGGCATCGCGAAGCTGCCCGACGCCACACTCGGCGATCGCGGCCCCAAAGCCGGCCCCCGCACCGTACCACCCGGGAATCATGTGGCGCGTCTGTGTCCAGGCAAACACCCACGGGACCGGTAGCAGCCCATCGAGTCCTTCCATCTCGGCTCGATGTACAGGACGTGACCCAATCTGCATACGCTCAATGACGTCGATAGGTGTGACGGCCTGAAAGTAGTCGAAGAAGTCCTTCTCGGCATACACGAGCGACTGATACGCATCGCGACTCGCGAGAGCAACCGTTTCGGCACACTTGAGATGCGACGGCGCATCGGGCGCAAGCGTTCCACGGTTGGCGGCGGACGTCGCCAGAGAAAGAGAGCTGAACGCCCGCTCCAACGTCCTCATCGCAATAGGTCGCAACCCATAACTCTGCTGAACCGCTTCCCCCTGCTCCGTCAGCCGCAACACACCGTTAATAGCACCCGCAGGCGCGGCTTTCACTAGAGCATCGATACGGCCGCCACCGCGCGCAATGCTTCCACCCCGAGCATGGAATACAACGTGGCGCTCATCAGCAGCAGCAAGTGTCTGCGCCAGAGCTCGCTGCGCCTGATGGGTAGCGAACCGGGACGCACATAGTCCCCCTTCCTTGTTACCGTCGGAGTATCCGATCAGCACGCATTGCGTACGCCCGTGTGCTTCGAGATGCCGGCGGTACAACGGCTCGGCCAGCAGTTCCTGCATCGTCTCGCCACACCGGTCGAGAGCCCCAAGCGACTCGAACTGCGGAGCAATGTCGAGCGCTACTTCGCCAGTGTGTTTGTCGTACGCCTCAGCCCAGCGGGCCAGCAGAAGTGCAGCTAAGACATCGTCAGCGCCCGTCGCGCCATTAACGATGAAATAACCCACCGCCGCGGGACCGTACCGGTGTCGGCCTTGCATGATGGCATCGAACACGGCGAGATTGCGTTTCCCCAACGCGTCCAATTCGACACTTGGCCCCATGTCCTTTTCCAACGCTGCAACCAGTAACCGCCGGCGGTCGACACTCGATCTCAGGAGCCACTCGGGATCGTCCAAGCCGCTAGAGACGACATCGTGAAGCACAGAGGCGTGTTGCCGCACGTCCAACGTGGCCAGGTGAAAGCCGAACGTATCAATTCGGCGCAGGAGTCTTTGCACATAGAACAAGCCTGCGTTCGCGCCCTTGTTAGCCTGCAAGCTCGTGGCTACGAGTCGTACATCGGCCCGAAATTGCCGCAAGTTCTGGTAGCCGTTGGCCTTGCCATCGTACGTATGGCGCAGCCGCTCCCCGATCTGCGCAAAGAACACGCGGTACGGCATCCGATCGTGGCGGGCCGGCGTGATTGCACGAGCTCCAGGCAGCAACACCATGTACTCGTCGATTCGCTTCGAGAGCTCGGGCGAAACACTCGTCCTGCTCCCACTCTGCGAAAGGCGCGAGGCGAGCGTCTGACAGTCCTTGAAGTAAGCGTTGACGATGACTCGTTGTTGCCGAGCCAAGGTCTCACGTATTGTTTTGGCATGGACGTCGGGGTTGCCGTCCATATCGCCGCCAACCCACGATCCAAAATGCAACAACGCGGGGAATTCCAACGTGTCAGCGGACGTGCCGTAAACCTTCTCCAATGCCTGCGCAATCTCTTCGTAGAAAGCGGGGACCACGCGGTACAGAATCTCGACCAAATAGAACAGGACGTTCTCGCGTTCGTCCGCGACAGTCAGCTTCTCCCGTGGATGGTCTTCGGTCTGCCAACCCGCAGTCATCTCGATACGGATGCTGTTCCAAATCCGCCGTGCCTCGTTCGGGGTCAGCGTGGGGTCCAATCGGTCCAGCAGATGTTCGGCGATACGCTGCTGTTTGGTCAGGATGGTCTGCCGCGTCGACTCCGTCGGGTGCGCCATGAACACCGGCTCGATGCGCAGCGTACCGAGCAGATCCATCACGTCTTTCAACTCGAGCCCGCGCGCCTTCAGTGCCGCAATAGCGTCCTCAACTCCGCCCGGCTGCGGCCGTTGGCTGTCCTTGACAAAGTACTGGCGCCGCCTGCGGATGCGGTGAACCTTTTCGGCCAGATTGACCGCCTGGAACCACGTCAGGAACGCACGGACCAGATCCCTCGCCAGGGCAGGCGGGCGACCCCGCACGCGCGCCGCCAGCTCAACTGCAGCCTTCTCGTCCCCATCGCGACGCTGGATAGCCGCTACCCGGTCGTGCTCGACGAGATCGAACAGCTGCTGGCCGCCCTGCTCCAGCAGGATGTCGCCGACCAGTGCACCCAACGCATGCACATCGTCGCGCAGCGCCTCATGCCTCGGCGGAAAATGGATGTCGCTTCTGCTCATGCGCTGGAAAGATTGCTCATTCGTTCCATGTGTTGGCATTCGCCTCAAAATCCGAGCGCTGCACGCGAACGACGCAGAAGCGCTGACCCGTAGGCGCCTCCATCACCCACCAGGTGCGAACCTGCGAGATACGCTTCGCGCCCAACTTCTCCAGCCGCTTCACCTCGGCCTCAATGTCATCGGCTTCGATGTCCAGATGAACCCGGCTGGGATGATCGACCTTCTGTACTTCGATGTGCAGATCGTCGGACGGCGTGTCGAGCAGCTTGTATTGGGCGTCTTCCCCGGCGGACGACTGCTTCAGCGAGTAGCCCAGCGCCTGGCTCCAGAACAGGCCAGCCTGGTCGAGATCGTCGGTGCGGCAGTCGATGATGAATCCAGCGAGTCGGCTCTTGTGCACGGTGGCTCTCCCGAAGCATTGAGGCCGCATTCTACCGGACTGGCAGGAATCAGCCTGCCAGCAGCACAGATTCCGCCCGGGCGAGATCTTCGGGTTGGCCGTAAATGACGACGATGTCGCCATCTCGCAGTACCGTGTCCCCGGCGGGTTCACGACCCATGATCCCCTGCCGCCGTACACCGGTGAATGTGACTTCAGTGCCCCGGCTGCGCACATCATCCAGGGTGCGACCGACCGACCACGCCCCCGGCGGGATGACAACCGATACCATCTCCTCCCGGTGGTCCAAAGACCCGTCGAACGGACGCGAATCGCCTCTCGGGACGATGTTCCGCAGGACCGAGTAACGGTTATTACGGATCTCCCCGACGGCACGGACTACGCGTGTCACGGGGACATTCAACAGCATCAACACATGCGAGACAAGCATCAGGCTTGCCTCGAACGTCTCAGGCACTACATCTGTCGCTCCTGCATCCTGCAGTTCCTTGAGCCGTGCATCGTCCTGAGTTCGAACGAGCACGGGTACGTGCGGACGCAGTTGCCGGATGCCGCGCAGAATTCCGATTGCGGTGTTCGGGTCTGAGAAGCTGATGACCACCGCGCTGGCGTGCTCCAGGCCTGCCTTCGCCAGCATCTCTTCATCCGACGAGTCGCCGTACATGACCGGGTCGCCGGCCTGGCGCGCGGCGCGGATCCGGCCGGGATCGAGGTCAATGGCAATGTATTCGAATCCCTGGGACTCCAACACGCGCGCGATGTTCTGACCCACGCGGCCGAATCCGCACAGGATGACGTGCTCGCGTTTTGCGATCTGATTCGTGGCCAGCTCTTCGCGCTCAATCGCTGTCCTGGGAGGGCCCTTCTCACGGAGCAGAAACCGCGCGATCCGTTTATTGTTGTTGAGGACAAACGGACTCAACACCATCGACAGCACCAGGGCCACGAGTAACGGTTCACCCAACGGAGAGGGAATGACCCCTGACTGCAAGCCGATGGTGCACAGCGCGACACCGAACTCACCACCGATTGAGATCACGATGCCTGTGCGCAGCGCCTTGAACCGCGTGGTGGTAAACGGCCGCGTCACCAGCGCGGCGATAGCGGCCTTCAACACATACATCCCGATCAGGATGCTTGATACCAACCCGATGCCTGCGAACAGCAGGTGTACATCCAGCAGCATCCCCACCGAGATGAAGAACATGCCGAGGAGGATGTCGCGGAATGGGCGAATGGCCGCCTCAATCTGGTAGCGGTACTCGGTCTCCGCGAGCATCATCCCGGACAGGAATGCTCCGAGCGCCAGAGAGAGGCCTGAGACGTTGGATACCCAGGCGGAGGCCAGCACGACGAGCAACACCGTCAGCGTGAACAATTCGCGCAACCGGCTGTGGGCGATCTCATGGAACAGCGGTCGCAGCAGCCATCGGCCTGCCGCCAGCACGACGACGATCGACAACGCAGCGCCAACCACTGCCAGGGCGCTCTCGCGAAGATCGAAGTGACCCTTGGCCGCCGCCAGGCCCGAGGCCAACGCAAGTAGGGGTACAAACGCCAGGTCCTGGAAAAGCAGCATGCTGAAGGCCAGGCGACCGTGAGTGCGGTTCAGTTCGGCCCGCTCAGTGAGCTGTTGCAGCAGGATTGCGGTCGAGCTCATGGCGATGGCTCCGCCCACCACGATGGCTGTCAGCCAATGCAGGCCCAGCAACCAGGCAATGAGTGCAAACACGACCGTCGTGCCCGCCACCTGGGCAGCGCCGAGGCCGAAGACCTCGCGCCGCATGGCAACCATGCGGGGGAGAGAGAACTCCAGGCCCAGAGTGAACAGCAGGAAGGCAACGCCCAACTCGCCGAGCAACGAGGTCGTTGCCGATTCCGACACAACCGCGAGTGCGTGCGGGCCGAGAGTGAGTCCGACAGCGAGATAAGCCAACGTGGCGGGAAGCCCCATACGCCGCACGGCCGTCACGGCGAACACGGCTGCGGCGAGAAGAATGAGGACCTGTGCGAGCGGCTCGGACATCTGGGGGTGGAGCTCCTGCTGCCACCCCACTCTGATGGGATCGTCCTGGCGAGGTGGGCCCGATCAGTCTATATCGGACAGCGGACGTTGGCGCCTGTAGGTTGCAACGCTCGCGGGCACCGGCGTACCAAACTCGAGGCGGGGGTCATCAATCGGGTGGCCCGGCATCAGTTGTATGGGCAGAACGCCCGCCCAACAATCGAGCGCGTAGTCTTCCTCTGCATCAATCGGGGGCCCGCGTCGGACTTTGGCGGAGGCTTCCTCGATGATGAGGCGCAGAACACTCGTTGCCTTCAATTCCTGTGCGTCTGCGGCACGGACATCCGCCGAGCGTCCGGGTACAACGTGATTCACGAGCGCTTCGAAAGCCGAACGCTTTTCTTCCTCGTCGGTAACCTCGCGGGCAACTCCGAGAATGACGGCGGATCGATAGTTCATCGAATGGTGAAAGGCAGATCGTGCGAGAACCAGGCCGTCCAGCAGCGTCATCGTGACGCAGACCGGCAGCCCCTCCTTCAAGTTCTTCAACATCCGGCTGCCAACAGAGCCGTGGATGTAGAGCCGATCGTCGATGCGCGCGTGAGTCGTCGGGATCACGTACGGTTGGCCGTCGACACTGAATCCGACGTGACAGATCAGGGCTTCGTCGACGATGGCGTTGATCGTTTCGCGCTCGTACCGGCCGCGATCACGTTGGCGGGCGACGGTCGTTCGGGGGGTTTTGGTGGTGGCATCCAAGGGCGTCTCCGGGAGTCAACGACTGAGGATGTCGTGACATCGGAAACCGCAAAAGGGCCAGTTTGCTCGACTTTTGAAAGCAGCCGGCAAAAACCACGCTTTTTGCCGGCGGGCGACGGAGTGATGTCCGCTGAAAGCGCCGCAGGCGACTTTCAGCCAATAAAGGCAGATTCAGCCGCCCATCAGGACGGTGGTATCGTAGCTTTCGAAGCCGTGAATTGCGCGCCCGTAGGCGTTGTAGACGAGCCGCTCCGCAACCTTGTCAGCCCGCGGCGAGAGCAGCATCCGCAGGACCACATCATCCGCAGGGCGCGTCGCATCTTCCGCCAGCAGTTGTTCGATCACGCGGGTCAGGCGATGCGTCAGTTCGTTCACGAAGCGCAGGTGGGCCGTGTCGTGCACTTCTTCAACCGTAGGTCCGTAGGTCCCGCGGGCTTCCTCAGACAACTCGTGGAGAAACAAGTTGAGCAGCCGCGCCTTGTCGAGCAGCCGCATTTCCGTGAAATACTCTATCTCGGATTTGAGGTTCATGACGGGAAGAAGTCGATCGGCTTCGTGGTGGTGATGCTCTCAACGTCCCTGGCGTCAAAATGAAACAGCTTGACGCGCGCGACAATCTTACTTTCGAGATCCGGGTCATTCAACTCACTGGAAACGACGCGACACATGGTGACTTCGCCTGACGGAGCCACCGTGAATTCCAGGACCAGCTTGCCCTGCAACTCGGCCCGCTCGCGCAGCGCACGGTTGTACAGACCGTAAATGGCGCCCTTGTTGCGGTCGAACACGAGCTCGATCTCCTCACGCGAGCGTGCCGCCTTGCCGCTCGACCCGGTTCGGGTCGGGCCGCGGGCGTCCGCACTGCCACGAGCGATGTTCGAGGTAACAGCGGTTGTGTCGTGTCCGGTCAGCGAGCCGGCGCCCGTGCCAAATCCACGGCTGCTGTTGGCGGAAGTTATACCACCGCTGCCCGCACCGACCTTGGACGTAATCATCGAGCGCTCGGCGTGCGAGTCCGCGCCCACTGCACCTGACAGGTTCTTTGTCTGTGACAGCGGGGTCAGGTCCATCTGCTCACGCAGATCGGCCAACTCGTCCTTCACGCGATCGAGCGACTTCTGCGCCTTCTCGTGTGCGAGCTGTTTGCGATCCACGGGCGGCAGGACCGGAGTGGGCTTCTTCTCCACTTCCGGCTTCGGCTTCGGCTGCTCTTTGACAACCGGCGGCGGTGGCGGGGGTTTCGGCTTCTCCTCGATCATGACGCGCGCCAGGCGCTGCGGCACTTCGGTTTCAGCCGCGGTGCGCTTCGGTGTGGGCAGCAGCGGAAACAGAATGCCGAAAATGAGGAACAGAATGAGCAATATCCGCAGGATCCTGCGGAAACGCGAGCTCGACTCGGTATCGCCTTCCCAGGCTAGCTCGTACTCGCGGTAATAGGGCGTAATGACGCTGGCCATGTTGACTCGCCGTTACCCGGGCCGGAACTGGCCGGGCGCCACGGGTTTTTCCTTCTGGATCACGGCCAGCGACACCTTGCCGTAATCGGCATCCGTGCACGTGCTCATGACCTTCTTCAGCACTTCGTAGGGCAGGGCCTTGTCAGCCATGATCGTGATCTCGCGCTGGGCCAGATCCTTCTCGGTCATCTCCTTGCCAACCAGCATCGGCCGCTTCAGCGCATCGCGCAGCGGACCCACGATCGCGTCCTTGCTGTCACGCACTTCCTGGACGCTGGCCACGCGTTCGCCCTGCACAAACAGGTCGGTCTTCGTGATCATGACGACCACGGATTCCTTCGGCGAAGCCTGGGCGATGGACATCGGAATCTCGATGCCCTTGCTGTTCTGAATGACCTCCACCTCGGTCGAGTAGACCAGGAGGAAAGCCACGAGCGTCGACAGAATGTCGATCAGGGGAATCAGGTTCAGCTCGGCATCGGCCTTGTGGCGCAGATGATGCTGAGCCATGCGTTGGGCGCGGCGGGAAGTGCTCATGAGTGCGGAACTCCTGCAGCGGGTGCCGCCGTACTGCCCGTCGCAGCACCGGGAGCACTTCCGGGCGGAGCGTCGGGCGCGGGGGCGTCACCCATCGAAATGTCTGGGAACAGTTCCGCCTGCACCGTGCTGAGACCCTGCTTGCTCTCAAACACGCGTACGTGGTCCATCACCTGCACGACCGTGTCATACATCGTGTCCGGCTCGAGAAGAATCGAAGCATCCGTTTTGTCCGGAAACTTCGCCTTCACGCGCTTCAGGTACTCCGTGAGGCCGTCATAGTCCGGCCCGGTCGCAATGTTGGGCAGCGTGGCCAGCGGCCCCGTGTTGCGATCGGCGACCTGTAACAGGTTTTTGCGAACCATGACTTCGATCTGCAGTCCCGGCGGCGGCTCTTTGAACTCCGTCTGCGCTGCCGGCAGATTCATCTGCAGGATCACGGTGCGCGAGAACACCGCCGTCATGAGCAGAAACGTCACGAGCACCGTAAAGATGTCGATCATCGGCACGAGCAGCAGCTCAGCCGGCCGCTTCGCGTGACGCGCGAGCTTCTTGTTGGCGTAGGACCTACGCATAGGAAACGTTCACCCGTTGCCTTGTCTGTTTTTCAGGCGGGGCGGCGGCGGCTCAAGCCGCCTGCGCCGGCTGCCGTTCGGTGATCGCGTTCAGGAACTTGACGGAGGCCATCTCGAGGCTGTCAATCAGCTCGGTGGTCTTCGTCTGCAGGAACGCGTGCACGAACAACAACGGCACCGCGGTCATCAGACCGAACGCCGTGCAGTTCATGGCCACCGAGATGCTGGCCGACAACAGGTTGGCCTTCTCAGCCGGGTTGATGGTGGCCACCGCGGCAAACGCGCGGATCAGACCCATCACCGTACCCAGCAGGCCCAGCAGGGTTGCGAGGTTGGCGAAGGTGGCCAGGTAGTGCGTGCGCTTCTCGAGGCGCGGCACCACTTCCATCAGGCTCTCTTCCATCGCCTTCTCAATATCGTCGCGGCGGCGTGCGGACTGAATGCGCGCCAGGCCGTAATTGAGAATGTGGCCGATGGCCGAGTCCGACTTCGAAGTCACCTGCACGACCTGGCGGAAGTTGCCCTGCGCGAGCATGGGGACCACTTCGTTCCAGAGACTGCGGTTACGCACGGCCGTGTGCGTCAGGTAGATGTACCGCTCGATCGCGATCGAGAGGCCCACCACAAACACGATGGCAATGGGGTACATGAAGTCCCCGCCACCCTGAAAGAACCGAACGATGACGTTCCACAAATCCATCGAAAACACTCCAGGTCAGTTCAGGCCACACACGACCACAGCTATGCCAAAATGAATGACATAAGCTAATAAAGCTGCGATCCAGCTCTCATCCTTGCAGCCCGGCTCAAGCAAAGAAGCCGCACTGCACAAATACGCTCAGTGCTTCTCGTTGGCACCCGGAGCCGCGGCCGCCGCATCCTTGGCGTCGTCAGGCTTGAGTGCATCGTAGTAGCGGTTCTGGCGTTTGAATACGTCGCGGTCGACAGGTGTGAGCACCTCGTCGAGCAGGCTGTTCACGGGCTTACCCACGAGATCGCCCAGGTCCGACCGCTTCCAGGGCACGATGTATAGCACCTTCGGAAGCTCACGGTTGCCTGTGATTTGCGTGGTATCGAGCTCGAGGTTGTCGTGCGCCTTGCCGCCGGGTGCACCGGCTTTGGGCACGGTGGTGCCCGCGGTCGCTGCCGTGGAGGCGCGTCCCGTTCGTGTTGAGCCGGCCGCACCGGTTCCGGCTGCAGTCGCACCGCTTGACGCTGCACCTGCCGCTGAGCCGCTTGTCACACCAGCGGCTGATGACGAATTCGTTGCAGGCGCGCCCGTCGACCCACCGCTCGCTGACTGGCCTGTCGTGGCGCCAACTGGCGACGATGAGATCGATGACGGCACACGCTTCGCCGATGTTTGTGCGGGCTTAGGTGCTGGCGCGGGTGCCGGCGCCGGCTCGGGTGATGACGGTTGTGTTGCAGATGTATTGACGCCCGGCTCGAGGTCCGCCGGCGGAGGCGCAACGCTCGACTTAGCGGGCGGAGCCGCACTGCTCTGAGCGGCGCCCTGTGCCCAAACGGCAAGGCTGCAAGTCGACACGGCGGCCACGAGGACTCCTCTCACGAGGACACGCACCACTGGTTGTTGGAGAGCTCGCACGATCAACCTCCTGCCTTGGGGGCTGGCTTGGTTGCCGGCGTCGCGTTCTTGCTCGGCGCCGAATTGTTTGACGGCGCAGCCGCCGGCGCGGATCCCGCAGCGCCGTCAGCGGTACCTTGAGCAGCAGACCCGGCGGCGCCCGGTGGCGTCCCTGCAGGCGCGGCCCCAGCAGGCTTCAACGGCGGCTTGCCTGTTCGCTGCCGCAGCTCCGCGATCCAGCTGGTCACCGGACGATCTTCGCCCGTCAGCTCCTTATACCGTTCCAGCGCCGTCAGCGCCCGCTCGGGATCACCAAGATAGAGGTCCGACACCACACCGAGGTTCCGGTAGGCCGGCGCGAAGTTGGAATCCGCGGCAATAGCCTTCTCATACGAAGCCGCCGCATCCGGAAATTCCCCGCGCAACCGTTGCGTAGCACCGAGCTCATTCCACGCTACCGCACTCGCGCCATTACGCTCAACCGCGCCCTTGAGCGCCTCTTCGGACTGATCGAGGTGCCCCGACTTGCGGTACAGAATTCCCAAATTGACAAAGGGTGTGGCCAGACGCGGATAAGTCAGCGTCATCTGTTTGAATTCCAGCTCAGCCTCCGTGGCATTGCCACTACGCATGAAGCCGACGGCACGATTGAAGTCGGCAGTCGCGCGTGCCGAAGGCGGCCCCGCAGGACCCGCCGGGCCAGCACCCGCCGCACAACCGGCCGCGCCCGATTTACCGCCAGCGCCACCAGCACCCGCCTTCCCGCCAGCTGCACCGCCGCCGGCAGCCGCAGCAGGCACGCAGCCAGCCGCGCCACCGCCCGCACTACCCGTACCTGACTTCGCGCTCGAGCCCGCGCCGCCGGCCGCCGCAGCAGGCGCAGCCGCACCCGCCGCCGACTGATCGGTCGCCGCGGTTGAATCAGGCTTCTCCCCGGGTGTCGATGCGCACGCGCTCAACAACACCACGAGCAGACACGCCTCAATTGAGTGTCGTCGCCACATCCTGCGTAATTTCCGTCTTGCCGTAGCGCGCGGGCTTCAATTCCGCCAGCACTTTGAAACTCTTCTGCACCCACTCGTCATAGACACCATCCTTCGCCCGCACGGTGTTGATTTCGTGCGCCTTGATGGCCTGCTCCTCGAATGGGAAAACCTGCTCTTCCAGCAGCGAGTTGTACTCTTCCAACTCCTCGCCCTTGAGATTCTTGGGCCGCTCCGAATTCATGACATCGTGAGCCAGCGTCCGATACAACTCGGCCATTTCGTACGTGGCCGCGGTAGTAACTTCCGCAACGTTGTACTCAGCTGCCTTTTTATAACCGTTCATGGCGTCTTCGAGCGACTTGCGCTTCGCGACCAGGCTCTTCTTCAGAGGAGCGGTCAAACGCACTCCTCGGAAGGCGTCACGGGCCGGCTGCGCCAGCGCCAGTTGCGCTTTTGCCGCCAGGTAGTGTGTGCGCTCGGTTCGCTGTGCCCCACCCTGCGAATCAGCCTTGATGATTTCGCGATACCAGTAGTCCTGCCTGGTGACGTCGCCGCTCTTGCCGGCATAGTCAGCCAGCCGCTGGCGCGCCTCTTCCGCATCCGACATGGGAGTCGGATTGGTGGCAATGAACTTCTCCAACATCGACACGGCTTTCGGCGTGTTGTTGGCCTTCGAATACAGATCGGCCGACTGCAGCAGCGCCTCGCGCTGTACTTTGCGGTCTTCGGCCGGGTTCGCGGCAATCAACTCGAACTCCGCGGCCGCCTCACCCGGGCGATGTGCCTCGGAGTACGCCACGGCCAGCTTGCGCGTCACGTCGGCCGACAGCTCGCTCTTCGGATACTGCTTGCGGAACTCCTCGAGCACATTGATCGCCCGATCCCATTGCTTGAGATTGATCAACTGCGCGGCGGCATCATATTGCGCCGTCGACCGGATCTTCGAGTCGGGGGCAACCCGCGCCACGCGCAGATAATCATCCACCGCACCTGCACCATCGCCCGCCTTCTGTTTCGCCTCGCCCTGTTTGTAGACAGTCGCGGCCAACCGCTCGGTGAGATCATTCTTCATCTTGTCGTCATTCACGACGAGATCCCGGGCCTTGATGAATGCCGGCTCGGCCTGGTCAAACTCATTCTGGTCAAAGTGCGACTGCGCGATGATCGTCCACGCAATCCGCTGTTTCGCCACATCCACCGGCGGCTGCCGCGCCAGAATGGATTGCGCGATCGTGATGGCCCGAGGCAGGTCCTTGGCAGCGAAGATCTCTTCCGCGGCGCGCGTCAGTACGCCCGCGCTGTCCGGGTGCTCCGGGAAAGTCTGCGCGAATTTGACGCCGGCATCGGTACCCCGCTTATGCAGGTCGGTTTTCGGAACGCCGGTGAGTGACTCTTCGGCCTTCTGGAACGACACCAGGGACGCATAGGCGGCCGTGGCCGACTTGGCATTCTTCGGGTAGTTGTACGCCGTCTTTTCGTACTCGTTGCCGGCATCCACATACTGATGACTCTCAAACAGAGTCTCCGCCAGCAGGTAGTTGGTTTCGGCGGAATCCGGATCGTCGGGGAAGGACTTCAGATAGTCGCGGTACCATTTGGCGGCCTCCTGGTAGTCCTCGACTTTCTTCGACTTCTGGGCCGTTGCGTGGAAGTAGGTCGCAACGTCCTTCATGTTCGTCTTCAGCTCCTGCACCACTGTCGGGTATTGCGCGCGATCGCGTCCCTGCCAGAACGGTGAGCTGAAGTTGTAGTGCTCGACGTACTCGTGCTTGCCATCGAGCACGAGTTGGCTGAAGCCGGCCTTGCGGTACGCCTCGATGGCCTGCATCGCAAGATTCGGCGCGTGGTCGGTGTAGGGGTCGCGCTGAACATAGGCGCGGTATGTCGTTGCAGCGTCCTGGAAGCGCTGCTTGTCGACATACAGGTCGCCGAGGCGCGAGTACAGCAGATACGAGTACGACCGATCGCCGTGCTTGGCCATGTACTGATCGAGCGACTGTGACCCTTCGGCGTACGAGAAGGTGATGCTCATCACTCGCAGGGTGTCTTCCACGAGCTCACGATCGGCCCGCTTGAGATCTTCGATCCGGATGGGCTTGTTGCCGGCGCCAATGAGCTTGGCATCGAGCACGCCACCAAATGACGGCAGGCTCTCCTCGGTCAATGACTGTTTGAACAGCGACCAGCCGTGCTTGTAGAGACTCTGCTCGTAGAAGCGCGAGACCTTGCCCTGTTGAATGACAATGGCGTACGCCTTCTCGGCGTCGATATATCTCTTTGCTGAGAACAACAGCTCGCCGCGGCGGAACTGAACTTCGTCCATCTGCGGGCTGCGGGGATACTTCTGGACAATGCGGTCCAGCGTTGCCAGTGCCTGTTCGGGCTGGCCCGTCGTCTCGTATGCGCGCGCGAGCTGATACAGCACCTGGTCGTTGCGCGCGTAGTCCGGGTAGGCCTTCAACAGGGTCGCGTACAGCTTGATGGCCTCGCCACCCTGCAGGTCGATCGAGGTGACCTCTTTCTCCATGCGCTCGACTTCGCCGGCGTCGAGATTCAGGTCACCGAGGCGGCGGAGCGACTCCGCGCGCAGCTGCGGATCGGTCTTCTGCAGCTCCAGAAAGCGGCGATAGTTTTCCATTGCCTTGCCGGCGTTGGAATCGAGCTTCGTGTCTTTTTTGACCGGGACCGGCTTCGTGGCCAGGTCCTTGATGGTGCGGTTGTCGGTGTTGGAGTCAGCCCCAACGGCCGCACCGCAAACGAATGTGCCCACGAGCAGGCTGAGAGCGGTGATGCGTACCAGCAGCTTCACGGCTTCGGCTCGCTGGGCGGCACGCCCGGTGTCTCATCCGTGTCACCCTTTTGGGTAGGAGCCACGTCGGTGGGCTTCTTATCCGGCTCGGGATTGGCAGCACGGTCGTACATCGTCGCGAGGGCGAACCGCGCCTGCACCTGATACGTGGCAAGCCGGTTTTTCTGCTGCTCGAGCTCAGCCACGGCCACCTGCGCGAGATAGACACTCTGCTTCTGTTCGGTGACCGCCATCCGCGACTGCAACGCGTCGATGCGGGTTTTCAGCGCGGCCACGCGTGCAGCAAACTCGCCGTTGTTCGTAGGCACACTCTGCCGGGCGCGTTCCACCCGAATCCAACGGTTCTGAGCTTCGCGCAGCGCGAGGTCGAGATCCTTGATCGTGCGCCGCTGCTGCCACATCCGCGCCTTGAACGAGTCGTTCAGACGGAAGTACAGCACGCCCTTGACGAGGCGCAGCCGCTCTTTCAGGTCCGCCTTGTCTTCGGTCTCCGGAGCTGCGGCAAGCGCTGCCTCCAACCGCTGGACCCGGGCCCATTGGTCCCGTTCCTCGGCGGATCCCAGGGCCGCCACGTCTTTGCCTCCGTCAATGTCATTCAACCGGTTGTCGAGATCGGTTTTCCGCTGAGCGAGCTTCTCCACAACACCCGAGGCGAGCAGTGCATCGACTCTGGGCAGGCGCTGCGCATACGCGCGCTCGCGCGTGTCGATCATGTCGCCGAAGGCTTCCATGCTGTCGCCCCACTTATCCAACGTGTGGGCCATGTAAACCATGTCGCGATAGTTCTTCAGGCCTTCCTGGAAATCGTGACCCGCCAGCACCGCATATAGATAACGCGACTCGGGTGCGTCGGGTACCGTTTTCAGCTGCCAGAACCAACCGTAGCGTGACTCCCGCTCGCTCTTGATCACTTCCTCGAGCATGGAGCCGCTGTTGATACGCGTAATCGCGTCGTCGAGCCGAACGGTCTCAGCGTCGTACGATTGCACTGCCGACTCGTAGTATTCGGCTGACTGCGAGTTGGCGCTGAGCTTGCCAAAAGCAAACGGCACCGCCAGCAGCGATTCCTGTACGGCAGCGTCCAACAGATTGCGGTTGCGCAGCTCCATCCAGGGATTCAACGCAGCCTTGTAGTCACCCAGGGCGGCATCCGCCCAGCCGGTACCCAACAGCGCCTTGTTTGAATAGGGCCCGTTCAGCCGCACCCGCTCCAGGGCGACTTTGGCTTTGGCCGGTTGATCAGCCTGCAGCTCGGCGAAGCCCATCGCGAGATTCGCCCGGTCTTTCAGAGCAAGCATCTCGGGCGTCTCGGCATACATCGTCCCGACCGCGGTCAGGAACGGATCCGCGTCAGCCAGCCTTTTCTGGCGGACGAGAGCAACTCCGAGGTTGAACCTTGCATAGGCGGACCAGGTGGGCGAGCCCTTCCAGATCACCAGCAGCCGGATGGCCTCGTCAAACTTGCCCTGGTACATCAGCACGTTGGCAAACAAATGGTCTTTCTGCGCCTCGAGCTCAGGCGACAGTTTTCCCTGGATCTTGCGCAAGGCCTCTTCGGCCTTGTCCAGGTACCCACGGGCGTACCAGACCTGCGCGAGGTAGAACCAGGCTCGATTGCGAACCCCTGTCGGCACATCTTTGGTCAGCAGCGTCTGGAAGCGGTCGCCCGCCTCGTTGTGCATGCCAAGGGACAGATACAGTCCGCCGAGCAGGAGCTGACCTTCATCCTCGTGATGCGGAATCAGGTTCCAGTGCTGGTAGGCCGTGAGGCGGGTGATCGCCTCGAAGTCATCGTCCTGATACAGATAAAAGAGCACGTCGCCGTAGTGCAGATCGCGGATGCGCGTGACCGGCAGTTTCTCCGGATCGTGCCGCCGGGCAGCCGCAGGCCCGCTCGCCGCCACCGTAATGGCGAGAGCAACCGACGCAATGATCAACGACAACGGACGCATGGGTCGAAGGCCTATTCCCAGTCCTTGATCTCGAATTCCGGCTGCTGTTTACGCTGCCGGTCGTTGATTTTGAGCTCCAGATATTTCGCGCCGATGCCCTTCTCAAACTTGAGCGTTGCACCGCGCTTGTAGTCGCGATCGTTCGGACCCTTGCCGCTGAAGAACGCCACCAGCTCGTGCTTGCCCACCTTGAGGTTGCCCAGATACAGCCGGTGCACACCGCCCTTGAGCAGGGCCTCGACCTCGCGCGGCGTATATAAGTAGTTGATGACTTCCTTCTGATCGATCTTCAGGGTCACCGTGTCCAGGGCGAAAAAGTCGCCCACGTCCATGGAAATGAACACCGCCACCTGGGTATTGGCAGGAAACAGCAATTCTTCCTCGAGGACAAACAGCTCACGATTCAGATCGACGACGTCTTTCTTCAGGCCCTGCACTTCCTGGTCGAGTCCGCGTGTGTCCGGTGGCGTACCTGCGTCGGCAGCGGGAGTGTCACCTGTGGGAGGGGCATCCGCAGCTGCTGGAGCAGCAGCTGCAGCCGGCATCTCGGTAGTCAGAGGAGCCGTGCCAGCTGCGCTCGCGGCAGGGCTAGTGGCGGTCGGTGCAGGAGCACCACCCTGTGCCACTGCCGCAGGGGCCGCGACCCATGCGCAGACGAGCAGCAGCACGGGAGTTGCCAGGCGCGACCACGCCTTTGTTAAAGAAGCCAGACGATGCAAAACCACGTACTGCATAGTTATTCCGATCATTCGTTCAGCAACGCTCGCAGCTGCTGCAAAAATAATTCTTCGCTTTTCGCGTTGTAGTCCCGGATCACGTTGCGAACCACGCCGTTCCGGTCGATCAACAGGGTCATGGGCAGATTGTCGACCTGGTAACTGCGACCCACCGCTTTCTCCGGGTCCAAAAGTAAGGGAAACGTCACCGACTCGCCGCGCGCGAATGCAAGCGCCCGGGTCTGATCGTCATCAACGTTGATCCCATACACCTGCAAACCTGCTGACCGATACGTAGCCAAGGTGCGGTTGAGCGCCGCCAACTGCTCCCGACACGGCGTACATCTACTGCCCCAGAAACTGAGGATGACAACGTCACCCCGATGCTCGGACAACCGTACATTGCCGCCCGCAATGGCATGCAGCGCAAAGTCCGGAGCCTGGTGCGCGACGAGCGCATATGAAGTATCCGCCAGCGCAGGCGCACAGAATGTGATCGCAGCCAAACACAGCCACAATCCCAAGCTCAATTCAGCCAGGGAGTACCGCCACAAATGACGCTGCATTGCGCCTTCCGGCCGTTGCAAGCTCAAGAAATATCCTTCTGCAAAACATGCGATTGCGGCAGAGACCTGGCGCGCGCGGTGAACCCTCGCATAGCAAACTTCACACTGTCAACGAACGGGCCACCGGTTCGCAAAAGAATACGCCGGAGCGTCGGCATTGCGCGACATTCGCGTAATGCCGACCCCCGGCGTGAGGTCTAGAGGCTGTAACTCAGGTTATCTTGGTGAATGCAGTCAACGCAGTCTGCGCGGTCGCCGCCCCCAGCCCCTGCATGGGGAATGCGGTTGCGAAGTTCGCGTTGACCCCGTTCAGCGCCATCCAGTTGAGCGTCACGAGTTGCGTCACGAGATTGGGCGCATTCGCACCCGGACTCGAGGTGGCATTGACCGTGCCATCGGCGTTCAGGGAACCGATCTGATTGATCGCGGCCGCCGGACGGCCCTTCGGGCTGTAGACCAGGATCAGAGAGGCGGCCACCTGCTGTGAATCACCCTGCCAACCCAATTTGCCACGGCCAGCCGTGGTGCCGTCAACACTCCCGGTCGATGTCAGGGAGCCGTCACTGATGACGTTGATCATCACTGGCGTCTGCACAGCATCGGCGTAGGCAATGATGGCGCCGATGACGGCACCCGCCTTCTGGTTTTTCGTCTCGCCATCCGCGCGGTTGCCGCTGTGGTAATCGAATCCACCGAGCACGATCGTACCGGCGCCGGCATACCCGTTCATCACGAGCTTCATGACAGCCGCAGTCTTCTTGAAATCGCCGTCCGCATAGTCCGCCGCTGTAAATATCGGCGCGGTCCCACCGACGATCAGCGTGTCCTTGTCAGGGTTGACGGAATCAGGACCTGCGGATGTCGCAGCCGTGAAGGCGGTTTTCACGTAGGCGCAGCGCAACTGCTCTTTTAGTACTGCATCCGCGGCTTGGGCAGCCGCCGCGTTCGAGACCGCATCGCTGGTCGTCTGCACGAAAGACGTCGACCCCACCTGGCTGCCGGTGAAGGTGCCCGGAGCCTGTGCTGTGCCAACAGCGGTCCCTGTGCTGATTCGAGCCTGAGACTGCAACACATCAACCGTGGCCTGATTCGCTGCACCTGAGCTGGAACCGACCAGGGCCGTGTCGTCTGCAGAACTGGCGATTCTCGTCGGCTGCAACTTCGAGTCGACGTACGCGGCCGGTGCAGCAGAATTACCGCCCGACGTTGTTGCGTTCGTTCCTACCAGAGTGGCGTATTGGCCGAACGGCACTGCCGAGCCATTGACCTGCACCTGTCCGGCCGCTTTGGCGATGAGATACATCGCGTTCAGCGGATTGCTGTTCGTATCGTTCTGCGAGATGGCCGGTATGACCACCCCATTGACTTTAGCGAGCGCGGTTGCGGAGGCCTTCGATTTGATGCCCCTGAGGATCGCCGAGTCGGAGTGGAAGGGCAGCCCGAGCGTCATGTCAATGAAGGCTGTGGATGTCGGCACCATGCTGCCCGGCACACCCAGCTTGCTGAAGCCGGCCGTCGAGATGAAATTGGTCGGGCTGCCGGCCATGCCGGCAATCGCCTCCGATCCCATCAGGTTGGCGCCACCGGCCAGGTCGATCGTAATGAAGGGCACCGGTCCGGTGGTACCCAGCGTTCCGCCGCCGTTTGCCGGCACCTTCAGCGCGCACTCATTCGTCGCCTGGCCTCCAATGGTCGCAGCGTCCAGCGTTGCGGCGTCGGCGCGCTGCCCCTTGAGCAGCGCTCCCAACCAGGCCGGCGCCAGGACAATGGCCGGGCCGGACAGGAAGCCGGCTCCCATGAGCTCACGGCGGGTGATCGGACGCGGATGATTCTCGTGCCGGAACGGCTCGTTGGGTCCGTGCTGGCGCGGGGTTTTTCTGAGGATTCTCATGTCTGTTCTCTCCTGATTCCGATCACTGCAGGGACACGGCAGCACTGCCGAGCGCCGCGCTGCATGCACCTTGGGCGGCCACAGTTGTCGTGGCGGCGTCCGTTCCGACGAGAGTTGTAATCAAGTTGTTCAACTCGGTCGTGAGCAGCGTGGCCGCTGATTGGTTGACGGCCGAGCCGCCAGTGATGGCATTGACCAATGGGTTGATCACGAGGCCACGGTTGGTCGCCTGAGCCGAACCGGCCGCCGGGGTCGTGTTGCCGAAATAGCTCGTAGCGGCCTGAGTCAGATCCAGACCCGCGAACGGAGCAGACTTCGACGTCGCATTGATTGCCGTCGTGCAGTAAGCGCTCGCCAGACTCGAAATCGCCGTCTGACCGGATGCCGTGAACGCTGACAGGTCGTTGGTCGTCGGCAGCCCCTGCTGCAGGCTGTTGTATGCCGTGTTCACCGTGGCGTTGGTCATCGGTACACCCGTGATCTGCGACATCGAGGCATTGATCTGTCCGTAGAACTTCACACCACCGAGATTGCTCAACCCCGTATACGTCGCAACTGGTGGCGGCGCAGGAGTATTGACGAACGGATGCGAATGACTGCCGAGCTGGTCGAAGCCCAGGAACATCAGGTCCGTATCCGGGCCCTTATCGGCCGCCACGATGCCACCCACTTTGGACAGCAGCTGACCGCTGGCCGCCGTGTAGGCCGCACCACCGATTGTGGTGTTCACCATCTGCCAGGTCTGCCCTGAGGACTGCAGCGTGCCGTTGACGCCGAAGCGGATACCCGCAATCGGAATGTTCGCCGGTGCTGCATTCGGGTTGAGACTGATGAAGGTCGGTGAAGTGAACTGGTAGGCGTAGTTGTCGAGCACGCTCGCCGTCACTTGGATGTACGACTGCGGCACACCCGAGAGATCCGTGACGTCGAAGAGCATGAAGTACTTCTCGCCCACACCCGCAGTGTAGTTCTGCGTGATCTGATCCGCCGTCAACGCACGGCTGTGGATGGCAACGAACCGGATGACGCCCAACCACTGCTCCTTGCCGGTGGTTTCCGCACCGAGAACCAGAGCGAAAGTGTTGTCCCAGCTTGCGAGCGAGCCCTGAATCGCCGTGTCCACCAGGCCGGTGTCGACGCCGTTCACGTAGACCTTCTGTCCGTTGGCCGGGCTGTAAGTCAGCACGACATGCTGCAGAGCAGCCTGCACCGGGAACTTGGTCATATCCGTCATGAGTGGCGTCTTGCCACCATTCGCGGTGGTCTTGTCGCTACGGGTAGCTGCAGACCACTGCATGGCATTTTGGCCGAGTGTGACGTTACGAGTTGTGTCGCTACCGGAGTAGCTGACGATCCAGGCGCTGGCCTGAGCAACGTTGGCCGGGGCGACCCAGGTCTCGATGCTGAATTCACCGGTAGCCTGAATCATCGAGGCAATCTTCGCGCTGGTGGCCGTGATGGCCTGCGCCTTGCCGCCCTTGTTGATGTTGATGCCCCAACCGCCCACCCAGCTCACATCACCGGTGAACATCAGGTCGGCCGAAGGACTCACGCCGCTGGTGTCAAAGGCAGTTGTGCCGGTGCCGGTCTTGAACTCGTATTTGGCAACGAGGTTGGCTTCGGAGCGGTTGCCACCCGAGGCGACAGTACCGTCCTTCAGCTTCAGACCCTTCGAGATCAGCAGCGCCGGATCCACCGCGGTCACTTTGATGGCGTTCGCAAAGGTGTTGATCGCGGCGAGCATGGCCGCCGAGCTGCCCGCGCAGTCGCCAGGACCGCCGCTCGCAGTTGTCCAGCAGTTGTGGTGCTCGTCACGCAGACGCACTACGAAGCGCGACTGATCGGGTGAGTTCAGGTTGATCTTGTCCTGCGCCGCGATGTAAGCGGCATTGACGTCCGCCTGTGCGAAGAACGGTGTCTGCGGGGATGCAGCCGTGGGGGCATGGCAACCAGCGCAGAACTGGGTCAACAGCGGATACACCGTACCCTGGAAGCTGGTGGCCGAAGAGCCATCGCCGCCCGACTGTGCAGTTGGTGGGAACAGCTTGCCGCCGGCTACGTCGGTAGACGAAGGCGGTGTCACTGTCACACCGGTGTTCGAAGTGGCCGAGCTTCCGATCCATGCCTTGATCCAGGTGAGCATGGTGTCGCGGCAAGCGGTCGGATCGGCAACCCAGCAGTTGTGACCGCTGGCAACCCGAAGAACGAGCGTCGATTGATCGGGCTGTGTGAAGTTGACGAGCGGGTTGGCAGCCTGGTAGGCGAGGTTCACGTCGTCGGAACGGGCGAACATCGGCGACTGGCCGCCCTCATGGTGACAACCGCCGCATTTGTCTGAAGTACGGATGTTTTCCCACAAGTTGACCTTGAACGATTGCACGTCGGCATTGGCAGCCGCCGGCCCGGTGTAGCTGCTTGCAGCACTTCCCGGGGTCGTCTGCTGAGTTGCCGTGGTGGCGGGTCCGCCTGCGGTACACGCAGCGACGGTAGCCAGCAGCGCGACGGCTGCCGCATGGCGCAACGCGCGCATGCCTGCTCGAATGCTCTGTAAGTGATTCATGTGATTTTCCCTGCTCATGGCGTCACCCCCGGACCGGCGGTGCAGTAGAGCGCGGCATCAGCAAACACCTGTTTGAGCTTGTAGCCGCCATTTTTGAAACTGAGCGTCAAAGCGTCGATTTCACCGCCATCCTTGCTGCTGGAGGGTGCGCGCAGGCAGACGGCCTTGAAGGCCTTCTGCACCTGGCAGCTGGCGTAGGCGCCACTGCCGGCAATCTCCTGGCCGAAGGCCGCGGCACCGTTGCCTTTCCCGGGCAGATTCGGATCGAAATTGAAAATCTTGGCGTCCGCACCGCCCAGCCGTATGCGGCTCTCCCAACTGTCATCGGTGGTCACGTAGCCGTACTGATTGTTGGAGGCGTTGATGAAATACTTCGGCTGCACCTTGCCGGCCGTGTAGATCATGTTGCCTTTCGTCTCATCGTAGTCGTAGTACGCGAATGCACCCGCCATCGGGTCCATGTGCGAGTGACATCCGACGCAGCTCTGCAGGCGCACGCGACTGTCAGCACCCGGTGAGGCAGCCACGTCCTGCCGGATACGATCGGCAGGCAGCGACGTGTCCGTGATGTTCTCCATCTGGTGGCACGTCTGGTTGATGATGTTGATGTTGTAGCCGCGGCGGTTGGTTCCGGCGTCGAAATGCTGGATCACGCCGGCGCGCGTGGTGATCAGACCTGCAACCGAGGCGCTCGAGTAACCGTACGCCACCGTCTGCTGGGTTCTCATCAGATTGGCGCTGATGTCGGTAACGGCAGCATCCGCGGCGGCGTAGTGCTTGTTATCGGACGCGGACGCGCCGGGGCTCACCCCTTTCAACGTATAGAGGATGTCTGCCGACAGTGCGGTGTTGTAAGGCACGTCGTCGTGGACCATGCCGATGGCTGTGACAATGTAGTCATTGAGAGGCACGAACACCGATCCGTCGCGATTGCTCTCCGCGGCGAATATGTTCCGCAATGTGACGTTGTAGAACTGCGGCTGCGAAACAGCCAGAGTCGCCACGGCCGCCATGTTGCTGGCGGCGACATCGCTCGAGATCTGCGTGAGAATCGTCGGCGACGGCGGCACTCCCGTGATTCGCGTGTACAGCAGAACGGCCTGTTGCGTCGGCGTCGGTGGTGTGACCTGCGCGGCAGCGTGTGGTGGTGCCAGCAGGGAAAACAACGCGAGCGCGCATAGCGCCCCGGTTGCGGGTGCGCGTGCAAGCCGCGCCCCCTCGAGTTTGATCGGTGTTTTAGTGTCCATAGCGCTGGTCTACTCCCAACATGATTGCGATGCGCGCAGTCCGGACTATAAGGGCCCGCTGAACACATCCTGAATGTCTCAGGCAAATGACGTCGCCAGGGGCAGACACTTCCGTTATTACCTGCCGCCAAACTCCCTCACCGGGCAAACTGCGAGCGCCATCACGCCATGCGAGCGGCCGAAGGCTTACCAATCGCCCTACGCATTCGCTGACTCGCCAGCCGGTGAGAAAACAGCGATCCGCTCCCGAGTGTCGTGACGGACTCGGCACAACAAAAGAAAAGCATCACGGAAGCATTCAATCCGGGGACCGAATTACGTTACATTCGCCCGTCGCGGCATTGCGGAGGGGCGGACCTGGAGTGACTTGCATGAGTACGGAGCGCGGAATCGTGAACGGCCGCACGCAGATGCTGCGGGCGCGGGCCTTGTTGCGCCGCCTGGGTGGGCCGGCCCTCGTTGCGTGTGCCGCACTGCTGGCCGGCTGCAGCGGTAACGCCCATATCGACGTTGCGAACAGCCAGTCGGCCGACCCCGCGACGATCGACTTTCCGATTTTCTATGTAAAACGCACTATCCCGCCCGATACAGACGACCTGCGCCTGCTGCGCAACGCCGTGCTGCCCACGCAAGACCAGCTCGTGGTCCCGAAGGCAGACCTCTTCAAGCGGCAGAGCGCTTCCCCGAGTGCGAACGAAATCAACATCACGGCGCGCATTACGGGAACTGACACCTACGACGTCAAGGACGTCGATGTATCCCTCGACGGCAAGGCGGTCGTGTTCGCCATGCGCGGGCCGCTCACCGCGAAGATGAAACAAAAGGACGCCCCGACGTGGCACCTGTGGGAATACATCATCGCCTCAGACACGCTAAAGCAGGTGATCCCGCCGTCCCTGGTGCCCGATGAGAGCAACAACGTCGCGCCGCATTACATGCCGGACGGACGAATCGTGTTCTCCTCCACGGCGCAGCGCCAATCGAAGGCCGTACTGCTGGACGAGGGTAAACCCCAGTTTGAAGCGCAGGACGAGGCCCGCGATGAGCCAGCCTTCGTCCTGCACGTGATCAGCGCCGACCGCACCGAGATGCACCAGATCGAGTTCAACCAGAGCCACGATCGCGATCCGACGGTTCTGTCGAACGGCCGGATTCTCTGGACCCGCTGGGACAACGCGCCGGGCAAGGATGCGATGCATCTGTACACGTCCAACCCGGACGGCACGGATCTGCAGCTGTATTACGGTGCCAACAGTCACATGACGGGAACGAATCCGGCAGGAACAAACAACGCCGTGATCGAATTTGTGAAGCCGAAGGAGATGCAGGACGGCCGCATCATGACGCTTGCGCGTCCCTACACGAACATCGACTTCGGCGGCGACCTGCTCATCATCAACGGCACCCAGTTCGTGGAGAACGAGCAGCCCCTGCTGGCGAATGCCGGCTTGCCGGGCCCCGCCCAGACGCGCGCGACTCAAAACAACGTCATCGATGTCCCTGGCCCTTCGCCGGGCGGCCGTTTCAATTCGGCATTCCCCTTGTGGGACAACTCGAGCCGCTTCCTGGTCAGTTGGTCGCAGTGCCGGTTGCTCGATACCAATGGAACGACGATCGTGCCGTGCACGGACTCACGCCTTGCCGACCCGAACGTCAAGACTGCGCCCCCTCTTTACAGTGTCTGGATGTTCGATCCCCAGAAGAACACGCTGCTGCCGGTGATGCCGCCAGTCGAAGGCACCCTGGTCACGGACATCGTGGCCGCGCAGCCGCGCGCTCTGCAGAACATCATCCTGGACAAGGTTGCGGGAGTGGATATCGATCAGACGCTGGTGAACGCCAACCTGGGTATCCTCGACATTCGAAGCGTTTATGACTTCGACGGTGTCGACACCGCTAAGCCGAACATTCCGACCCTGGCCGATCCGCTGGCGACCACGGCGGGTCAGCGCCCGGCGCGGTTCATCCGACTGGAGAAGCCGGTTTCGATTCCCAGCCGCGACGTACTGGCGCTCGATGACACGGCATTCGGTGCCAGCGGCTTCATGCGCGAGATCATGGGTTACGCGCCTATCGAGCCCGATGGGTCGGTAAACATCAGGGTACCCGCTAACGTCGCGTTCCAGATCAGCGTGCTGGACGCAAATGGACGCCGCATCTCCCCCGTCCAAGCGGCGTGGTTGCAGGTCCGTCCCGGCGAGACTCTGAGCTGCAACGGTTGTCACACCCCTGCAACACCTCAAAACCTCAAATCGCATGGACGCAAGGGCGTATTCAATTCCGTCTATGCAGGAGCGGCATCAGCAGCGCCCTTCTTGCACACAGTTTCCACTTTTGTCCCGGCCGCGGGTGAAACCATGGCGGAGGCTCGGGCGCGCACAAGCTGCGTGACCGATACGCCGAAATGCAGGCAGATGATGCCGAGCGTGAACGTCTATTATTCAGACGTCTGGACAGATCCAGCTGTGCGCACGCCTGACGTACCTCTCGTGTATGCGTACAACGACACAACGCAGTTTTTCACGCCCGCACCGAATAAGGGCTGTCTCGATTCTTTCGGCGGACCTTCAAACTGGCGGTCAAACTGCCGCATCGTGATCAACTATCCCACGCACATCCAGGCGCTTTGGGACGTGAAACGGCAGACTGTCGATGTGGATGGCAAGGTGGTGACGGATCACACGTGCACGCAGGGCGGCTGCCACACAATAACCGCTGCCCCCACGGCCACCGTGACCGTACAAGCGCCCGCCGGACAGCTCGATCTGACCAATACGCCCTCGAACGATGTGGCCACTCAGCCACTCTCATATCGATATCTGCTGTTCCAGGAGCCGAAGCTGGAAGTTATCATGGGCGCACTAACGCCTGTCGCGGGGCCGCCGGATGCGGATGGCAACCCGACAGTGGTACAGGTAGGACCGTATTTGAATGCGGGTAGCGCGAATGCTGCGCTCTCGAGCGCGTTCCTCGGTCGCTTTGCACCGGGCTCCGGCAGCACCCATGCGGGCTACCTGACTCCGGCCGAGCTTCGCTTGATCTCAGAGTGGCTGGATATTGGCGCGCAATTCTTTAACGACCCGTTCGACCCGGCTGCTCCTGTCGACTAGGAATCCGTTGATTCGTCTTCCACTAGTAGGGTTGTTGCTGTCGCTCGTGCTCCTCGCGGCTCCTGCCGTGAGTCACGGGCGCGAGCATCTGCAGGTGTACATCACCGCGCCGTACCTGGAGCTGCGCTCGGGACCGGGTCGCGGGTACCCTGTTTTTCACGTCGCGGAGCGCGACGAGAGCGTCCAGGTCCTGTTCCGCCGCACGGATTGGTTCAAGGTTCGGACGGAGCACGGGGTAGAAGGTTGGGCCGCGCAACGCGACATGCTGCGGACGGTGCTCGCCGATGGAACGCCCTTCAAGTTCGATCTCGGCGACCGTTCCGGCTTCACGTCGCACAATTTTGAGATGGGTATCTTTGCCGGTGAGTACAGCGGGTCGACGCTGGTTTCCACCTACGCATCGTATTCATTCAACTCGCAACTCGCGGCAGAGGTTTCGGTCGGACAGTTTTTCGGCAAATACACGAACGGCGTTGTCGGCGATCTGGGACTCACGCACGTGCTGGTACCCGAGTGGCGGTTCTCACCATTTCTGATGCTCGGCACGGGACTCGTGCACGTCTCGCCGAAAGCCACCCTAGTGCAGCCCACTGAGCGCACCGACCAGACCGCCTATGTGGGCGGCGGCGTGCGCTATTACCTCACGCGCCGCTTTTTCGTGCGCGGCGAGTACAAGAGTCACGTGGTATTCACGAAGCGCAACGCAAACGAGGAAGTAGACGAATGGAAACTGGGATTCGCGTTCTTCTTCTGACTGCGGTCCTGATGACGCTTCCGGGCTGCGCATCCGTGCGCAACTGGTTCCATCACCGCAGCGAAGTACGCCAGGCAAAGGCGGAAGCCAAGGAAGAAGCCGCGCAGCAGGATGCCCAGGCCGCCGCCCAGGACGCGGATGCCACCCCGCCGCGCGTGGTCGACCCCGAGGTGGAGCGCCGCAAGATCAAGGTGCCGCACATCCGCAGCTCGAATGTCGAGATCGGCATCAATGACGGCTTCATCTCCATCGAGGATTTCGGCACCCAGAACGCCTACGGTTTGACGGCGGCCTACCACGTCACCGAGGACTTCTTTTTCCTGGGCGAATATGGCCGTGCGTATGCGGGACGCACCAGTTTCGAGACCCTCGGCGGCAATATTCAGCTGCTTACCAGCGGTGAGAGACGCTTCACGTACTACGACATCTCCCTGGGCTACAACTTCCTTCCTGGCGAGACCTTTATCGGTCGGGGTCACGCCTTGACGACGGCTTTCTACTTTGTCGGCGGCATCGGGGCCACGAAGTTCGCGGGCGATGATCGCTTCACGGTGAACTTCGGCGGCGGCTACCGCGTGCTGCCGTCGGATTGGCTGGCGATTCACATCCAGGTGCAGGACCGGGTGTTCCGGACAGACTTGCTGGGTGTGTCCAAGCTGACCAACAACATGGAAGCGTCGCTCGGAGCGACCGTATTCTTTTAAGGATGCGACGTACGCGTCGCACAGAGGTTTGGACATGAAACACCGTATCGCAGCAATGCTCACCGGCGCCGTCGCGACCGCACTCCTCCTCACCGTGCCCGCCTCGGGCGCCGGGTCGAGCTCCAGTGGTCCCGCCCCGCAGTTCAGCCTGGAGTCCCGCGGCGGCCCCAAGATCAGCCTCACGCAGTACAAGGGCCAGGTGGTGATGCTCAACTTCTGGGCGAGCTGGTGCGGTCCGTGCCGGCAGGAAATGCCGCTGCTGGAGAACATCTACAAGAAGTACAACAAAATGGGCTTCACGCTGATCGGCGTGAACGTCGAGCCGGATTCGAAGGACGCCGAGGGCTTCCTCAAGCAATTGCAGACGCCCGTGAGCTTCCCTGTCATCTATGACAAGGACAGCACCGTGAGTAAGGCCTATGACGTGCAGGGAATGCCCAGCACCGTGATTATCGATCGCAAGGGCAACATTCGCGTGCTGCACCGTGGCTACAAGCCAGGTGACGAGAACGAGTATCTCGACAGCATCCGCTCTCTGGTTCGCGAGTAAGAGGATATTGCCATGCGGGCTCGAACGATATTGATCGCCGTCGTCGTGGGATTGCTCCTGGGTGGGTGCTCACCCATTCAGCCTTGGGTGAAGCCCTATGAGCGCGAGCACTTCGCCGATCCGATCATGTCGTTCAATCGCGATCCCGTCTCGGACACCTACTTTGACCACGTACTCGAGTCGCGCGAAGGCGCGCGGGGCGCGACGGGTGGAGTAGGCGGCGGCTGCGGATGTAACTGAAAGTGCTACGGAACAGTACCCGCATTTCGCTGCAGCAGCGTCTCCTGACGCTACTGGCTCTTTGTGTTTGCGCCGCCCCGGCGCTCGCCGGGGTGCTGCCTGAAGATCGAACGGATGCCTTGTATCACCGCTACCAGGGCGGTGGCATCACCATTCAGGGACCTTCGATCCTGGTTCAAAAGAAAATCACCGACAACTTCGCTCTGACCGGCAACTGGTACCAGGACTACATCTCCAGCGCCTCGGTCGACGTGAAGCTCTCCGCCAGCCCGTACAAGGAGAAGCGCACGCAGGAAACCGGCGGCTTCATGTACCTGCACGGCAAGTCGACCTACAGCGCCGGCATCATTCACGGCTCCGAGCCCGACTACACAGCGAACACCACCTACTACTCCATCAGCCAGGACATGTTCGGCGACCTGACCACGCTGTCCATGACCTACAAGCGCGGTTGGGACAAGGTGTACCGGGATTTGAAGGATTCGGCCTCGGGCAAGATCATCAACGACCCGTCCTTCGGCGGTTTCGACAAGGACGGCAACCCGATCGCATTCAAGGATGCGGATCACCGGGGCTATTCCGTGGGCATCAGCCAGATCCTCACCCGCACGCTGATCGCGAGCTTCAACTACGAGGTACTGACGGACCAGGGCTACCTGCAGAGCCCGTACCGCAAAATCCTCTATCTGAATCCCCAGGCGGGTCTCGGCTATACACAGGCGGAGCAGGTCTATCCCAACACCCGGACCAGCAACGCGGGCTCGCTGGAGATGAAATACTACCTGCCATACCGCGCGGCCGTGACCGGTTCATACCGCTACTTCTCGGACACGTGGGGCATCCGCGCCCACACGGCTGAGGTGGGTTATACCCATCCGGCGTTCAAGAATTGGATATTCGACGGGACGTTCCGCTTCTATACGCAGAACGCGGCGAGCTTTTACAGCGACCTGTTTCCCCGGGCCAACTCCCAGAACTTCATGGCGCGCGACCGCGAGCTCGCCGCATTCAACAGCTACATGGCCGGCATCGGCTTGTCGTACGAGTTCCCCATCCCCCGCAACCCCTGGATCAACAAGAGCAGCTTCAATATCCGCTTCGATCACCTGCTGATCGACTACAAGGATTTCCGCAATGCGCTGCTGATCGGCACGAGTCCCGAGTTCACCGCGGGCAACGAGCCGTTGTACAAACTGAACGCCAACATCTTCCAGGCATTCATTTCAGTCTGGTTCTGATCGTCTATTAGCCCGGCACTGGCCGGGCTGAGACGGACTTCGTCGCCCGCGAACAAAAAGCGTGGTTTTTGCTCGCTGCGGTTTCGCTAACATCCGCCCCCCTTGCGCGCCAGCGTGATATAAGCTAGCGCATCGTGTCTGACAGCACTGTATGGGGATTTCAAATATGCGCAATCGCATAAAACTGCTCACGGCGTTGGCCGGGCTCGCGCTCGCTCTGGGCACAACGGGAGCTTGGGCGCAGGCACGGGAACAGGGTCGCCTGTTGATGGCGAGCCAGGTGCTGGAAGAGCTGCGCTCGTCGCGCGACCAGTACGTTCCGGACAGGCTGCTCGAGCGTGCGTATGCGATCGCTGTCATTCCTGACATGACCAAGATTGCATTCTTCGCCGGTGGGCGCCGCGGTCATGGTGTCCTCGTCGTGCGCGACAAGGACGGCCGCTTCACCAATCCGTCGTTCATCACCATGACGGGTGGCAGCTTCGGTTGGCAATGGGGCGTCCAGTCGACTGACATCATGCTGGTGTTCACCACTCGCAAAGGCGTTGAAGGCATCACCGGCGGCAAGTTCACCTTGGGCGCCGATGCATCAGTAGCAGCGGGCCCCATCGGCCGGCAGGCCTCAGCGTCGACTGACACGAGCTTCAAGGCAGAGGTCTATTCGTACTCCCGATCACGCGGTGTGTTCGCCGGCCTGTCCCTCGACGGCACCGCGCTGACAATCGACGACGACGCGAACGAGTTGTTCTACGGGAAGCCCGACATCCTTGCCTCGGACATTATCTCCGGCAAGGTGAAGAGCAACGACGACTCAGCCCGTCGCTTCATGACCGCGGTGAATTCAGGTACCGGTGCAGTTTCGAGCCCAACCACCACCGCTTCGGCGCCCGTCCCGGCCCCGACAAGCGGTGTGCAAAGCGACGCCCCGGCCCCCATGCATACCCCTCCGCCCACGGGTGCGCAGTCGTTTCCGATGGAAGATCCGAATCCGGGCAAAGAGCCCAAATAGTGTTTTGATGTGTGTCGCACGCGCCTGGCTCTCCGCTAAGCGCGTTCGCCAGACGGGGTGGTTGATAAGAACGGGAGGCGACTCTGCCTATTGGCAGGGTCGCCATCCTCTCCTCTCGAGAGTTGGAGTGGTTGGTTGACGCATGCGCGTCACGACGTTGCGGGTGTACCGAGGGTTGGGTGCAGTAGGCCGGCCGCGATGGGTAACGGTTGCGGGCTCGGGTCCCGCCTGACCATTCTCAAATCGACCAAATTTTTCCGACCCCAGCCCCGAACGCCCAGGCCGCCGCCGAGCCCATGGCACCCACGCCACCACAGCCGCGGCTCCCAATGTCCGAATCGCGAATACCGATACGATCACGTCGACAAGGGATTTGCCGCTCGTAGGCTCTGCCGCCGGCCTTGCGCGTAAGCGTACAGGTCGGTGGCAGAGCCTATGAGCGGCGAAGCCCGACCCTACACCCGTAAGTCTCCAAGCCGGCCCGCAGAGCCCAATCGCCGCAGCAACGACACCCTCGTGCAGATGCGTGTCTCAAACCACCCCGGGGGTGCAGAACCCCCACCCACAGCCCCAAACAGCGATACCCTCTCGCAACGACAAACAAAGGACCCAGAAGAAGTGAAGGACCTCACCCAAGGCCCCATCTCCACCCAAATAGTCGCGATAGCCGTCCCCATAGCCGCCGGCATGGTCTTCCAGACTCTCTACTACCTGGTCGACCTCTACTTCGTAGCCGGCCTGGGTGACACCGCCTTGGCGGGAGTGGGATTCGCGGGCAACGTGTCGATGGTGATCATCGCCCTCACGCAGATGCTGGGCGTTGGAACCGTCACGTTGGTATCGCACGCGGCGGGACGGAAGGACCGCCCCGAGGCCAACCTCATCTTCAACCAGTCGGTACTGATGTCAGCGATCTTGGGAGTAACGACGCTGGTCGCGGGCTACGGGTTAACTGGCGTGTATGTGCACGCGTTGGCTGCTGATGAAGCAGCCGCGGCGGCCGGTGCGACGTATTTGTATTGGTACCTACCCGGTTTGGCGCTGCAGTTCGCGTTGGTAGCAATGGGTTCGGCGCTGCGCGGCACCGGTATCGTCAAACCAACCATGATTGTGCAAGTGCTCACGGTGTTGTTGAACACCGTGTTTGCGCCCGTCCTGATCGCGGGATGGGGGACGCACCATCCGTTCGGCGTAGCCGGCGCTGGGCTTGCGACGACCCTGGCGATTGCAATCGGTGTCGTATTTCTGTGGTGGTATTTCGCGCGCCTCGAGCACTTCGTGGCCCTCAACTCGAAGCAGTGGATGCCCCAGCTGGCTACCTGGAAACGCATTCTGAACATCGGCCTGCCGGCCGGCGGCGAGATGCTGATGATTTTCGTCGTGATCGCCGTCGTCTACTGGGCGATTCGGGGCTTCGGGCCGGCTGCGCAGGCAGGATTCGGAGTGGGCGCGCGTCTCATGCAGGCGATCTTCCTGCCGGCGATGGCCATCGCCTTCGCGGCCGCCCCTGTGGCGGGGCAGAATTTCGGGGCTGGGCACATGACCCGGGTCAGGGAGACCTTTCGATCCGCCGCCTGGATGAGCTCCGCTGTCATGGCGGCCCTCACGCTGCTGTGTTTGTGGAAAGCGGACAGCATGGTGCAGTTGTTCACCGCGGACCCTGCGGTGATCGCGGTCGGGGCGCTCTATCTGCAGATCGCCTCGTGGAACTTCATCCCATCCGGGTTGGCGTTCACATGCTCGAGCATGTTTCAGGCTGTGGGAAACAGTTGGCCGTCGCTCATCAGCTCCGGAACGAGGCTCATCACCCACGTCGGACCCGCGTTGTGGCTGGGGTCACACGGCCACTTCGAATTGCGGTACCTGTGGTATCTGTCAGTCGTCACGGTATGTATACAAGCGCTCGTGGCGCTGGTGCTATTGCAACAGCAGTTCCGCCAGCGGCTGGTGCCAAGATCGCAAACAGCGCCGGGTTAGGGGCAGCGGCCGCCCACCCGCAGCGCGCGATGCTCAGCCCGTCGGCGCGTCAGCAAACAACGGCAGCGTCCTGACCCCACCGTCTGACCACTGAACCTGCCGCTGGCTCTGCGAACCACCACGCGAAGGAAAGTAAGTCTGCGCGATGCCATCGTGCACACCGATGATGTGCAACTGCAGCCGGTCAATCAGCTCGTGCAGCCCGGGCTGATCCAATGCCGCCAGGTCGGCATCGCCCAGGAACCTGATAACACCCGCCAGGGCATCCAGTACGCCCGCGCTACGCGGCAGAGCCAACAAGCATTGCTCGATCTGCCGAAGGCTGAACCCACAGGCGCGGGGAAACTGCTCGCCCCGCAGCACGAACTCGAGCACATCGGTCCGACTGACGCGTGTGCGCCGGCTGAGACGATACATCTCGTAACCCGACAGTGACTTGAGCACGCTCATCCACTGTATCGTGTCGAACGGACGCAACTCCGGCGCGTCATCCGGCAGCAATTGGGCCGACCGCACGTCCACGATACGGCTCGTCATATCGGCCCGCTCGAGGTTGCGGCCCAGCAGGAGGAACGTGTACGCATCATTGCGGTTCATCGTTCCCTCGAGCGCGCCCGTGATCGTCTGCGACGTCAGAACGATCCGCTTGAGGAAGTTGAACCGGTTGCGTTTGTTGAGACCGGTGGGCAGCTCTTCAATGAATTCCATGAAGAACTGGTTCAAGAGCTCCCAGGTATCGGTCGGGAAAATATCGCGCAGGGTACGCGCGTTCTCCCGCGCCATCTTGAACGACGAGACAATGGAGCCGGAATTCTCGGCATCGGCGATCAGGAACTGCACGATGTCCCGCTCGTCGGCGCGGCTGGCGCGCTTATCGAATATTTCGCGGCTGCCCGTGATGTCGATCAGAGGTTGCCAGCCCGGTGTCAGCCCTTTCGGCAGATCCAGCAGAAGGTTGGTATTGACACTGACGAGGCGTGCCGTGTTTTCCGCTCGCTCCAGGTAGCGTGCGAGCCAATATACGTTTTCAACTACTCGTGCGAGCACGCGTTTACGCCTCGGTGTCCACTATCCAGGTGTCTTTGCTTCCGCCGCCCTGAGAGGAATTGACCACCAGCGAGCCCTGCCGGAGGGCAACGCGAGTCAGTCCACCGGTTGTTACATAGGTCTTCGGACCGCTCAGAATGAAAGGCCGCAAATCAACGTGCCGCGGCTCGATCCGATCACCCACGAATGTAGGCACTGTCGACAGCGTAATGACCGGCTGCGCAATGAAGCTGCGCGGATCAGTCTTCAGCTGCGTGGTAAACGAGTTTCGCTCGCGTTGCGTGGACATCGGCCCCATGAGCATCCCATAGCCACCCGACCCATCGACCGGCTTCACCACCAGCGAATCCAGGTGACCCAGCACGTGATCGAGCTCCTTCTTTTCCCGGCAGCGCCAGGATGGCACGTTGGGAAGAATCGGGGTCTGGTCCAGGTAATACTTGATCATGTCAGGCACGTACGTGTAGACGAGTTTGTCGTCTGCGACGCCCGCCCCCGGCGCGTTTGCCAGAGCAACTTTGCCCCTGGCCCATGCGCGCATCAGTCCGGGCACACCCAGTGACGAGTCGGACCGAAACACCTCAGGGTCCAGGAAATCGTCATCGATGCGCCGATAAATCACATCCACCCGCGTCCACCCGCGAATGGTCTGCATATACACGCAGTCATCCTCGCGAACGGCAAGATCGCGCCCTTCAACGAGCTCACAGCCCATCTGCCGGGCGAGGAATGCGTGCTCGAAGTAGGCCGAGTTGAAGATGCCTGGGGTCAACACCACAACTTCCGGCTGGCGCTCGCGCCGCGGCGACAGCGCAACCAGCATGTCGTGCAGCTGTGATGGATAGTCGTCGACCGGGAGAATGGCCGCGCTCTCAAACAACTCCGGAAACACGCGCTTGACGACCTGGCGGTTCTCAATCATGTACGAGACGCCGGAAGGCACGCGCAGGTTGTCTTCCAACACGTAAACCGTGCCGTCCTTGTCGCGGACCAGGTCGCTGCCGCAAATGTGCGCCCAGCAACCGCCCGGTGGCTTCACGCCAACACACTCGGGCCTGAAATTCTTCGAGGTGGAAATGATCTCTTTGGGAAAGATGCCGTCCGCGACGATGCGCTGCTCGTGATACACGTCATCAATGAAGAGGTTCAGCGCCGCCACGCGCTGCTCGAGTCCTTTCTCGATTTTCGCCCATTCCTTGCGCGTGATGGTCCGGGGGATGATGTCCAGCGGCCATGCTCGATCGATGGAGCCTTCCTGCTCGTGATACACAGTGAAGGTGATTCCCATCGCCTTGATCGCAAGCTCCGCCGCCTGCTGGCGGACACCAATCTCCTCGCCCCCGAGCTCTGACAGATAGCGCATCAGCGCCCGACCTGCAGCGCGAGCGCCACCGCCGGGGCCGACCAGCTCATCATGCTGCCCAGGGGCTGAATAGGTAGTCCAGTCGATGCTCATTGGAGAGGCATTTTGGCGAAGAGACGCACCGAACATACCAGCGCGTGAGCGTGACTTTCAAACATGCGATGAATTTGCCACCTATTGGTGCCGAGAACCCCCGCCGCGGTCCAAATTGGTGCGCGGAAAGTGCGGCTCACTCCGTAGCCGGCAGTGGCCATCGCCGCCTTCGTATAATGTGGCGGCTCGAGAACTCCAAACCGCCGCAACGCCCGCGCGGGAGGCTTCCTTGTCGATTCATGTTGCGCTCAATCATGTTACCCACTACCGGTACGACCGGCTGGTCACGCTGAGTCCGCAGAGCGTGCGATTGCGGCCGGCCCCGCATTGCCGCACCCGGATTCTCGGCTACTCGCTCAGCGTGCAGCCCGCGAAGCATTTCATCAACTGGCAACAGGACCCGGAAGCCAACTATCTCGCCCGGCTCACCTTTCCCGAGAAAACCCGCGAGCTGCGCATCGAGGTGGACCTCGTTGCCGAAATGGCGGTGTTCAATCCCTTCGACTTCTTTCTGGAGCCTTACGCCCAGCAGTTTCCATTCAGCTACGAGGCCGGGGAGGCACGCGAGCTCGCGCCCTACCTGACCCAACTTCCCGCTACACCGCTGCTTGCGAGTTACCTGGAATCGATTCCTCGCAAGCCAGTCACGACCATCGACTTTCTCGTCGAGCTGAACATGCGCCTGGCGCGGGACATCCGCTACCTGATCCGCATGGAGCCGGGTGTACAAACTCCGGAAACGACGCTCGGCAACGCCTCCGGATCCTGCCGCGACTCGAGCTGGCTGTTGGCGCAACTGCTGCGGCACCTGGGACTGGCAACCCGTTTCGTGTCGGGCTACCTCATTCAGCTCACGCCCGACATCAAGTCGCTCGATGGGCCGTCGGGGCCGACAGCCGATTTCACCGACCTGCACGCCTGGTGCGAGGTCTACCTGCCGGGTGCCGGCTGGATCGGGTTGGATCCCACCTCCGGACTGCTGGCGGGCGAAGGCCACATCCCCCTGGCCTGTACTCCGGAGCCCTCGACAGCCGCGCCCGTCAGCGGCCAGGTAGAAGAGTCCAAGGTCGAATTCGAGCACACGATGAAGATCGAGCGCGTGTGGGAAGCCCCGCGCGTGACCAAACCCTACTCGGAAGAGCAATGGGCTGCCGTAGAGCGGCTGGGGCACGAGATTGATGCCAGCCTGGAGGCGCTCGACGTTCGCCTCACCATGGGCGGCGAGCCGACCTTTGTATCGATCGATGATCACGATGGCGCCGAGTGGAATACGGCGGCGTTGGGCCCCGACAAGCGCCGTCTGTCGATCGACCTCTACGAGCGCCTGAAGGCCGAATACGCCCCCAAGGGGCTGGCCCATTTCGGCCAGGGCAAGTGGTACCCGGGAGAGCCGTTACCGCGCTGGTCGCTCAATTGTTTCTGGCGCCGCGACGGCGAGCCCATCTGGCAGACGCCCGGGCTGCTGTCCGATGAGAGTGTCAGCACCGGTGCGAGTCACGATACAGCGCAACGCTTTCTGCGGGCAGTCGCCACGCGCCTCGGACTATCGCCCACGTTTGTGTTTGCGGCGTACGAGGACACTTTCTACTACATGTGGAAAGAGCAACGGCTGCCATCGAATGTGGACCCGTTTGAATCACAAATCGAGAGTGCCGGTGAGCGCACCCGTCTGATGCGGATATTCGAGCGCGGGCTGGATCGACCCGCGGGTTATGTTTTTCCGGTGTCGCGCGATCCGGCGGGTGTTCGCTGGCAGACGGGCCCGTGGTTCCTTCGCCAGGAACGGTGTTACCTGGTGCCGGGAGATTCGCCAATCGGGTTCAGGCTGCCGTTGGATTCGCTGCCCTGGGCGGTGCCCGGCGACCTGACGCACGTCAATCCACCCGATCCAACGCAGACATTTCCACCGCTGGCACCGTATGCGGAGATTCGGCAGCAGCTGCGCGAGTCGGCCACGCCCGCGACGCTCGTGACCAGTCCCGCGTTCGCAACATCTGCCAGCGGTGACACCGGCGCCGTCGCGATTGCGGACGACCTGACCGCCGCGCAGATTGCCGCAGCCGACATCGCCGACACCCGCGGCGGCGCAGACCCAACCGGCGCAGAAGCGGCCGCGCGACGTGGCACTGTCGATCCAACTCGAACACCCCAACTCCGCGAATCAGCCGGCTGGATCACCCGCACAGCCATGTGTGCCGAAGCACGCAACGGCGTGTTGTACATCTTCATGCCCCCCGCCCCCCGCCTCGAGGACTACCTCGAGCTGGTGGCGGCCATCGAAGCAACCGCGTCGAGCATGTCGCAACCGATCGTCATGGAGGGCTACGAGCCCCCGCGCGATCCGCGACTCAACAGCTTCCGCGTAACACCCGACCCGGGTGTCGTCGAGGTCAACATCCACCCATCCGCGAGCTGGGATGAGCTGGCCAAGCGGACGACCCACCTGTACGAGCAGGCACGACTATCGAGGCTCACGAGCGAGAAATTCATGCTCGACGGGCGGCACACCGGCACTGGAGGCGGCAACCACTTCGTGCTGGGAGGCGCCACCACAACCGACTCCCCCTTCCTGCGCCGCCCCGACCTGCTGCGCAGCCTGCTCAGCTACTGGCACAACCATCCGAGCCTGTCGTACCTGTTTTCAGGCCTGTTCATCGGCCCCACCTCCCAGGCGCCCCGCACCGACGAGGCTCGCAATGACACCCTGTACGAGCTGGAGCTCGCATTCAAAGAGCTGCCCCCGCCCGGCCAGGACTGTCCTGCCTGGCTGGCCGACCGGATCTTCCGCAACCTGTTGACCGACGTCACCGGCAACACCCATCGCGCCGAGTTCTGCATCGACAAGTTGTATTCACCGGACGGACCTACGGGCCGGCTGGGACTCCTCGAGCTGCGGGCCTTTGAAATGCCCCCGCACGAACGGATGAGCCTCACGCAACAACTGCTCCTGCGATCGCTCGTGGCGCGTTTCTGGCGCACGCCCTACACACCTCCGCGCCTTGCCAGGTGGGGAACCGAGCTGCATGACCGCTTCATGCTGCCCTACTTCGTGGAACAGGACTTCGCGGACGTCCTCTCGGAACAGGCCGCCGCCGGATTCCCGCTGCGCAAGGACTGGTTCGCGCCCCACTTTGAATTCCGCTTTCCCAAGTACGGTGATTTCACCGCGCCGGGCGTGGAAATCGAGCTGCGCCAGGCGCTGGAGCCGTGGCACGTCATGGGTGAGGAAGGCGTACCCGGTGGAACTGTACGATTCGTCGACGCCTCGGTGGAGCGTTTGCAGGTCAAGGCGACCGGCCTCGCCCCTGACCGGTATGCCATCGCCTGCAACGGCCGCAGGGTCCCCCTTCGCCCAACAGGCAATGTCGGAGAATTCGTGGCCGGCGTGCGCTACAAGGCGTGGCAGCCCGCATCCTCGTTGCACCCGACCAAGACAGTGGACTCGCCCCTCACCTTCGACCTGGTCGATACCTGGATGAACCGCTCACTGGGGGGTTGTCAGTATCACGTCATGCACCCGGGTGGCCGCAGCTATGCCACCTTCCCCGTGAATGCCTTCGAGTCGGAGAGCCGGCGGCTCGCGCGATTCTTCCGAATGGGCCACACTCCTGGCACGATCAGCGCACCACCCGAGACGCCGAGCTGGGAATTTCCCTTTACGCTGGACCTGCGAGCCCCTTGACCGAATCGAAACCCAAAGTCCTTTCGGTGCTGACCGCCGGCCCGGTTACACCGGGCTGGCTCGCGGCGTACGTCCCGGACGCACGCCGCTACGACGAGTTGCTCGATGACAAGGGGTTGATTCGACCACACTGGCAACCGCTGCTGGATCAACTGACAGGTGATGACGCCAGGGCGGTCGCCCGGCGCGGATTGGAGCGGACCCGGCGGCTGATCGTCGAAAACGGCGTGACCTACAACGTGTACGCCGATCCGCAGGGAGCCGACAGACCCTGGGCCCTGGACCCCGTGCCACTGTTGTTACTCGCAGATGAGTGGCGCGCGATCGAAGTTGGCCTGGCACAGCGCGCGCGGTTGCTGGATGCGCTGCTGGCCGATATTTACGGCCCCCAGCGACTGCTCTCGGAAGGACTCGTGCCCCCGGAGCTGGTATTCGGACATCCCAACTATCTGTGGCCATGCCACGGCATCGTGCCACGCGGTGGCAATTGGCTGCATATTTACGCCGCCGATCTTGCCCGCGCCCCGGACGGTCGCTGGTGGTTGCTCGCGGACCGTACACAGGCCCCTTCGGGAGCCGGCTATGCCCTCGAGAATCGCGAGATCGTCGAGCAGGTCCTCCCGGAGGCCATCCGGCAACTCGAGGTCGAACGGGTCACCGGCGTCTTCAGCGAGTTGCGCGAGCAACTCCTCAGTCACGGCGATGAAGGTGAAAACCCGCTCGCCGTCATTTTGACGCCGGGCCCCTTCAACGAGACCTACTTCGAGCACGCTTATCTCTCGAGGCAACTCGGTGTGCCGCTCGCTGAGGGGACAGATCTCACCGTGCGCGACGACACGGTGTATCTCAAGACGCTCGCGGGATTGAAGCGCGTACATACCATCCTGCGACGACTCGATGACGACTTCTGCGACCCGCTCGAGCTGCGTAGCGGTTCAACACTGGGCATCCCCGGGCTGATCGGCGCCGTCCGCGCCAACCGGGTTGTCATGGCGAATGCCCTCGGAACGGGCGTGCTCGAGTCCGCGGCGTGGCTGGGATTCTTACCGCGCATCGCGGAGCGTCTGCTGGGCGAAAAACTCTCGCTGCCGTCGGTTGCAACCTGGTGGTGCGGCGAACGGCCGGCGTTGGAATACGTGCTGGCTCACCTGGACAAGCTCGTCATCAAACCAACGTACCCCAACCAAAGATTCGAGCCGGTATTCGGCCGCAATCTCGAAGGCGAGAAACGCAAGCGGCTGATCCAGCGGCTGCGTGCACGCCCCTATGCTTATGTCGCTCAGGAACACCTGTCCCTCTCGCAGACACCGGTCTGGCGACCACACGGAGCGCTCGGGTTTGCCGCAACACCCGTGGCCATCCGCATGTATGCCGTCGCAGGAATCTCGGGCACCCGGGTTATGCCGGGCGGCCTTGCGCGGGTAGCGGCGGATACGGCGGTGGATGTTGTTTCCACCCAGCGTGGTGGTGGCAGCAAGGACATCTGGGTTTTACCGCACCCCGCAGAGGATGCCGTCGCGGCAACTACCGGCAAGACTCCCGGCTCACATGTCAGGCACGATGACATTCCGTCCAGGTTGGTCGAGAATCTCTACTGGTTCGGCCGCTACACCGTGCGGTGCGAGGACAAGGCCCGCTTGTTGCGGGGAACGATCGCGGCGCGCTCGGACGAGGCGGTCTGGAATGCCGCCGTGAGATTCTGCCGGGATCTGGGCGTCTGCTCCATCGATGGCGATCCAACCGCGTGCCTGCGCGACGATCGGAATCCGATGGGTGTTACAGCCGACGTCAGGCGATTGGCGTGGTGCGCTTCGCAGGTACGTACCCGTTTATCCGCCAGCTATTGGCGCGCTGTGAACGACATGCAGCGCCGATTGCAGGAATCCATCGCTGCCCGCGAGGAGCCCCGCGCGGCGTTGGATCAACTCCTGTTGTCCCTGGCCGCGCTTGCCGGCTTTGCGTTCGACGACATGACCCAGGATGAGGGCTGGCGATTATTGCGCGTGGGACGCCGGCTCGAGCGGCTGCAGTTTGCTGCCGGACTGCTGGCGCAGCACCTGGCGTCGCAGTGGGCCACCCGACAGTCCCATGTCGAATGGCTGCTGGAAGCCTATGACAGCAACCGGATCTATCGTTCACGCTATGTGGTGGCGCCCCGGCTGGGACCGATGCTGGACCTGTTGGTTCGCGATTCAGAGCATCCACGCGCGCTGGCGTTTCAGTACCGCGCCATTGCGCGCGATCTGGAAACACTGAACACCTCGCTCGGCATCACGGGGGAAATGGGACTGGACGAAGCCATTCCCCAACTCACGGATGCCAAGCTGAATGCACTCGAAGCGGAGGGAGCGGACGCGGAACAGGCCCGGCGCGCCATGGCCGACCGTCTGCGCGCCCTGAGCTGGGCCGCCGGCCAGCTGTCGGACCGGTTGTCGCTGCGACATTTCTCGCACATCACTTTGGATGCCCAGGCGTTGGCGACATGAAAGGTACCGTTCGCTACCGCATTCGGCACGAGACGGCGTACGAATACCGCAACGACGTCGTGCATTCGCATCAACTTCTACATCTGGTCCCGCGGCCGACCGCGTATCAACAATGCCTGGAGCACGTGATCAACGTGACCCCGGCTTTTTATCGCAAGCGCAACGAGATCGATACCTTCGGCAACCTCGTGACCCGGGTGGAGTTCGATCATCCGCATCGCAAGCTCGAAGTCGCGACCGACATGGAAGTGGAGGTTCATCCGCGCCCGGCTGTAAACGCTGCGGACAGCCTGCCGTGGGAGCGCACCGCGGCCGAATTGGCCTATCGTGGCTCGGATCCCGCCCGCGAAAGTCTCGAAGCGGCGAAATTTCGTCACGAATCACCCTACGTGCGGATCAAGACGCTGTTCAACGATTACGCTGCAGATTGTTTCGCGCGCGGCCGTCCCATCCTCGCGAGCGCTCAGGCGCTGATGAACAAGCTGCACAAGGATTTTCGCTACGCACCCGGCGAAACAACCATCTCCACGCCATTGACCGAGGTATTGAAGAATCGTCGCGGCGTCTGCCAGGACTTCTCGCATCTGATGATTGCGTGTCTGCGCGCTCGCGGTCTCGCCGCCCGCTATGTCAGCGGCTACATCCGGCAAATTCCGGCCAGTCCCACAGCACTCGTAGGCTGGGGGGCATCGCATGCGTGGGTGGCCGTGTTCACGCCGCCTTTTGGTTGGATGGAGTTGGATCCCACAAACGACATGTTTGTCGGGACCGATCACGTCTCAGTCGCGTGGGGCCGGGACTTCGGCGACGTCTCTCCCCTGCGCGGCATCATCCTGGGAGGCGGCAGTCACCGCCTGTCGGTGGGCGTCAAGGTGGAAGCTATTCAGTAGTGACGGTCACTTCCACCGACATCGATATGAAGTCTTCCTTCTCCCCCTTGTAACTACCCGCCAGCGGTATGGCCTGGGACGGATCGCGGGCGACCGCCACCCGGATCAGGTTGTGTCCCCCTACGAGCGCGTTGGTCGGGTCGAACTCGATCCAACCTGCCCCAGGCAGGAACACCTGCAGCCATGCATGGGTGGCGCCACCGCCCACCAGTGCACCATCGCTGACCAGCAGCTCGTCGTACAGGTAACCGGAAACGAACCGGGCCGCGAGCCCCAGGCTGCGCGCCGCCTCCATCATGAACAGCGCGAAGTCACGGCAGCTTCCTGAGCACAACTCCAGCGTTTGCAGCGGTGTTTGCACCCCCACTTCCTCACGGGCCGTGTATTTGAAGTCCTTGCGAATGGTGGAGGCCATCTCCGTCAACACATCGAGCGTGCGCGCCTCGGGTGTCCGTTCCAGGATGCCCTTGGCCCACTCGTCCACCCGATGGTGCGGATCCTGGTAGTGCCGTTCCTTGGTGCGCCCCAGGTCCATCGCATCCTCGGCCGAGTAGCTGAAGGGAAACCGTGCGGCATACGGCTCAACGACGATCTTGCGGTGCCCGACCGGATAGTGCTCGACCCACACACCCGAGTCGAAAGTCAGTCGCTCCCCCGCCTGATCAAAGCTCGCAATCGCAATCGAGTTGCCAAACACATCGTGAATCCATCGCAGGGCGCTCGCCGGCGGATCGATGGCCAGCGCGGTGTCAATCAACCGCAGATCGTGACTGTCCCGCGGCCGTGACATCAGCCGGTGCTCGCCAAATTCCACTGCCTTGCTGTACAGGTAAGTCGTTCGGTGCTGGATGTGGAGGATCGCCATGCCTTACCTGTTACGCCAGTCGTGCCAATCCTCGATTGTCGCATTCCGCATGCTGCGTGCCGCCCTGCTCAACCAGTCACCTTTTCGCTTGCGCAGGTCGCGACGGATAGCGTCGCGCTGCCGCGGAGTTCCCAGATGCACGTTGCCAGTTTCCCAGCCCATCATCCACAACAACCGGCACTCATCTTGAACACATGCGAGATGTGGGCGGGGACTCGTCCCTGAACCACCACCAGGCTGACGTCGTCAGGGCCTTGGCCTCACGAGCGATAGTGCCACCGCGCCAATGAGCCACCGCAGTAAACCTTTGGCGACCCAGGCTTCCCAGCCCTGCCTGACGGTGACAGATGCGAAACGGCAGCCGCCTCTCCGGCATGGATTGCCGCAGAAAGCCCAATTGCCGGGGCGTCGGCGCCACCGAGACCCGCCCGAGTTCCCAGAGTCGCTTCGACGACATTCATTTATTGTACTTCCATGGTTATCTTCGAACTGGTCATCGCCCTGTTGCTGCTCGGTGCAGTCCTCACCCTGTGGGCCAACCGGATTGGCGTGCCGTACCCTGCACTGCTCGCGCTCGCCGGCGCCGGCCTCGCGCTGATACCGGGAGCACCACAGGTTACGCTCGATCCACAACTGGCCCTGGCGTTATTCGTGGCTCCTGTGCTGCTGGACGCCGCATACGACGCCTCGCCCCGCGATCTGCGACAGAATCTCAAGTCGCTCATCAGCCTGGCGTTGGTGATGGTTGTTCTCACGATTGTCGCCGTCGCGGTCGTCGCCAGAAAGTTTGTTCCGGATCTGAGTTGGCCTGCTGCCATTGCATTGGGAGCGATCGTGGCTCCGCCGGACGCCTCGGCGGCTACCGCAGTGCTGCGGCGACTCAGGCCCCCGCACCGGCTGCTCGTGATTCTCGAAGGGGAAAGCCTGTTCAACGATGCCAGCGCGCTGCTGATATATCGTATTGCAGTCGCGACGGCCATGACGGGCGCGACTTTCGGCTGGAAGATCGTACCCCTGCTGTTGCTGACGTGCGGCGGCGGAGTCATTGTCGGCATCGTCCTGGCCCGACTCTATCTGTGGGCCACTCAGGCTGTTGAGGACATCCAGGTGTCCGTGATTCTGCAGTTCTGCGGCACCTTCGGCATGTGGATCATTGCCGACCATCTCGGACTGTCAGCCATCATTACCGTGGTCAGTTTTGCGATGACCATTGCCCAGTTCGCCCCGGGCCGGGTGGATGCCCGACACCGCATTGCCTCGTATGCCGTGTGGGAAGTGGCTGTATTTGTTCTCAACGTGCTCGCATTCGTGCTCATCGGCCTGCAGTTGCGCCAGATCCTGGCGCGAATGCACAGCTCTGACGTGCACACTTACGCAATCTGCGCGGGCTCCGTGTGCCTGACGGTCATCGTGGTGCGCATCGCATGGGTCATGGTGTACGGCTACACGAATCGCTTCCTGGAGCGCCTCTCGACGCCTGACAAACCCAGGAAAGCCCCCACTCGCGGCAGCGGATTGGTTGTGTCCTGGGCCGGCATGCGGGGCATCGTGACCCTCGCCGCAGCATTGGCCCTGCCCGACGGGACACCGGAGACGGCGTTTCCGTACCGTGACCTCATCATTCTGTGCGCGTTCTGTGTTGTGTTGACAACGCTCGTCATACAAGGGCTCACCCTGCGGCCCCTGTTGGCCGTGTTAGGTCTGAAAGATGACGGCTCGGTGGCCCGTGAAGTCAGACTGGCCCGCGTGGAAACGGCACGTGCGGCGTTGCGGGTCCTCGCGGAAGAAACAGACGGCCATCCGTCAATCGACGTACTCCGAAGCGAATACGAGGCCCGCCTGGCTTCGGGAGAGCGGACTCCCACGGGAGAGGAATCGAACGAAACTCGTATGACAGAGTTACAACGGCGGGCAGTCCGGGCGCAGCGTCAGGTGCTCATCAACCTGCGGGCGCGCAAGGTGATCGGTGATGACGCCTTCCACGCCGCGGAAGAAGAGGTCGACCTGCTCGAGCTCACGGCCGACTCGCGTATCAAGCCGGGTCCGGACACCGCGCCTGCGAGTCCTTAGTTCGGGTAAACTGTAGCAGTTGCGATGCCTTGCAATCGCCTTTGAAACATTGACATGTCAGGATTCGTTCAGACCCTGGATTCGTATCGAAGCGGGACTCTGTCCAGAGATGAGCTGCTTGCTGAAATAGAACGTCAACTGGCCGCCGGCGAAGCCGATGCCGGCGCCCTGCTCGCGGCTCTGAACAACGAGCAGGCCCGGGAGCGTCTGCCGGGCAACATCCACATTGAAATTGTGCGCACATTGCTGCGCCGCCGCGATTCCCCCGTGGATCTACAGGCGCGGCTCCTGCCCAAAATTGTTGCGCTCCAGCTACAGGATGACGATGCCGCCACAGTGCTCGTCGACCATACGGGAAGCCGGCCCCGACCCGTGGCGCCGGCCCCGCGCCGCAAGTCCTTTATCTCTGTTGGAACAGTGCTGCACAACCGCTTCCGGCTGATCGAGCCCATCGGTGAAGGCGGCATGAGCACGGTCTACAAGGCCATCGACCTGCGCAAGGTGGAAGCCCGCGCGCCCGAGACTCACGTGGCGGTGAAGCTCCTGACCGTGCCGCTGAGCGACTTCACCGAATCGTTGGCGGTGTTGCAGGGAGAGGCTCACAAGCTGCAGACACTCCCCCATCCCAACATTGTCCGCGTCATCGATTGCGATCGGGACGGGCGGATCGTGTTCATGACAATGGAGTACCTGAGCGGGGAATCGCTCAAGCGCAAGCTGGCCGCGTCCGAACAGAAAGGCCTGCCCGCAAAGGAGGCCATTGATATTGTCAAATGCATTGCCAGCGGCCTGGAATTCGCACACCGCAACGGCATCGTGCACGGTGACCTGAAACCCGGCAACGTGTTGGTCACCGACAACGGCGACGTCAAGATCATCGATTTCGGTATTGCCCGTCTCATGACGCGGCACCCGCGTGCTGCCGGTGTCAATGGCGATGAGCGGCCGAGGCTCAGCGCGTTGACTCCGCCCTACGCGAGCCCGGAGATGCTGGAGAATGCGCCGCCCGATCCGCGGGATGATATCTATGCGCTTGCATGTATTACGCACGAGTTGTTGACCGGGCGGCATCCCTTCGATCGCATGGTGGCGAACGACGCGCGCGACAGCGGCATGAAGGTAGTTCGCCGCAACTCCATGTCAGCCGCACAGTTCCGGGCGATCGTGCATGGGCTCGAATTCGAACGCGAGCAGCGCACGCCCGGCGTCGAGACCTTCATGGCGGAGTTCACCGCGGGGAGCGGTATCCGGCGCGATCACATGGCGGCGATTGTTGGCGCGGCCGTGCTGGCCGCGTTGATTGCGGGCTATTTTCTCGGTCGCGGCCAGATCGAGCATTGGCTGGCCGCCAATCGCGGTGCAGGGCTTGCGATACCGACGCAGGGAGAGGTCTTCCGCGACTGTCCCACCTGCCCATTGATGAAAGCGCTGCCCCCGGGGCAATTCGCACAGGGTGCGGTGGCGAGCCAGGCCGATGCCTCACCGCTCGAGCTGCCACAACACCGCGTCAACATCGCGTATCCGCTGGGGATGGGGGTGTACGAAATCACCGTGGGCGAGTTCAAAGAATTCGCGGATGCCACCCAGCACAAGAGTGCCGGCTGCCAGATGTACAACGGCACGTGGCAGGACAGCTCCGAGCTCAACTGGAACAACGCGGGTTACACACAGACGGCGACACACCCTGTTACCTGCGTATCGTGGCGGGACGCGCGTGATTTTGCGGCGTGGCTGTCGAAGAAGACGGGCCAGAAGTATCGGCTGCCGAGCGACTCGGAGTGGGAGTACGCGGCCCGGGCAGGCTCGGTTGCACCCCGTCCCTGGAAGGAAAACATCGAGAGCGCCTGTACCAACGCCAACGTCGCGGACCAGTCGGCGGCACAACAGTACCCTGGCTGGAAGGTTCATCCCTGCAGCGACGGGTACGTCTACACGGCCCCGGTCGGCTCTTTCCAACCGAACGCCTTCGGCCTGTATGACATGCTGGGAAATGTATTTGAATGGGTACTGGATTGTTGGCACCCGGACTATAAAGGCGCCCCCGCCGACGGCTCGGCCTGGCGCGCCAACGGCGACTGCAGCCAGCGCGGCATGCGCGGCGGCTCGTGGTTCACAGCCCCGTCGTTGGTCAGCGCATCGGCCCGCAACAGGTTCGAAGAGACCTACCGCAGCAACAGTGTCGGGTTCCGACTCGTCAGGGAGATTCCGCAATGATGATTTCGCGGCTGCAGGCTTTGCTCGCGATTGCCGTGGTTTTGCCGTTCGCCGCGGGTTGTGTCAGCCGCCGACCGCCGACCGTCGCACACGTGCACATCGGCCACGCCATCACCGGCGTGCACGTCACTCCAAACAAGGAAGGTTATCTCGTGAGCGCCGAGCATCGCGCCCAGGAGACCATAGATTACACGGCGAAAGCCGCTGCCTCGCACGATCTTACCGAGATCAAGCGCGACATCGCGCTGGCGTCCCGGTCCACCGACTCGGAAGACAACTTCGGAGTCAAAGAATCCATGGTGATGGCGGTCAATCACATCACCTTCGCGGCAACCTCGGATGATGCCACCCTCAACGTGCAAAAATCAGCGCCCCAGTTCGCGACCGATTCGCGGCGGGTCATCGAGCGCTGCGACCTGATCTCCCTGTTGAGCAAAGACGTGCAGGCGAGCACCTCGGTCAACGAGGCATCGGTGTCCGTGACCGAAATTGCCAAGCTCGCGCAGGCCAACCTGTCAGGCGACGACTTGAACGGGGATGGCGTTGCGGGATCCGCACCGTCGGAGTACGGTTTGTTGCAGCTTCGCAAGGAGCTGGAAGGGATCATAGCCCGGGAAAAGCCGCCCTACGTGACGGTAGACCAGTGGTATCTGTTCAACCTCGTCCGCTTGCCCAACGGTAAGTGGGTGTTCGACAAGTTCGGCCGGGGCGGCAACATTGAGGGGTACAAGTAAGGCATGAGTGCTCGCCTGGCAGTTGCCTCGTGCGTGTGTGCCGGCCTGATCGTTTCATACGGTCAACCGGCCGCGGCACAGGCTGATGCGCACGCGCGGGCCCTTGCGAAAGCCTCCTGTCAGAATGGCAAACACTCCGAGGCCGTCAGCGATGCAACGGCGGCAGTCGAGCGCGAGCCGGATGAGCCCGGACCGCGGATGCGCCTGGCTGATGCCCTCGTGGATCAGGGTTGTTATCAGGAAGCCGTCAGCGTTCTGGAAGCGGTCCAGGAAACGCATTCCCGCAGCATCGAGGTGTCAGCCAAGCTGCGCGCGGTACGCAGCCTGGTCACGGAACAGACCTATATCGAAGGACTGACACAGGCTGCGGAAGGCGCCAAGCTTGCACGCAATCAGCTTCGTTGCACCCGGCTGGCGGACATACAGGCCTGCGAAGATGCTTTGCAGTCGAAGCCCGATGATGTGCCGCTATTGCTCGCCAAAGGCGATGCACTGCTGCAAGCTAATCGCCCCGCAGACGCGGTGACCGCTTACCGCCATGCCTCACAGTTGAAACCCGGCGACGAGGCCGTGCAGACCAAACTGACCGCGGCCGAGGTGCTGCAGGCGAAGAGTCAGCCAGTCCTCGCGAGTGCACCGCCGGCGACCGTGGCGTCCAACTCTGCGACCCGGGCAAAAGCGCCGAAGAAAATACCGGCATCCAATGCGACAGCGGTCGCTGCCGCTCGCCAGAGCCCGCCGCCTGACAAGCAACCGGCAGCGCCGGCTCCACAACCCAACGGCGGCCAACACCTGACGGCAACGCCCACCGCCAGCGTCGCAGCCCTTACGCCACCCGAAAACAAAACGTATTCGAACGACGCCCCGCCGGGCCAAACAAACTAATTCATTGGCGCGAAAAAATTCGCGCGGAGCCCGGGTCCTTTGCCGCCGGCAAAAAGCGCGGCCTTCTTCATTGTTAACCTGGGCCGGCTGCGCAGCGCTATCTCACATTCGCCGGCGGTGCCTGTGTCCCCGGCGCGACGAAGCCCGGCTTCACAACATCCTTCTGCATGGGCGCCAGCAGCACCATCAACTTGTTCTGCAATCGATACGGGACATGCACCCGATCGAACGCTATATAAAGGTCTTCCGCCAACGCATTGAACTGCGCGTTGTTGATGTTGAGCTTGGCGTGCGCCTCGTGCATGTCGCGTCCCGTGTACTTGCACGGTCCCTGCGTGAGCTCACAGAACTGCTCGAAGATCAGCTTTTTGAACTTGGCGATGTCCGCGTCCGCGAACGTGAAATTGATGCGGTCATCCGCCAGGATGACGTTCGTGAACTCCTCGGCAATGGCTTTCATTTTCGCCTCGCCGCCCATCCGCTCGTAGAGCGTGGGGCTGGCATTTGCCGCCGCCACGGCAAACATCAGCACCATGACCTGCAAGCCCTGCAGCAACCAGTCGCCCGGCCGCACGCGATTCATGAGCGCCTCGCGCAAGTTATGAATTTTCATTGCATCCCGCCTTCAAAATCCCGCCTGCACAGACAAATACGGACCATCCTGGTGCCGGCTCACCCCCGTCACGGGTGCGAGCACGCTGCCGATGTTCAGGTAGGCTGCCACCAGCGACAGATTCCTCGTGGGAGTCCACCCGACAAAGATCGTCCAGGCATTCCCCTGATCGTCAACGCTCAAATTGTGCGGTCCCGTCCGGATCTCACCGCCAACCGCGAGCTTGCGGGTCAACAGGTAGGCGACCGTACCTTCCGGCTTGGTTGAATAGCCCCGGTGGCGATCGCCCCCGAAGCCCAGAATTCCAAACTGGTTGGCCTTCGTCTCGCGAATGACTGCGTTGACGACGAGATTCTCGCCGAGAAACACCTTCGTGGCCGCCAGATAGATGTCGGCCGCATGCTCGGACCGGGCCCCCAGCTGCTCGGGGTTGATCAACCCCGCGAGCCCCACCGCCGCCGCGTCCTTGATACCGTCGTTGTGCTTGTATTGGGCCCCTACCGCGAGCTGCGGAAGCCAGGAATCCTGGCCGTAGATCGCGTCCCCGAAAAGCTTGATCTTCAGGCCGAACACGTCCTGTTTGACGCCCAGCCCATCCAGTGCCGTGGCGGTGAAATCGAGCTGTTGACGAGTGTATGAGAGCTCGAACCGGTCCAACAGTCCGGCCGACACCCCGTAGGTGTACAGGTGCAGATCCCGCAGTTGGATATTCGTAAAGTGGGCGTTCGCGCCCCAGCTCAGGTTCGAGCCATATCCGGTGATAAAGGCAAGCGGCACCAGCCCACCCCCGCCTGCCCCTTCCAGGTCGCTGAATCCGGCGGTCAGAGGCAACTTGCCCTCATCAGCGCCGAACATGTTATCTGCCAGGGCGCAGCGCGCGCCCATCAACCCCAGTGCCACCAGTGCGGTGGTCACGACGGACACTATTCTCATGCGATGGTTTCCCGCCAATCCGTTGCAGCGACGCTGCGGATCTTACGGCATCTGCGTGCAACAGCACATGTTGTAGTTACACAATCGCGTCGTGCAGTGCAGCGCAGCGCAAATCGCGCCCGCGGGCCGGGCGTCCTGCGACGGTTCGCAGTCCGAAAGTTGGTTAATGAGTCGCAGCGTGTGGACGCTCGAGCCACGCGTCCACCTGCTTCTCCAGAATGCTCAACGGCAATGAGCCGCTGCCCAGCACGACATTGTGGAACTGGCGGATGTCGAACGCCGCGCCGAGTTGGGCCTGGGCACGGGTCCGCAGCTGCATAATCTTCAACATGCCGATCTTGTAGGCCAGCGCCTGCCCGGGCATGACGAAGTAGCGCTCGATCTCGCTCACGACGTCGGCCTCGGACATCCCGGTCTTCTCGCGCATGTAGGCAATCGCCTGCTCGCGCGTCCAGTGTTTGCGATGGATGCCGGTATCGACGACCAGTCGCACTGCCCGGAACATCTCCGCCTGCAGCCGGCCGAAGTTATCGAGCGGATCGTTCTCAAATCCCATTTCCCAACCGAGCCGCTCCGCGTACACGGCCCACCCCTCGTCATAGGCGCTGAACGGCAGGATCTTGCGGAACGTCGGCACTCCGCTCAAACGCTGCGCAATCACACCCTGGAGTTGGTGGCCGGGAACCGCTTCATGGTACGCGAGTGTACGCATCTGATATTTCCAGATATCCCGCATATCACGCAGGTTCACGTAAAACACGCCGGGTCGCGAGCCGTCCAGCGATCCCGTATCAGCATAGGCTCCGGGTGCGGTCGCTTCCTTGAACTGCGGCACCCGCTGCACCTTGATGTTGAGTTGGGGCGGCGAGGCGAAGTCCGGCGCCAATCCGCGGACGATCTGATCGATGTAGCGCTGATAGTCTGCAATGCAGGCCGCACGGCCCACGTCGTCATTGGAATACTGCAGGCGCGGGCTGGCATTCAACCGGGTCACGCGCTCGGCGATGCTGCCATCCGGGAACCCTTGCGATCGCAGCACGCCATCAATCTCCTTCTCGATGCGCGCAACCTCGGCGAGTCCGATGTTGTGAACACCTTCCGCATCCAGCGAGCTGGTGGTGTGACTGCGGATCAGGTGATCGTAATAGCCGTCCCCATCGGGCAGCTTCCAGACCCCGTAGTCTTCGGTGACTTTCGGCTGCAGCGCCGTGAAGAAGTCTATGATGCGGCCGTACGCCGGATACACCTTCTGCTCGATCGCAGCCGCGGCCTCCGCCAGCAGCCTCGTGCGGTCGGCCGCCGGCACCGAGCGCAACCGCGCCATCTTGGAGCGCAGGTTGGTGTAAAGAATGTTCTCGCGCGCCGGTACGGCAATGAAGGCGCGCATCTCGACCAACACCCGCTCGATCACAAACTTCGGCGGCACGATGCCCTTCGACTCCCGCAGCCGCAAGCCCTCCAGCAGCTGTGCAAACTTGAGGTCGAAGGCCGTCAGCCGGCTGATGTAGTGGTGAATATCCCGCTCGTCGCCGATGGGATGGATCTGCACCATGAAATCCGGCGTGGAGCTCTGCACGCCGAACAGTTGATTGACGGGGTAGTCGTGGAACAGCCAGTGCTGTCCCTCAACGAGATCCTGCAGGAACCATTCGAGCACGTCGTAGGAGAGCTGGTGCGACGGCGACAGGGACGAGCGATTGTAGCCGCGCAGCGTTGCCAGATCGTCGCGGGCCATCCTGGCGAGCTTCTCCTCGTGCGCCGGCGAAACATCCGTCAACATCCCGTCAAAGCCCTTGTAGCCCAGCTGCTCAAACACACCGAGCGAGGAGACGGCTTCCGGATCTTCCAGCAGGAACTGGATGAAGGCCCGCTCGAAGAAAATTCCAATCGCGAGCGGCCTGAAATACCAACTCTGCACCGCCAGGACAACAGCCGCAATGGTGGCGAGGCCCGCAAGGCCGCCCAGCCATTGCAACGCGGTTTTCATGCGGCTCAATGCGGCAGCACACCCGCTCCGATCACGAGTTGGGCCAACGGCAGGTAGTTGCCCCCGAAATGATGGCCACCGGGCAACTTGATGATGCGTGCATGTTGCGGACTGATCTTCGGACAGATGGACTCATCGTCATCATCACCGTACACACACAGCGTGTCAGCTGCGGAGAGCTTGTCCATTTCCGGGCGAATGGGCAGCCCGTCCGAATCGCTGCCGATCCAGTTGGCCACGTGGAACTCGAACGCGGCGCGCTCGCTCACGCCGATGAGCGTAGTCAGCTTCACCAGCGCGCGGGTGGCGGGCGGCAGGCGGTTTACGGCAAACGGCAACACGTCCGCCCCCTGTGAATAGCCAACCAACAGCGCGTTCTTTTTCTTCCAGTGAAAGGCGTAGTAGCGGACGATCCGATCGATATCCTGCGCCAGGCCCGCCGGCGTCCGGGCGGTCCAGAAATAGCGCAGCGAGTCCACGCCGGCGGTGGGAACACCGCGGTCCGCCAGCAGCCCGGCCACCTCCTTGTCGATACCGGCCCAGCCGCCATCGCCCGAAATCAGCACGGCAAACGAATCCGAGGCAGGCGTGCCGGCAGTTGCTTCAACCTCGACGATGGGCAGGTCAGCGAGACTCGCGGGCGGCGCCGGCAGGCGGGGCGCGACCTGTGTTGCCACGATCGACTCGAAAGCCGTCTTGAACTGGGGCAGCCAGTCAACGCTGTCGGAGGCCAGGTAGCTGTGTCCCAGTTTGGGAAGCTCGACCAGCCGCGCATCCTTGGTCTGGGCGACGAACGCCCGCGCGTCGTCGATGGGACAAATGCGGTCCTTCACGCCGTGGAGCGCAATCCAGGGCGCCTGCAACTGCGACGGGGGCAGCAGCCTGAAGCCGCTCCTGATCTTGGAGTAACGCAACCCCTGCACCTGGCACAACGGCTTGTGCAGATCCAGGTCAACACAGAATGAGAGCGTCAGCGCGCCGCCGAAGATGCCGCGCGGAGCTTGCGCCAGGCTCGTGTACGCGAGTGTTGCTCCAGCCGAATGTCCGATGAGAATTGGCGTGTAGTACGTCGGCACCTTGTAGTAAGCCTGCACGTAGTGACTGAGATTTTCCAGATCCCCATCCGGTAACACGCAGGTGCCGCCGTCCTTTTCCAGATCAGCAAACAATTGCGCAGTATCGATGCCTGCTACGAGTGTGCCGTCCGAAGCCAACGCGCCGGCCATTCTCGCGAGCCGCGAGCTCCAGCCACCGTCGCCGGACATGAGCAACGCGAAGTGCTTCACTTCGCCTTGAGGCCGAAATATTTCGACATGCTTAAAGCGGCCGTGAGCCAGCACCTCGGGCGCCGAAACGAGCATGGGCTCGGCTGCCGTGGCGCGGCCGTGACCGCCGAACCCTGAGATCAAAACCAGCGCGAAGGCTATGACGCCCGTGCCCAGCCGCACTACCGAGATTCGCCAGTGAGAGTCGCGGGTGCGACCAGGGAGCGGATTCGAGTCACCATAGGATGCATTTCGCTAGTATTGCAGCATGAGAACTGTCGGCGCCACTCGATACGTCACTCCGCTGCACGAAGGAGGCTCGCTGCCCGCCATCGTCGAAGCCAATGATGACGGCATGTACGTGCTGAAATTCCGCGGTGCGGGCCAGGGCGCGAAAGCCCTCATTGCGGAAGTTGTGGCGGGCGAAATCGCGCGCGCGGCCGGGCTGCCCATTCCCGAGATCGTGCTCATTGAGCTGGATCCCGACCTGGCGCGGACCGAGCCGGACCCCGAGATCCAGGAGCTCATCAAGGCCAGCGCCGGCCTGAATGTCGCACTCGATTATCTGCCGGGCGCCGTCATGTTCGACCCGCTTGCCGAAACGCCTGCCGTGCGGCTCGCTTCCGATATCGTCTGGTTTGACGCTTTCGTCACCAACGTAGATCGAACTGCGCGCAACGCAAACATGCTGCTGTGGCATCGCCATCTGCAGCTCATCGACCACGGTGCCGCGCTCTACTTCCATCATTCGTGGAATCAATACATGGAACGGGCCGCGGATCCCTTCACCCGCGTAAAGGATCACATCCTGTTGCCCTTTGCGGCGGCGCTGGAAGACTCCGACACGCGGCTGAGCGCGCTCATCACACCCCGGGTTCTCGAGGAGATTGTGGCGCTCATCCCGGAATCGTGGCTGGGGAACGAC
>JAXDQF010000132.1:0-33820 GCA_034668025.1 Gammaproteobacteria bacterium | reverse complement strand
CCCTGGACGGTTGAAGTTGAGCAGCACCTGAAGAACCAGGACCAGTATCTCAAGGGTATCCAGGATCTCTTCGACAAGGCCGGGCTCAAGGGCTATCAAAAGGACCTCAAAACACTGACGGCGCAGTTGGCTGACTATGCCAAATGGGTCCGCGCAACGGTGGTGCCACGGGCTCGGCCCACCAATCGCCTGCCACCGGAAATCTACGCCGACAATCTGAAAAATTTCGGCGTGAACATGGATCCGCATGAGCTCATGGAACGCGCACTGTTCGTTTACGCATCCACGCGCGACGAGATGCAAGCGCTTGCCGTCCAAATCGCTGAGCAGCGCGGTATGAAGTCATCCGACTATCACGATGTGATGCGTGAACTGAAGAAGGCGAAGATCCCGAACGACAAGCTGCTGGTTGTTTACAGCGAGCGCCTGGCCCGCATCGAAAAAATCGCGCGCGACCAACATCTGATCACCATTCCACAGCGCAAGGCAGTCATTCGCCTGGCAACGGACGCCGAGTCGGCGTCGCAGCCAGCGCCGCACATGGATATACCGCGTTTGATTGGCAACACAGGCGAGCCTGGTGAATTCGTCCTTCCGACGTCAAATCCCAATGCAGATTCGAAAGTCGAAATGGACGACTTCAACTACGACGCGATTACGTGGTCACTCACCACGCATGAAGCACGCCCTGGCCACGAGCTCCAATTCGCTTCAATGCTGGAGCATGGGGTATCGAGCACGCGAGCAGTCTTCGCCTTTAACAGTGCGAACGTTGAGGGCTGGGCGCTCTATTCCGAAGCGTTCATGAAGCAATACGAGCCTCTCGAAGGACAGATGGGCGCCTTGCAGATGCGACTCATGCGAGCGGCGCGCGCGTTTCTAGATCCGATGCTGAACCTCGGGATGATTGAGCCCAGCGCTGCCAAAAGGCTGCTAATGGACGAGGTCATGCTTTCGGAACCGATGGCCAAACAAGAGGTGGACCGATACACGTTCGCCGCCCCCGGTCAGGCGACGTCTTATTTCTACGGCTACACCAAAATCGAAGCCATGCGTGCCAAGACAGAGCTGGCGCTAGGCAAGAAATTCAACGTGCAGGCCTACCACGACTTCATGATCAACCAGGGGCTGCTCCCGCCGGAACTCCTCGAGAAGGCGGTCATGAAAGACTTCGTCCCGCAGCAGCAGGCTGCCAACTAAGCGCCACCCACCCTCGATGCCCCGCGGCGCCCAGCTTGCCAAGCCACTCGCCGGTTTGCAGTCATATATCCGTCGCCGTATACTCGTAAACGAATATACGCCCACGTTCAATGATTTCCCCCCGAAAACTCACCAACCCGCTTGCCCTGGCCGTCCTCGTACTGCTGTTCGAGAAAACCATGCATCCCTACGAAATGGCAGCGACTCTGAAGCAGCGAGGCAAAGAGCAGAGCATCAAGCTCCGCTATGGCTCGCTCTACACCGTCATCGGCCAGCTGGAGCGTGAAGGTTTCATCGCGGCAGCGGGTACTGATCGCGCGGGCGGACGCCCCGAGAGGACCACCTACCGCCTGACAGACGCCGGGGAAGCCGAGATGAATTCGTGGCTCCGCTCGCTGGTGAGCCAGCCGGTGAAGGAATACCCGCAGTTTGAAGCGGCGCTCTCGTTGCTGCCGGCGCTACCGCCGAATGAAGTGCAATTGCTCCTGGCGGAGCGTCTGGGGCGCCTGGATGAGCAAGAAAGCCAGATCCAGACGGAGATCGCAGGCGCAGCGGCCATAAACCTGCCCGCGCTCTTCCTGATCGAAAGCGAATACGCCCTCGCCCTCCTGAGGGCCGAACGCACCTACGTGAAGAGCCTGATTCGCGGCATCGAGTCCGCCGAACTGGGTGGGATCGAGCAGTGGCGTCAGTGGCACGCGGCCCGCGCAAAACACTGAGCCGGCCGGCACAACTACCCAGGCGCGGGACCCAGATCGAGCCGTGGGACACCAGATCAACGAACGGCAGACACCCGCCTGCGCAACTGGTGTCGATTGGCTTGTTCCTGGTCCTGCTGCACTATGCACGGCTGATCGGCTGACGAATCGCTCCAGCACCTCCAGCGCGGTCCTTCGGTCGTCAGCGTTACACTCCGCCGATTGTCGATACGAAGGACGCGCGATTTGCGCCCATTGATTCTGTCGCTCATAGCGACGCTCGCCACATCGTCACTCGCGGCTGGTGCGCCTCACGCACCAGCACCGAAGGGGCCAGCACCCGGAGCGACAGCACCGGGCGCGGCGGCGCCGGCGACGGCCCCTCCCAGCCCGGCAGCCAGTGCGCCACCCAGTCTAACCACCCCGGCAACATTTCCCCCGATAACCTCCGCGACCTCGTTGCTGGTCGTATCACCTCATCCTGACGACGAGGTGCTGTGTTGCTCGGGGGTAATTCAACGCGTGTTGCATGCCGGCGGTCGTGCCAGCATCGTTTGGCTGACGAGCGGCGACGGGTCGGAGCTCGACCTGCTCGTTGTGGAGAAAAGCCTGTTTCTCAGGCCCTCGAAGCTGCGTGACCTCGCCGTGCGCAGAATGCAGGAGTCCCGGGACGCAGCCACTATTCTCGGCGTGCCGGCGGATCGGTTGTTTTTTCTGGGCTATCCCGATCGTGGCATTCTGCCCCTCTTTACTGACTACTACATAACACCCTATCGCTCGAAATTTACCACGGCAACATCGGTTCCCTACCCCGGCACGCTGTCTCCCGGACGCGCCTACACCGGGGAAAACCTCGAGCACGACTTCGAGTCTGTGCTCGACCGCGTCCGTCCGACGCTGATCCTGGCTCCGAGCCCGCGCGATTCTCACCCGGACCATCGCGCCACGGGGCTCGTGACGATTCGTGCCATGGCACGCCGCAACGAGCTTTCCAAGGTTCGATATTGGATAGTGCATGGTGGAGAGTTCTGGCCCATCCCGCGCGGCTACGAGCCGGATCTGGAGATGAACCCACCGCCGCTGGGACATGGGTTGTCACAGACGCCGTTTAAGCTGGAGCCCGAAGAAGAGCAACGAAAGCGTGATGCGATAAGCGCTTACCGCACACAGATGGAGGTCATGTCATCATTCCTGCTTTCATTTGTACGCACAAACGAGCTTTACTCCACGACTCCAATGCCCAGCAATTGAGGCCGCACAGGCGGAACATGCGATGACCCGGCGAACCAGCGACGAGCCCTTGATATTCGCGCCCAGCGAAAGTCACGCGTTGGGACTCGCCGCGAGCGAACGAGCGGGTGTGCCGCTTGCCTCACTGGAAGAGCGAGACTACGAGGGTGGCGAGTTCAAATTGCGGCCCCTGCAATCGGTACGCGATCGGACCGTGTTCATCGTGCAATCGCTGGCAGACACTCAAAAGGCTCCGATCGCGCAGCGCCTGGTCAGACTTCTGTTCCTGATTCACGGTCTGCGTGACGCGGGCGCCAGCCGCGTGGTAGTCGCAATTCCATATCTCGCCTACGCGAGAAAAGATCGTCGCACCAAACCGCGCGATCCCGTATATACCCGCTACGTTGCACAACAGCTCGAGGCTGCGGGAGCAGATAGAGCCATTACGCTCGACGTCCACAATGCAGCTGCACTCGACAATGCATTTCGCATACCGGTCGATCACTTGTCGGCACTGCCGATGATGGCCGCACACTTTACCCAACATCTGCCGAACGGAATTCTGGCCGTCGCGTCTCCGGATATCGGCGGCATAAAACGCGCCCAGTTGTTTCGCGAGCTGCTGGAACGCAAAACAGGCCAGGAAGTTGAGTTAGTGTTCGTGGAAAAACGCCGCGAAGGTGGCGTCGTCTCCGGCGGTACGATTGTTGGCAACGTGAACGGTCGCGCGGTCATCGTTCTCGATGATTTATGTGCCAGCGGTTCGACGTTGATAAAAGCAGCGACGGCGCTGCGCGCGGCAGGCGCCACCTCCGTCCACGCAACAGTGACTCACAGCCCCATCGAAGCGGGGCTGGCAGCACTCGCTGCGGCGGCACAAATTGCGCAGGTGGTTATAACTGACAGCGTTGGCTACGCACCCAGCCCGACGTCGCTGGGCCACCGGGGGAAAGTGAAGATCCTGCCGTGCGGCGAGCTACTCGGCTGCGCGATAGCGCGAATGACGAGCGGCGATCCCCTCTCCCCACTGGCAGAGCACTGGCCGCCGCCCACAGCCTGAAATAAACCCGCTACAAATGCGGCCGCCGCCACCGATCCAACCACCGGTCGAGCCACCCGGCAAACCGCTCCTGCAGCCGGTCCATCCACGCCCGCTGCGGCCAGCGGTGCCGATCCAGCTCCAACGACAGCCCGCAATCCTTCTCAAACACCGCGGCGGCCACGTTGGCAAACGCCTCGTTCTCGATCTCCTGGTTGGCCTCGAGGTTCCACTTGAAGCTCCAGCGGTCGAGGTTGCTCGATCCCACCGAAACCCAGTCATCACAGATCGACATCTTGCCGTGCAGAACACGCGGCTGAAACTCAAAGATACGCACTCCGTTGCGGAGGAGCTTGCCGTAAAAGCGCCGGGCCGCTTGTCGCACGATGGGGTGATCAGTCAACGGACCGGGGACGACCAAACGCACGTCCACTCCGCGCCGCGCGGCCCGTCGAAGCGCTTTGCGAAAGCGGCGCGACGGCACGAAATACGCGCTCATGATCCAGGCGCGTTTATTTGCCGACCCGATACGTCGGGCCACCGCGTTCGCGAGCTCCGAGCGATACCACGCCTCACTCAACACAACTCGCGCGCGGGCACCATCCAGGATCGGTTCCAGCGACGGATCAGGCAGCGCCAACTCGCCGCCACTGCGTTTCCAAGTTCGGCCGAATGCCTGCTGCCAATCGTAAACCACAGGCCCGTGGATCTCGACCACGAGATCGCGCCACGGCCACCCCGGTGGACCGGTAACACCAAATTCGTCGGTTAGGCCAACTCCGCCCACAAACGCAAACGCCCCGTCCACGATCATCAGCTTGCGATGATCACGAAGAAAATTGCGCAGACGCTTCCTCAGCGCCACGATGTTGTAAAATCGGAGCTCGACGCCGGCGTCAGTCAACCGCCGCCGGTCCGCCTGCGCGAAGGCCAGGGACCCAAAGCCGTCCAGCACGAGACGGACGTTGATTCCACGGTGTGCCGCCCGTATGAATGCCTCTACGAACCGGCCGGCCAGAACTCCTGACTCGACCAGATACATCTCCAGCAAAATGTAAGATTGGGCGTCATCGATCGCCTGAATCATGCGTTCGAAGTATTGCTCAGTGGCGTCGAGCAGAGTGAACCGATTCCCCTCACGCCATGGCCAGTTGGCGACAGGAAGAGGGAGATCGGTTACTTCTTCAGGCGACACTGGCATGCGATAACCATGACGGAGGGGTGTACCCCACGTCTATAGAGGATTGAATATTGCTGCGGCTCATTCTACTCGTATTGTCATTCTCGTTGATTCCGGCGGCTGCCATGGCCGACGTCGCTGGGGCAGTCAACGAAGCCCGACTCCACGGCTGCCACGCAAATCCCTTCACGACGCAACGGCTCCGTGAGAATTCGCGGCTGAATGAAGCCGCACGTAGACTCTCGTTTGGCGAAACTCTACAAAATGCCGCTAAGAAAGCAGGTTACCGTTCCGTGACGTCGGCAGCGGTGCAAATATCTAACGTGCCAGACGACCGTGACGTAGAACGAATCGTCGCAGGTCGGTTCTGCTCGCAGATTACGGCACGCGACCTGAAGGATATCGGAACGTATCGCCAGGGGACGGATGTGTGGGTGATGGTAGCGTCGCCGTTTACGCCACCGTCACCTGGAGACCGGCAAGCAATCAGCCGCCGTGTACTCGAGCTGACGAATCAAGCACGCGCGCACGCCCGTCGATGCGGTGCAGAGTCGTTCCCTGCCGCACCGCCGCTGGTCCTTGCTCCATCGACCTTCGAGAGAGCGGCTGTCGAGCATTCGCAAGACATGGCCAATCACAATTACATGGATCACACCGGCCGTGATGGAAGCACGCCAGCCGATAGGGTCACGAGGACGGGTTACAAGTGGAAGGCGATCGGAGAGAACCTGGCGAGCGGCATCTTGACGCCGGAGGATGCCGTCAATGGATGGGTAGGAAGCCCACACCACTGTGAGAACCTGATGAGCGCGCGTTTCACGCAGATGTCAGTGGCATACGCAGTGAATGCGGAAAGCAACGGTGGCATCTACTGGACCCAGCTGTTCGGCACCCCGCGCTAACCCGACCCAACAGCAAACAACCCCATCTGCGACAAGGCCGAAGTCACCGGCTTCGGCATCCGAACAGCCAGCTCCGCGATTTCCTCACCCACTGCCAACATGCACGAACACCCCGCCTTGGCTTTGGCAGCGCGCTTCGTCTCACTAAGCGCGTCGGCAACCTCTTCCGCGGTGATCGGCCGCCGGCCATCAACCTCAACTGCTGCAATCGACGCGCTCAACAGCGGGAATCGCCGTTCCACGCCGTCACGATCGACACCGTCGAGACCGCCGGACTTGCGGTGCTCAACCGAGTGAAAGTTGATCAACGACGCTTCGAGCTCCTCAACAATGGCAGTGAGTCGAAGCGACCAATCCTGGCTCCGCATGAGAAACACAAAATCATCGCCGCCCACGTGGCCCACGAAATCCACACGAGGCCGCGCCGCATGCGTCACCACCTGGGCGACATGCATCAGCACCTGATCACCCCGCGCATACCCATACGCGTCGTTGAACGCTTTGAAATTATCCAGGTCCAGATGACAAGCGACGAACGCCCGCCGACACGCGAGCCATTGCGCGATATGGGTCTGGATCTCCCGGTTGCCAGGCAGCCCCGTCAGCGGGTTTGACTGTTTGGCCGCTTGAATCTGCTGCGCAGTGATGTGCCGCAACAAGTCGATGGTGCGTCCCATCCCCAGATAACGCCCACTCCGGGTGACGATGAAGTCGTCGCGCGGGCGACCGGCGGTGCGAGCGGTCACGAGGCGGCTCACCTGGTCGAGGCGCGCTCGCGCATCGATCTGGACCGCGGCCCGGTTCATTACGCTCGCGACGGGCTTGCGGTTATAGACCTCGGGGTGCAGCGGCCGACTCAGGAAGATCAGCAGGTCGTCGCGATGAACCATTCCGATCGGGCGATCCTTGTCGAGCACGGCCAACGCCGTCCATGAGGGTTCCTTGCGGAACATCTCCACGACGTCAGCGACGTTTACTGATGCGTCGACACCTGGAATCTGCAGCACGAGGTGTCCCGCGCAATCAGCATTGACGCCGGGCTTCGCCCGTTCGAGCGAGCCCAACATCACTGAATCCAGCTTGGGCGAACGCTGGGGTTGCCCAAACAGGAAGCCCTGGAGGTAGTCAACGCCAAGCTCGAGCGCGAGCGCAAACTGCTCGCGGTTCTCCACGCCTTCCGCGATGATCCGACAACCGGTTACGCGCCCCATATCCACCACGGAGCGCAAAATCTCGCTACGAACAGCGTCCTGCTCGACACCCGCGACAAAGTAGCGATCGACCTTGACGTAGTCGGGACGAATCGCCGACCAAGTCTTGAGCCCCGAGGAACCAGCGCCCAGATCATCAATTGCAATGTCGCAACCCATAGCGCGCAGCGGCACAACAGCAGCCGCAAGCTGCGTCTCATCCTCACTGAGGCCGTGCTCCGTCAACTCCAGGACAACGTCGTGAGGGTCGATGCCGGAATGCGTGAGGCGGTCCGCCAACCACTCAGGGAAGTCATCCCAGTCCAGCAGCGTCTGCGGCAAAACATTCAGGAAAAGCCGCCCTTTCAGCTGCAGCTGGCGGAAGCTGCTCAACGCAGAATTGATGCAGGCGCACTCGAGCTCGGTGCTCAAACCGCTCTTGGCGGCGACGGCAATCAGCGCAATGGGTGAATTCAGCTCATGGTCAGCCGGACCGCGCGTCAGCGCCTCGTAGCCGATCGCCTCGCGAGTCGCGCCATCGAGGATGGGCTGGAAGACAGTGTGCAAGCCCCCGCTTGCGAGCAGCGTTCTTATCGGGTCTGCCATTTGACGTAAGGTGACCGTCGTCAGTCTCAAAGGTACCTTCGTCTCAACGCGTGTTGTGTGACCCATTCACCACACCCGCACGAGCGCAGCATGAAAATTTCGTGACACCGGGGCTGGCGCCGCACGCGCAGTGCGAAAACCGCAAAGTGCACCGACATCGACACACACCGGAACAGGGAACAGCTCCGGGACTTTGGCCGGTATCACGGCCTTGTTGGGGTCCGTTAAACTGTGACACCTGCGGCAGGACGCGCACAAACACAGGAACCCATTAATAATTATGTCCACTACAGAAGCACTTGCGGGTCCGGGGTTTCTCGCCCGCGAGCGGACGATTGCGAGTCCCGGGTTCAGCCGCTGGCTGGTACCGCCTGCCGCCCTGGCCATCCACCTGTGTATCGGCATGGCCTACGGGTTTTCCGTGTTCTGGCTGCCCCTGTCAAAAGCCATAGGCATTACCGAATCGGTGGCCTGCCCGGCTGATATGGGCTTTGTCGCGCGCGCTCTGTCCAGCACGTGCGACTGGAAGTTGAACATGCTCGGGTGGACGTACACGCTGTTCTTCGTGTTTCTCGGATCGGCTGCGGCCATCTGGGGAGGCTGGCTGGAGCGCGCCGGCCCGCGCAAAGCGGGTGTGGTAGCAGCCTTTTGCTGGTGCGGCGGGCTCGTGATCTCCGCGGGCGGTGTCGTCCTTCACCAGTTGTGGATGCTGTGGCTGGGCTCTGGAATCATCGGCGGCATCGGCCTGGGCCTCGGCTACATCTCACCTGTATCGACGCTGATCAAATGGTTTCCGGATCGTCGGGGCATGGCTACCGGTATGGCCATCATGGGGTTCGGGGGTGGCGCGATGATTGGTGCGCCCCTTGCGGACCGGCTGATGAAGTTCTATGCGACACCGGCGTCCGTCGGAGTGTGGGAAACGTTTCTGACACTGGCGGCCATCTACTTCGTCTTCATGATGGCTGGCGCTCTGAGCTACCGCGTGCCGCCGGACGGCTGGCGCCCAGCAAACTGGGATCCATCTCAGATCAAGAGCAAAAAGCTGGTTACGGACCGACATGTCCACCTGAGCGTCGCCTGGCGTACACCGCAGTTCTGGCTGTTGTGGGGCGTCCTGACGCTGAACGTGAGCGCCGGTATCGGCATCCTCGGCATGGCCTCACCCCTGCTCCAAGAGGTGTTCGGGGGGCGCTTGATCGGGGTCACGGCGACCTTCGATCAGCTCACACCGGAACAGAAGACTCAGATCGCGGCCATTGCGGCCGGCTTCACCGGGCTGCTCTCGCTGTTCAACATCGGTGGCCGAATCTTCTGGGCCTCACTCTCCGACCGCCTGGGGCGCAAGGCCACCTACGCAGTCTTCTTCCTGCTGGGAATCGGGCTCTACAGCTCGATCCCCTGGACCGCCGCAACCGTCAACCTCGCGCTGTTCGTAGCCTTCTTCTGCGTAGCGCTGTCGATGTATGGCGGTGGCTTTGCGACGGTGCCCGCATACCTGGCGGACTTGTTTGGGACTCGGATGGTCGGAGCAATTCACGGACGGCTGCTGACCGCGTGGTCGACCGCTGGCGTTCTGGGTCCTGTCCTCGTCAACTACATCCGTGACTATCAGCTCGATCACGGCGTCGCGAAGGCGCAAGCCTATAGCCTCACCATGTTCATCCTGGCAGGCCTGTTGGCGCTGGGATTCATTTGCAACCTGCTGATCAAGCCGGTCGATCCCAAGAACTACATGACACCGCTGCAGATCGCCGCCGACGACAAGGCACTAAAGGCCCAAAACGGCAGTCAGCCAGCCGCTCCGGCCCCTTCCGGTGCTGGCGACGGGCAGCCAACATGGCTCATTCCCGTAGCCTGGCTCGCCGTCTGGATTCCCCTCGGATGGGGCGTCTGGGTCACACTGCAAAAGGCCGTGCTGCTGTTCAAGTAGAATCCGCGGCGCATCGTCGGCCCGGGCGCCGAAGGCGCGCCCCGTAGGCGCAGCCGGCAAAAGTCACGCCTTTTGGCGGCGGCCAATTCCCCGGGCTCCGCCGCAACTTTTTGCGGCCAATTAACCATCGGAGAGTGTGATGGCAGAGGTCGAGATTCATACCGGGCACGACCACTCGGGAGATAGCGTTGCGCAAGCGGTCGGTGTAGCTGTCGGCGTAATCGGCATCATCCTCGCCGTCGTCACCATCGGGTCACATCGCGCTCACAACGCGGCAGTGATCAACCGAACCGAAGAGAACGACCAGTGGTCGTTCTACCAGGCGAAGAAAAACCGGCAGCAGATGCTGGATGTCGGAGCGGATCTCGCCCGTTCGCTGAGCACTGATGAGAGCCGCGTACAGGCCATCGTCGACAAGTACACCAAGCAAAGTGCGCATTATTCCGAGGAGACGAAGGAGATCGAGACGGAAGCTCGGGTGAAGCACGACGAGACCACTCGCGAGGAAGGGCGCGCGGTGCGCCTCGATATCGGCGAGGGATTCCTCGAGCTCGGCCTGGTGATGTCGTCGCTCTATTTCCTGTCGAAGCGGAAGTTCTTTCCGGTGATCGGCCTGACCGCAGCCATGATTGGCACGGTGCTGGGGGTCATGGGCTTTCTGGCCTGAGCACTGGCCGCCGCCGCCGGCTCAACAGGACGATGATTCCGGCGGTGAGGTACAGCGCCACAAACCAGCCGATCGTGCGGGTCAGCAACAGATAGGCCAGGCGATAGTAACTGGACGATCCCAGCTGCCAGGCGGGCCAGGCCCGGGAAATGCCGATCAACACCGACGCAAACGCGATCAGTCCCAGGAGCCACCACTGGGCAGGGGGTCGCGACTGATCCGTCGTGACCGTGGCTGGAACTCGCTTCAATAGGCTCCGAAACCACAGTGCCAGGACCACCAGCCCGAATACGGAGCTCAGGTACTGCAACAGGTGACTGGTTTCCGTATCCCACCCGAAAATCGAGACCGGCGCGCTGAGCGCCGCAACACGCTCCGCCGTCCAACCTGTTTGATGGGTCACCGAGTCCCAGGCAATGTGGGTCCAGGCGCCGATCAGAATGGAGAACAGGGCGATGGGCCAGTGCAACGGTCGCGCATAAAAGCGCTCAATGGACCGCAGGCAGGTCCACCGCGCGCGCACCGGCAGCAATATCGTCAAAGGCTCCTTCAAAAGGAGGGTCGCCACCAGGAACGCCATGCCCAAAGGCACATCGACCAGAAACGACGCACTCAGCGTATGAGTTTCGAAAAAGTACTTGGCAACCCGCCATGGGAAGAAATACGGTGCGTCCGGCACCATGCTTCCGATGATCAGAGGAACCGTCTGCAGGAATCTGGAGCGGCGCAGCGGCAGAATCGCTGCCGGGTGCGCAAAGGTGAATGGCATAACGTGGAGAAGACTCGCAGATATCGCCAGTGACTCGCAAGTCTTTCGCCCGGGTGAGCCCAAGGGCCCATCCGGGCGACTAGTTCAGCCGAGTTCAACCAGGGCGGGCGTTGTGCTTCTTGCGATACACGCGGGCGCTCTGGTGATTCTCCGACCGCTGGATGCGACGCTGCTCAGCTGCGCCAACATGACCGTTGGCCGCCGCATTGGCCTCCTTGCGATCGACATGCGCCTGGCCGCGCTCCAATGTTCCAACCTCGTGGTTGCTCAGCGAGCCGTTGCTGAGGCCATTGGCAATCCGCTGCTGCTGGTTGACATTGCGCTGCACGTCCGCCTGCATGCGCTGTGAAGATGCCGAGTTGGGATTTCCCGTAACGCCGTTGTGCTTGTCAGCGGCGATGCTGGCACTCGCGCGGTTCTGGGCGGCGTTGAGTCGCGCCTGCTCGCCGGGGCTGATCGAGCCATTCCGCAGATCGTGGGCTTCCATCTTGTCAACATGTTGCTGCTGGCGCTCGAGCTGGCCGGCCTCGCGGGTCGACAACTGGCCCGACTGCAGGCCCTGCTCGATGCGCTGCTGTTGATTCACGTCACGCTGTTGGTCCTGCTGCGCCGTCTGCGCGAGCGCAGCCGTGCTCAGCAATCCGGCGGCAATGACTCCCAGACACGTTGCGGTTGCTTTCATAGTGCTCTGCCTCGCAAGGCGAAGTTTTCGTAGCACATGCTACTGAACTGTAACAACGCACAACATTCGACCGGGTTTACCTGCGCCGGAAGACTTCCCAAAGGGTGAATGGCGCTGCGAATTGGACTTATTTCGCCGCCGCCCGCGGACGTTTGACATCGATCCGCAGGGGATGCCCGCTGGACTCCCACAGCCTCGAGCCCCCGACGAACGCATTGTCGTTATCTCCGAGGCGCTCGTTCTCCGACAGGCTTTTGAGGCGTTTGGCATTGCCACCGCCCACGATCACGTAGTCCACCTCCAGCACTTTGGACAACTGATCGACAACATCGCGGACCACCTTGCGCCACTTCTTCGTGCCCAGACGCAACCGCCCCCTTTCCCCAACATAGTCCTCGTATGTCCGACCGTTTCGATACGGCATGTGGCCGAGCTCCATCGGCTCGATCACACCGTCAACAATGAGCGTACCGCCCAACCCGGTGCCGAGCCCCAGAAACAACATCCGGCCGCCCTCATAACTGCCCATGGCCTGCATGGCCGCATCATTGATCAGCCGCACCGGCTTGCCGAACGCCTTCGCAAAATCAAAGCCCACCCACCCGCTGCCCAGGTTGTGCGGATCCGCCGTGATGTGATTGTGGAATACGAGCCCGGGGTAGCCGATGGAGACCGCGTCGTACTGCGACTTTGGCACGAGCTGCGTGACACCGTCGGCCATCTGTTCCGCGGTCATTTTCGGCCCGGAATCGAGTCGGCTGATGACTCCCCGGGGACCGATCCGGAATTTCACGTGCGAACCGCCGACATCCACGACCAGTATGCGTCGCGGAAGCGGGGCTTTGGAGGACTTGGGGGTTTTCATGCAGCGATTATAGCCAATCAGGAAAACCATAGTCCGCCTGACGCGCCGTCAACTCGGTCTGCCGCCGGTGGGCTTTGCATCAAGCGCGGCAGGCATCAATATAACGGTCAGACAGCACGGAGCAGCGGGATGATCCACAAGTGTGTTTTGACCTCGATGGCTGCACTCATCCTGGCGTCGACAACCGGACCGGTTCTGGCCTCCGACGACGAGGAACACAACAGGGTATTGGGCTCAGTGCATGTTCGCTCAGGCGAACGTGTCGACAAGGCAACGACCGTAAACGGCTCCGTTGATATCGGCGCCAACGCTGTCGTCAAACACGCCGAAACCGTCAACGGCAGCATTACCATTCACGACCACGCAACGGTGGACTCTGTCGAGACGGTCAACGGCACGATCGACATCGGACAGGGAGCGCACGTTGCCGGAAAGGTGGAGCTGGTCAACGGCAACATGACGCTGGACACCGGCGCCGACGTGGGCGGCCACCTGAGCAATGTCAACGGCTCAATTCAACTCACGGCCGCGCACGTGGGCGGTGGAATAGAAACCAAAAACAGCAACCTGACCGTCGGAGCCAACTCGCGCGTCGAAGGCGGCATCCTGTACGACGAATCCAGTGAGGGCTGGTTCAGCTTCTTCGGAACGCCGAAGGTGCCGCAAGTGATCATCGGGCCGGGAGCCATAGTCAAAGGCTCCCTCAGATTCCGGCGCGAAGTGAAGCTTTACGTCAGCGACCAGGCAACCATCGGGCCCGTGGAGGGCGCCACTGTCGTCAGGTTCAGCGGCGCCCGTCCGTAGCTGCGGGCTAGAACAATCCGACGATCTTTCCGTTCTCATCGACATCGATCGTGTTGGCGGCCGGAACCTTCGGCAATCCGGGCATCGTAAAGATGTCGCCACAGATTGCCACGATGAACTCCGCACCCGCTGACAACCGGACCTCGCGGATGTTGACTCGATGACCTGAAGGAGCTCCGCGCAGTTTGGGATTGGTCGAAAAGGAGTATTGCGTCTTGGCAATGCACACCGGGTAGTGTCCGTAGCCCGACTGCTGCAACTTGTCGATTTGGGCGCGTACCTTGTCATCCGCGGTGATGTCCGCCGCATGATAGATTTTGGTCGCCACCGTTTTGATCTTGTCCCATAACGGCGCAGCGTCGTCATAGACGAACTTGAACCCACTCGGCTCCTCACACAGCCGAACCACTTCGTTCGCCAGGTCCACCGCGCCTTTGCCGCCTTCCGCGAAATGCCGGGCGAGGATCACCTTGACCCCTTTCGGAGCGACGAGCTCCATCAGGCGCCGGATCTCGCCTGGCGTGTCTTCAACACGTTGGTTGATGGCAACCGCACAGGGCAAGCCGAACTCGCCGCGCACATTGTCAATGTGACGGTTGAGATTGGCGACACCGGCCTCCAGTGCCGCGAGATTCTCCTGCCCCAGGTCCGCAACCTCGACGCCACCGTGATACTTCAACGCGCGGATCGTGGCGACAATCACGCTGGCCGACGGCTTCAAGTTCGCCTTGCGGCACTTGATGTCGACAAACTTCTCAGCGCCCAGGTCAGCGCCAAACCCCGCTTCCGTAACTACGTAGTCGGCGAGCTTCAACGCGGTCCGTGTGGCCATCACGGAGTTGCAGCCGTGCGCAATGTTGGCAAATGGGCCGCCGTGGATGAAGGCGGGGTTGTTCTCGAGAGTCTGTACCAGGTTGGGGGCGAAGGCGTCCTTCAGGAGGACGGTCATTGCGCCGTGCGCCTGCAGGTCGCGGGCGAGGATCGGTTTCTGAGTGGCCGTGTAACCCGCGACGATTCTTCCCAGGCGATCTTTCAGATCCGCAAGACTGCTGGCCAGGCAGAAGATCGCCATGACCTCCGAGGCGACCACGATGTCGAAACCATCCTGCCGGGGATAGCCATTTCCCGGGCCGCCCAAGCCGGTAACCGTCGCGCGCAGCGCCCGGTCGTTGACATCGAGCACACGCCGTATCGCAATCCGGCGCAGATCGAATTCCAACTCGTTGCCGTGATAAATGTGATTGTCCACCAGCGCCGCCAGCAGATTGTTGGCCTGGGCGATGGCATTGAAGTCGCCGGTGAAATGTAGATTGATGTCCTCCATGGGAACCACTTGCGAGTAGCCCCCGCCCGCGGCGCCTCCCTTGACACCGAACACGGGACCCAATGCCGGTTCGCGCAGACAGATGAGCGTTTTCCTACCGATGAGGTTGAGAGCGTCGCCGAGGCCCACAGTGGTGGTCGTCTTGCCCTCGCCCGCCGGCGTCGGCGAGATGGCGGTCACCAGGATCAGCTTGCCATCGGGGCGCCCGGACAGCTGCCGGACATAATCGAGCGATACCTTCGCCTTGAAACGCCCGTACGGCTCCAGGCTATCCTCCGGAATGCCCAGCCGCTCCCTGGCAACCTGCAGGATCGGCCGCATTTTCGCCTGTTGCGCAATGTCGATGTTCCGCAGTGCCATCAGCTCGCTCATCCCTTGATTCGAAAAGCGGCTACCTTAGCTGGCCCGCCGCAATTCAGCCAATCCGGCCGCGGGAATGCTGACACGGGCACCGGCCAACAGGCCTGCACCGGGCCCCGTTCGGATATCATTGTCCGCGTATGCTGTGGCTCAAAGCTTTTCACGTCATCTTCGTGGTGACCTGGTTCGCGGGACTGTTTTATCTGCCGCGCTTGTTCGTCTATCACGCTGTAGCAACCGACACGATCGGGCTCGAGCGCTTTATTGTCATGGAGCGCCGCTTGTTTTCGATCATGACACTGGGGGCCACCCTGGCCGCCGTGTTCGGAATTTCCATGATTGTCGCCGCGCCCGGGTACCTGCACTTCGGCTGGCTCCACGTGAAATTGACACTGGTGGCCGGGTTGATCGGCTACCACGTGTGGTGCCACGCGCTGGTGGTGGCTTTCCGCGAGGGACGCAATACCCATTCGCAGCGCTGGTACCGGATGTTCAACGAAGCCCCGGCGCTGCTGCTGATAGCGATCGTGATACTGGCGGTCGTCAAACCGTTCTGACGCCCCCGCAGCCCGCTGTCTCCAGACGGCGACAGGGCGCACTGAGTACACTATGTAAGCCGGCCTGAGCCTTCCGCCGGTCGAGGTGTTCCCCGGCGTGACGGTCCACTCCCGTTTCCTCTCCCTGGTGCCCCAGTCGTGGCGCGACTCCCCTACCCTGGCTCCATTCCATTCCAGGGTCTTTGCGATGATCTGGACTGCCAGCCTGGTCTCCAACTTTGGGAGTCTCATCCAGGCGGTCGGTGCGTCGTGGATGATGACGTCGATCGCGCCATCGGCGGACATGGTCGCCCTCGTCCAAGCCTCGACCACCCTGCCCATCATGCTGCTTTCGCTTGCCTCAGGCGCCACTGCCGATATCTGGGACAGGCGGCTGGTGATGCTCATCGCGCAAGTAATAATGCTCATCGTCGCGCTGGCTCTGACCCTGATCGCATTCATGGGCCAGATCACCCCGTGGACATTGTTGACCCTGACGTTTCTTCTCGGCTGTGGTGTTGCCCTCTATGGACCCGCGTGGCAATCCTCGGTGGGCGAGCAGGTTCCGCGCCCTGACCTTCCATCCGCTGTTGCGCTCAACAGCCTCTCATTCAACATCGCCCGCACCGTGGGTCCTGCGATTGGCGGCATCATCGTCGCCAAAGCGGGACCACCCGCGGCGTTTCTGGTCAACGCGATGTCTTACATGGCGCTGATCACAGTTCTCGTGCTCTGGCGCCGGCCGCGGCCCGCTCCGTTCCTCCCACCCGAGAACATGTTGATGGCTATGGGAGCCGGCGTCCGATACGCACGCTTATCGCCTGAAATCCGCACCGTCCTCATTCGAGGAACTGTATTCGGCGTACTAGGCAGCAGTGTCTGGGCGCTGATGCCGCTGATTGCTCGCGATCTCATTGGAGGCGACGCAGTTACTTACGGTGTACTCCTGGGCGCCTTTGGCAGCGGAGCGGTGCTTGGGGCGTTGAGCAGCACGTCACTTCGCAGGCGCTACACCAATGAGGTCATCGTACGGGCATCAACGGTGGGATTCGGGGTTTCCAGCCTGGTGACTGCTTTTAGTTCCTCGGAGGCGTTGAGCATTCCGGCGCTGATGCTGGGGGGTGCCTCCTGGGTGTTGGCCCTATCCACATTCAACGTGACTGTACAAATTTCGTCGCCCCGCTGGGTGGTGGGCCGGACCGTAGCCATCTATCAGACAGTGACCTTCGGCGGCCTGGCCCTCGGCAGTTGGCAGTCAGGTCTGGTTGCACGCGAGTTTGGGCTGTCCCGATGTTTGATGGTTTCGGGGGCGCTCACGGCGATTTCAGCGTTGTTGGGACGAAAGCTGCCGCTGCGTCAGCCGGAAGAGCTCAACCTCGACCCATCCCGAACGTGGTCGAGTGAAAGTCAGGCCCAGCTCGACCGGCTCATTGACACGGGACCCGTGGTGGTCACCGTGGAGTACAAGATCGCAGTCGATGATGCGGAGCCGTTTCGTCTGGCGATGCGTGAGCTGCGACGCATACGCCGACGCGACGGCGCGAAACGCTGGTCACTGATGCAGGATATGGCGGCCCCGGAGATCTGGATCGAGCGTTACCACAGCCCTAATTGGGTGGAACACCTGCGGCGCCATCATCGCTTCACCGTCTCCGATCGCGAGATTGAGCGCAAGGTGCTCGACTTCCACCAGGGACCGGACGGGCCCGATGTCAGACACCTGATTGAGCGGCGTACAGACGAGCCGGTGGGTGATATGACGGCAACAACCGACCCTCATCTGCCGTCAGGCTCAGTCACCCTCCCCACTACCGGGGCCCCTGCAGAACCCGGATGAGGTCCCGCAGGTCCTTGGCGAGGGTTTCCAGCAGAAAATCCAGGGCGTCGAGCGCCAGCGGCGGTTCGACTCCAGCGCAGCGACGCGCCTCGGCAAACCTCGCCGACGCAGCCTCCAACGCGTCGCGACACTGCTGTAACCCTGATGACTCCGCATCCAACATCCCATCCGCGAGATCCCGGCACGCCCCGTGAATGGCCTGGGCACATTCTTTCGCACTGTCGCGCCGTACACCACTTCCAACAACTCGCGCGACAAACATCGAATCTGCCTGCAGCCGGCTCAACAGACGGACGATGCGGCCTTGGGCGCGCGACACACTGCCGGCCTTTGTCCGTACGAGCGCACCCAACTCGCGCAAGCTGCGGCGGATGTCATCATGGGTCGCATCCAAGCGGGCGTCGTCCCGAGGCTCATCGAAAGCACTCTCTAACACCGCGCCGATCCGTGTGACGATGGCAGCGCCCATCCGGAAAACACGCCCATGGCCCCGCGATGGCAATACCGAAAGCCCAACCGCCGTACTGGCAAGCGCGCCGATAGTGATCTGCGCAAGCCGCAGGAGCGCCACGTGGAACGGAGACACCAACGCGGATCCCGATGAGAGCAGGATGACCGCCGCCACCGGTGCAGTCCGGAATTCCTCAAATGCAGTAATGAACAGACTCAGAGGAATCATCGCGACAGCGAGCAACGCGATTTCGGGCACGTGCCAGGCGCGCGCAACGATGACGCCCATGGCGACCGCCGACCCAAACACAGTCCCGATCAAACGGCTCGCCCCTGCTTTGGCGGACCCTCCCGCACCCGGGCGCGAAACGATGACTGCGCTGAGCACAGCCCAATACATCTCCGGCAGATGCAGGAGAGTGGACACGGTCGCTGCCAGCACCGTGGCAATGACCATGCGCAATGCATCGGGCCAATCCTCCCGCAGCCCAATCAGCCGCCTGACTAACATCCGCCCCTCCTGGCGCCCCGCCAGCCGCCTAACTGACATCCGCTCCACCCGTTGCCCGCGCCAGCTGACTAACTGACATCGGCAAGCCGCTCCAACAGCTTGGCCGCCAACCGTAAAAGCTCCTGCTCGGTCGCTGACAGCTCGTCCGCCATGGCTTTGGCGAGCCACGCATCCCTTTGCTGCATGTCGCCGGTGAGGGCCGCGCGGCCTTCCGCGCTGATATCCAAGAGCTGTCGCCGGCCATCCCGGGCATCAGCCCGGCGGCTGATGAGCCCCGCCTCCGCCAGCTCCGCCAACACCCGGGTCAGGGACTGAGGCTGAACCCGCTCCAGTTCGGCCAGCTCGGCCGCGCTCGCGGAGCCGCGGCGGTACAACTGCCCCAGCAGGCTCAGTTTGGTCGCGCTCAGGCTGTTGGCGGGCCGCTCGGCCCGCAACCGCCGGCCCAAAGCGCCGACCGCGCGCCGGACAACACTGGCGGCTTCAAACGAGTTCATAAGCTATATCTTACTATATTTGAGCCTAAACACTCATAACGGGCAATAATATATAAGTCCTAGCGTAGTAGTTTTTTCGTCATATTCTGTGACGAAGCACTGACCGCCAACCGCGATCGATTGCTACGGTGCACAAATACGGATTGCGGTGGCCATGACTACAGCTGCTTCAGTAATTGCGCTTCCGACGGCGCCGGGGACTGACCACCCCCAGGACATCGCCCGGATGTTGAAGACCCTGCTTGCCAGCGTGGATGGCATGGTCTATCGGCGGCGCCTCGATCCTGACTGGACCATGGAGTTCGTGAGCAGCGGCTGCGTGCGTGTGACCGGTCACCACCCCGGCGACCTCCTTTTCAACAACCGCATCGCCTATGGCGATCTCGTCATCGCCGAAGACCGGATGTGGGTCCGCGAGGCCATAACGTGCGCGGTCAAGGAGGCCAGGTCCTTCGATCTCGAATATCGGATCGTCCACTGCGACGGCAGTATTCGTTGGGTCTGGGAGAGAGGCACGGGCGTGGCCGACGACCAGGGCCGTCCCATTGCACTCGAAGGCCTCGTTCAGGACATCACCAAACGCAAAAGCGCCGAGCATGCCCTGCGCGAAGCTGAGCGGCGTTACCACGGCCTGTTCGACAACGCGATTGAAGGAATCTTCCGGACCACCGTCGAAGGCCACTTCGTGGACGCCAATCCGGCGTTGGCCCACATCTATGGATTTGATTCGCCCGAGGAGTTGATGGCCTCGCTGCGGGACATCGGCACCGAGCTGTACGTCGAGAAACAGCGGCGCGTAGAGTTCATGCACATCATGCGAGCGCGCGGCTCCGTGACCAGCTTCGAGTCCCAGGTGTATCGCAAGAACGGCGACATCATCTGGATCTCGGAAAATGCGCGTGCCGTTTTCGCGGAAGACGGCACACCCAGCGGCTACGAAGGCACGGTTGAAGACATCACCGAGCGGCGTCTTTACCAGGTCCGGATCGAACACCAGGCCAACTATGACACCCTGACAGGCCTCGCCAACCGCTCGCTGCTGCAGGACCGCCTGCAACAGGCCCTGCTCACGGCCGCCAGCTCCGGCCGGCGCGTGGCAGTGGCGTTTGTGGATCTCGACCGGTTCAAATTCATCAATGACAGCCTGGGTCACCATGTCGGCGACGAGCTGTTGAAAGCTGTCGCTCGCCGCCTGAAATCCTGCGTACGCGAGTGCGACACGGTTGCACGCCTGGGCGGCGACGAATTCGTGTTGCTCATCAACGGTCATACCGGTCCCGAGTACGTACGCCAGTTGATGGACAAGATGCTCGTGGCAGTTGCGCAGCCGTGGATCATCGAACAAGGCGAGTTCCTCGTCAGTTGCAGCATCGGTGTCGCGCTTCACCCGGATGACGGCGAAGAGGCTCTGACGTTGCTGAAGCATGCGGACTCGGCGATGTATCGGGCCAAAGACAATGGCCGCAACAACTTCCAGTTTTTCACGCGCGAGCTCAACGCTGTGATGACCGAGCAGCTCGAGTTGGAAACGCACATGCGCCGCGCGCTCGAGCGCGACCAGTTCGTGCTTCGCTACCAGCCGCGCGTCAACCTCGCTACCGGGCAGATCGTCGGTGCCGAAGCATTGCTGCGCTGGCGGATTCCGCAGCGGGGCACGGTCGCGCCAATGCGCTTCATCGCTCTGGCGGAGGAGACCGGACTCATCGTGCCGATCGGCAAATGGGTGTTGCAAACCGCCTGTGCACAGAACAAGGCGTGGCAGGACGCGGGAATGCCGCCCATCGTGGTGTCAGTGAACGTCTCGCCCCGTCAGTTCCGAGCAGCGGCCAGCCACGAGAGCCTGGTGCAGACGGTCGCCGAGGTCCTGCAGTCAACGGGACTCGAGCCGCGCTTCCTGGAGCTCGAGCTCACGGAAAGCATGGTCATGCACGATGCGCCCCAACTGGTGGCCATGCTGGACGAATTGAAGGAGCTGGGTGTGAAGATTGCCGTCGACGATTTCGGGACGGGCTATTCGAGCCTGTCGTACCTGAAGCGCTTCCCCGTGGACCGCCTGAAAGTCGACCGCTCCTTTGTCGAAAACATGACCACCGAAGCCGACGACGCAACCATCGTCCGCACCATCATCGCCCTCGGCCACAACCTGGGTCTCAAAGTCGTAGCCGAGGGCGTCGAGACTGCCCAACAGGCACGCGCTCTGCGCGCCTATCAGTGCGACGAGGCGCAGGGTTTCCTGTTCTCCCGCGCCGTCTCGGCGCGCGTTCTGCCGCGCCTCATCACCAGATCGATACCCGGTCAGCGGGCTTGATGTAGAGCTTGTCGCCGGGTTGCACGTTGAATGCCTGGTACCAGGCGTCGATGTTGGGCAACGGACCGTTCACCCGGAAGTTGGCGGGGCTGTGCACATCTGACATCACGATCTCGCGCAGCACGCCGTCACGGTACTTGGTGCGCCACACCTGGGCCCACGACAGGAAGAACCGCTGGTCGCCGGTCAAACCGTCGATGACGGGTGCCGGTTGCCCATGCAATGACAGCTGATAGGCGTGATAGGCCATGTTGAGTCCGCCCAGGTCGCCGATGTTCTCACCGACCGTGTTGGCACCGTTGACCTTCAGTCCCGGCAGCGCCTCGTAGGCTGAGAATTGCGCGATGAGCTTCGTGACCCGCTGTGTGAAAACATCCGCATCCTGTTGCGTCCACCAGTCCTTCAGACTGCCGTCGGGGCCGAACTTGCGGCCCTGATCATCGAAACCATGGCCGATCTCGTGGCCGATTACGGCACCGATCGCACCATAGTTCACGGCCGCATCGGCCTTCGGATCGAAGAACGGGGGCTGCAGGATGGCGGCCGGAAAGACGATCTCATTGTTCAGCGGGTTGTAGTAGGCGTTGATCTCCTGGGGAGTCATCTGCCACTCATCGCGATCCACGGGTTTATCCAACCGCGCGACCTGGTAGCGCCAGTGCCACTGAGCAGCGCGGCGCACATTGCCGATGAGATCGGAGCGCCCGACCTCGAGGCCGGAGTAGTCCTTCCAATGATCGGGATAGCCGATCTTGGGAGTAAACGTAGCCAGCTTCTCGTGGGCACGCGTTTTGGTCTGCGGCGTCATCCAGTCGAGCTGGTCGATCCGCTCGCTCAGCGAGGCGCGCAGGTTGCCGACCAACTCCTGCATCTTCGCCTTGGAGTCGGCCGGGAAATACTGCGCCACATACAACTGGCCTACCTGCTCGCCGAGGGAGTCATTCACTTCGTCCACGGCGCGCTTCCAACGCTCGCGCTGCTGGGGCTGGCCGCGCAGCGTGCGTCCGTAGAAGTCAAACCGGGCGTCATCAAAACGCTTCGGCAGGTAAGCCGCGTGATCGCTGAGATAGTGGAATGTGAGATACGCCTCGAGCGTCGGCAGCGCGGCGCGGTTGAACAAACCTGACAAGTCCCGGATAGCCTCGAGCTCGCTCAACACGAGGTCCTGCCGCGAGCCGATCTGCGATGCATCAAAGAACGACTGCCAGGCAAACCCGGGTGCGTAGGCCACGAGTTGGGCCTTGGTCCGCGGGTTGTAGGTTGCATCCACATCGCGGCGCTTCTCGATCGGCCATTGCAGCTTCGCCGCCTCCGTCTCAAACGCCATGATGTCCCGCGCCTTGGCGCGGGCTTCCGGAATGCCACCCAGTGTCAGGATCTGTTCGATGTACGCCGTGTACTTCTCGCGGATCTCGCGCAGCTTCGGATCATCCTTCAGGTAGTAGTCACGGTCCGGCAGCCCGAGGCGCGACTGGCTGATCACCACCGAGTATTGATCGGGGTTCTTCAGATCCGGCGGCAGGTCGATATCAAACAGCGAGGCGAAGCCGGTCATGCCGAACACGGCGGCAATGTCCTTCTTGGAATTGGCGGCCGAGATTCGCTTCAAGTCATCCTGCACCGGAGCGAGTCCGTCGGCTTCGATCGCGGCCTGATCCATGTAGGCGGCGTAGTAGTCGCCGATCTTTTGCGCCGGCGCGCCCGTCGGGGACTGCGACGCGGCCGCGGTCTCAATAATTTCCCGCACGCGGTTCTTGGAAAGCTCATCCAGCTCATTGAAGGCGCCGAAGCTGGAGCGATCGGCTGGAATCTCAAAATGGTCGTACCAGTTGCCGGTGGCAAAGGCGACGAAATCGTCACCCGGCTTGACCTGCGCCTTGCCCGCGGTCAGGTCGAGTCCGAAATCGCCGATGGCGGCTTTCGGCAGCTTCGGCGGGGTGGGCTGAGGGACGGAATCGGGAACAACAGCGGCCAACGGTTTCTCCTGGGCTGGCTTGGAGGTACAGGCGGCTAGCGCGGCGGCCAGCAGCACCGCCGAGAATATCTTTGAGCTCGAGGGCATGGTTTAAAGAGGTCTCCTGAAGAATTGCTTGCTCATGCGCCGGCGGTTTAGCGCGCGGGTGGCCAGTACTGCACAAACTCCCGCCAGTCGGGCCTCGGCAGCGATCCAGGGCCTTCCACTTCCGTTCCCACGTACACGAATCCCACGATGGCGTCCTTAGGTTCCAGGCCGAGAGCGGCCTTGACCTGCTCATCGTAGGCCGGTCCGCCGGTCTTCCACACGGCGTTGAAACCCAATACAAACGCCGCTTGCAACATGTTTTGAGCGGCAGCGCCCGCCGACAGCATCTGTTCGATCGCAGGGATTTTCCCTTCGGGTGTGACGATGGCCGCGACTACCACTATGAGCGGCGCGCGAAAGGCCTTTCGACGTTCGCGCTCCAAGGCATCATCGGAAACCGAAGCCTTGGTACGACGCATGTGATCTGCCAGAAGTTCACCAAACGCCGGCCGGTCCTCACTGCGAATCACGATGAACCGCCACGGTCGCAACCTTCCGTGATCCGGTGCCCGGGTGGCGCTCTCGAGGATCAGCCCGAGCGCGGCCTCATCCGGCGCAGGCTCGGTGAGTGAACGGGCCGAATAGCGCCGCAACAGGGCTTCGATCGCTTGCATGGACTCGTTACCTTCTTTTGAGAGAGGAAGCGGCGGCTATTGTCGCGCAGAATCCTTCCTCACTCCCAATCTAGGCGCGAGCCATGGAATATGCCGTATCCGACGCAGCCGAGCGCAACAAGGCGCCCATTCTGCAGGTTATTGCCGCCGAATTCGCGCAGACGCGACGCGTGCTGGAGATCGGCAGCGGCACCGGGCAGCACGCGCTGCACTTCTCCGTCCACCTGCCACACCTGACGTGGGAGCCGAGCGATACCGGCGATTACCTGCCTTCACTGCGCGAGCGTCTACGCCAGGAAGGCGGCCCGAATCTGCGCCCCGTTATTGAGCTCGACGTTCGCACTCAACCCTGGCTCGTGGAGGGTGTGGACGGCGTTTTCAGTGCCAACACTCTACACATCATGAGTTGGAGCTCGGTGCAGGATTTTTTCCGCGGCGTGGGAAGTGTGCTGGGCCGGCCGGGCGTGCTGTGTGTCTACGGACCGTTCCGCTACGGTGATCGTTATACGAGTGAGAGCAACGCGCAGTTCGATCAGTTCCTGCAGCGACGCGATCCCGACAGCGGTATCCGGGATGCGCACGAGTTGGACGGCCTGGCGCACCAGCAGGGACTGGAGCTGGCGGCGGATCATCCGATGCCGGCCAATAACCAGCTGCGAGTGTGGAAACGGGCCGCCTGAATCGGCATGTATCTTGCGAGTCGAGACCCCCATGAATGCCATCATGAACATGAACCTCGGCAGCACGAAATTGGGCAGCCGCTTCCGCCTCGTACGGGGGGCCACCCTCGCGCTGGCCGAACCCCTGTCGCCAGAGGACTACGTCGTGCAGTCGATGCCCGATGCGAGCCCGGCGAAATGGCACCTGGCCCACACGACCTGGTTCTTCGAGGAGTTTGTCCTGCAGCACGCCGTGCCGGCCTACAAATTTCTCGACGAGCAGTTCCGCTACCTGTTCAACTCGTATTACAACTCGATCGGGCCCATGCACAGCCGCCCGCACCGCGGCCTGTTGTCGCGACCAACAGTTGAGCAGGTGATGGCGTATCGCGAGCGGATCGACGAACGCATGCAAACGTTGTTGCAGCGGCAGGATCTGTCTCCTGAAGTTGTGAGTGTCATTACCATCGGATTGAATCACGAGCAACAGCATCAGGAGCTGCTGCTCACTGACATCAAACACCTCTTCTCGTGCAATCCGTTGTTGCCGGCGTACGTGCGGGAAAAAACGGCTGCCGCGCGCCCGGCTGCGGCCCTGGAATTTCGCAACTTCGACGGCGGGCTGATTGACATCGGTCACTCGGGTGATGGCTTCAGTTTCGACAACGAGTTGCCTCGTCATCGCACCTACACTGATGCATTTCGTCTCGCGAACCGCGCCGTCACAAACGGCGAGTACCTGGAGTTTGTGCGCGCCGGTGGCTACGAGGATCCCATCCATTGGCTTTCCGACGGTTGGACAACAGTCCAAAAGGAAGGCTGGAAGCGACCCATCTATTGGACGCCGTCGCTCGAGGAAGAGTTCACTCTTACTGGTTTGCGCGAGCTGAACCCGGCCTCGCCCGTATGTCATGTGAGTTACTACGAGGCTGACGCATTTGCGCGTTGGGCCGGTGCGCGGCTCCCCTCCGAGACGGAATGGGAGCTGGCAGCCAAAGATGTCGCGCTACGTGGCAATTTCGTCGAAAACCGCCGCTGGCATCCCGAGGCACCGGCCCAGGACGGGCAGCTCCTGCAGATGTTCGGAGACGTCTGGGAGTGGACCCAGTCCGCCTATGCGCCCTACCCGGGATTTAAGGCTGCCGAAGGGGCCCTGGGCGAATATAACGGCAAGTTTATGGTGAACCAATTGGTCCTGCGTGGCGGGTCGTGTGCAACGCCGGCCAGTCACATCCGCGCTACCTACCGGAACTTCTTCAATCCCAGTGCCCGGTGGCAATTTATGGGGCTGCGGCTCGCTAAGGAGGCTAACGTTTAACGGGACAGCCTAGGTATAGCCGGAGTAGAGTGCGGCGTGGACGCAGGCACCTTGCAGGAAATCAAAGATTCGATCCGTACGATCCCGGACTATCCCAAGCCGGGTGTACAGTTTCGCGACATCACCACCCTCCTCGGTAACGCTCGCACCTTCCGTAGGGTCGTCGACGAGCTCGTCGAGCCCTGGACGGTGGCCAAGGTCAATCGCGTCGCGGGGATCGAAGCACGTGGCTTCATTCTGGGCGGTGCCGTGGCGCATCAGCTCGCAGCCGGCTTCGTACCGATTCGCAAGAAGGGCAAGCTGCCCCATACCACCGTGCGGGTGGCCTATTCGCTCGAATACGGACTGGACGAAATCGAGATGCATGAGGATGCGGTCTCGCGGGGCGAACGCATCATCCTGGTGGACGACCTCATCGCCACAGGGGGCACAGCGGAGGCCGCTGTGAGGTTGTTGCGCAAGCTGGGCGTGGAAATTCTGGGCGCCTGCTTTGTCATCGACCTGCCAGAGCTGGGCGGCTCGAAAAAGCTCGCAGACCTCGGCGTACCGGTGCGAACTCTCGTCTCCTTCGAAGGTCACTGAGTCTTCCGTCATAATACTGCGCCTTTCGCACAACCAACCCTTTCGGAGAGCTTTCGATGTTTAAACGAGTTGTCCCCGTGCTCAGCCTGATCCTGCTCGCAGGTCCGGTGTTCGCTGCTGACACCCCGCCGGCCGCCGCTGACCAGTCCGCTGCCGCCCCGGCTGCCAAGAGCACCAAGAAGCACCACGGCAAGAAGCATCACAAGGCTGCCACCAGCACCGACGCGTCGGCGCCCAAGTAAGCCCCCTAGAACCAAAATAATATGTCGAAGAGGCCCGCACCGGCGGGCCTCTGTGTCGGCCCGGTCCTACAAGCGGACCCGTACGTCCTGCAATAGATGCAGGGGTTTCAGCTGACGGCCAGCGACTTTCTGCTACGTTATCCTTCGTCCACCTAAAAAAATTCCTTCTATTCCTGTCCTCGGAGTTGACCATGAAGATGATTGTGGCTGTTCCTTTTGCTCTTGCGACCCTCGGCGTGCTCGGCTGCTCACAGCATGCCAGCACCGCTCCGGCGGTCGACCGTCCTGCCGCTACGGCAGCGAGCAGCGCGACCAACACTTTCGGCGAGAGCAAGGATGAAGCCGCCGGCAGCGCTGCCAGTGCGCGCGCCGCCAATTACGGCACGGAGCCGGCTCCTGCTGCAGATGCGACCCCGTCCCCGCCAGCCGATTCCACGCCGCCCCCTAAATAGAAGATAACGATTTCGTAGGAGGACTCCTACGCGGTTATCAGTCAAAAACTCGAGTAGGGAGCGCGGCGACGGGTGGCCGACGCCGCGCTCCCGGTTCACGCTGCAGTCCACCAACCCACGACTGTCCGTACGAACATGACTATCCGTGACCTGTCATCCCTGCTGGCCTTGGTTCTGGGCATGCTGCTGGTACTCGCAGCATGATGGAGCGCACAGCCGCGCAAAGTGCGGCGCTCGCCGAGGAGCTCCGCAACGTCATGCGAGAAGCTGGCCGACTCGTGATTGCCCTCAGCGAGGATCGCGAAGAGGCGCTCGTGGAGCTGCGGGGACGCGTGAGCGTCGCCCTGGCCGAAGCCAGGAAGCGCCTGGCGCAATTTGAAGAGCAGGCCCGGCTCTTCAAAGATACTGCCGGGGAAGCCGTGGACGGCTACGTTCGGGAGAACCCATGGACGGCGGTGGGAGTGAGTGCCGCGCTGGGATTGATTCTGGGATCGTGGCTCGCCTCGGATCGTCGTGAGTAAAATTCCCGAAGATCGGGCCCGGGAGCTGTCATCCCTGTCGCATCACCTGCAGGCGATCTCCGAACGGGAAAAGTGGGAGCTGGCGCGCAAGCTTCATGATGAGCTGGGTGGCCTGTTGACGGCCGCCAAGATGGATCTGTCCTGGCTGCAGTCGCGTCTCGAAGGCGCCAACATCCAGGAACGCCTGTCCCAGCTGGGAGGCGTCCTCGATGAAGCCATGGATCTCAAACGCCGGGTCGTGGAGGATTTGCGGCCCTCACTGCTGGATCATTTCGGTCTGCCCACTGCCGTGCGGGCCTATGTTGAATCCACCTGCGCCAAAGAAGGACTCACCGTGCAGGTCAACTTCCAGCACAGCTGCGAGTCCATGGCGAAAGACACGGCGATCGCACTGTTCCGCGTGGTGCAGGAAGGCCTCCACAACATCATCCGGCATGCGCATGCCAAGACGGTGAAGTTGGAAATGCACGGTGACGAGCGCAACTGCGTGCTGCGGCTGTCGGACGATGGCCAGGGCTTTGATGCGGCAAATCCGCAATTCCGCTGGTCGCATGGGCTGATGGGAATGCGGCAACGCGTTGAAGGCTTGAGCGGCCATCTCGACATCCAATCCCGTGTTGGTGTCGGCACCACGCTGACTATCGAAGTACCCGTGTCGCGCCAATGAGCCGAGCGAACGGCGCCGCCCGGCCAGTGCCGGGCCATCAATGAGGTGGCGTCCACTTCGAGTGGCCATCCACCACGACGGCCTTCAGCAGCGCGATGTCGCGCATCTTATCCAGAAAGTAATCGGCACCCGCCGCGAAGCAATGGTCGCGGACGAAGTCGGATGCGTAGTTGGTGAGAACCACAATCAGCGGCTGCGCATCGGGTGGATACAACTGGCGCGCCGCACGGATCACCGCCACACCGTTGCCTTCCGCGAGCTCGATGTCCACGACCAACACGTCGAAGGCACTTTGCTGCAACCGCGAAACCGCCTCTGACTGGGTGGTCGCCTGAGCAGCGACTTCCACGCGTCCCGGCTCGGACAGCAGGTCGATCAGTCGCCGGGTGAGAACGGCAGAATCCTCGATCAGAAGAATCCGGCGTTCGGACACGACACTCTCACCGCTGCCGGGCTTCCGCACTTCCACCGTGCTCATCGCCTACTGCAGCAGGTTGTTTTTGATGGCGTAATACGTGATGTCAGCGTTGGTTTTCATGCTCATCTTCTCCAGTATGCGTGTCCGATACGTGCTGACAGTCTTCACGCTCAGAAACAACTTCGCCGCGATTTCCGACACACTCTTGCCTTCGGCGAGCTTGCAGAAGATCTGGAACTCGCGCTCCGACAACACGCTGTGCCGCGGCTCGCCGGCCGGACCCTGCATGCCGCTGACGAGCATTTCCGCCAGCTCCGGACTCACGTAACGTCCGCCTCTGACGGCCGCGCGTATCGCTCTGCAAAGCTCACCGTCATCCGCCGATTTGCTGACAAAGCCGCTCGCACCCGCCCGCAGTACGTTCAATCCGTATTGATTCTCGGGGTAGGAGCTCAGGACCAGCGTCGCGACCGTGTCGTGATGGGCCTTGATCTGCCGCAGCACATCGAGTCCCGACATGTCAGGCAGGGACAGATCGAGCAGCAGCACGTCGCATTGTGCGGCACGCAGCAGATCCAGGGCCTCGCGACCCGACTTGGCCTCGCCCGCCCAGGCGAAGTCGGACTGGCTTTCAATGATCTGCTTCAGCCCCATCCGCACGAGCTGATGGTCATCGGCAACTGCAACTCGGGTGGCGGGCATAACAACCGTTTCAAGCACTAGGCAGTGTAAGTTACGCGCTCCGGCCGAGCTGCCGATGTGGGACTGGAGAGGCCCCCGTCGAAAGCCTGGCCCGATCTCGTGTAGGAATCGTCCTACAGTTTTCTATCGCGCCGAATCCTGGGCGCTCACCGCTTCGTCCTTGCCTTCGGGTCCCAGCTCCTTGCCAGTGTAAGTCTCCAGACGGTTGTACAACGTCTTGAGACTGACGCCGAGGATCTCTGCGGCTTTGCGCTTCACGTGCCCACAATAGGCCAGAGTCGCCATGGTCACGCGACGCTCGACTTCCTCCAATGGAGTGCCGACACGAATGGTAATCGTTGTGCCGTCATCCTGTTTTGGGGTCGTCTCCGAGACGGCAACATCGAACTCGATGATGTCGTCCGCCATGATGTACGTGCGCTGCACGTAGTTCTTCAACTCGCGGACGTTCCCCGGCCATGGATGTTGATACAGCCGGACCAGCGCATCGCGCGAGAACGTCTTGTTGGTATTTTCGGTCTTGTTGAGATCGTCCAGGAAGAACTGCGCCAGCTGCTCAATGTCCGTTCCACGGTCGCGCAGGGGCGGCAACCGGATGGGAAACACGTTGAGGCGGTGATACAGGTCCTCACGCAATTTGCCGTCGGCAACGGCCTTCTCAGGCTCGCGGTTTGTCGCGCAGATCACTCGCACATCGCTCGAGATTGTCTGGGTGCCACCCACCCTCATGACGGTGCCCGTCTCGAGCACCCGCAGGAGCTTCACCTGCAGCTCCATGGGCATTTCGGTGATCTCGTCGAGGAAAATCGTACCGCCGTTGGCGCGCTCGAAGAAGCCTTTGTGCTGCCGATCGGCGCCGGTAAAGCTGCCCCGCTCGTGTCCGAACAGCTCGCTCTCAATGAGCTGAGGAGCCACGGCGCCGCAGTTCAGAGGCAGGAAGGCAGCGTCCCGACGGCGTGACAGCTCGTGAACGGTGGCAGCTGCGAGCTCTTTGCCTGTCCCGCTCTCACCAATGAGCATCACGGTCGCCGAGGTCGGCGCCACGCGGCTCAGCTGGTCATAGAGCACCTGCATCCGGGGAGAGCTGCCCAGAATCCGGCCAAAACGACCAAGCTTACGCAGCTCCTCGCGCAGCTCACCGATCTCGTGCTGGAGGGCGGAGGTCTTTTTTGCGTGGCGAAGCACAGCCTGAACGCGGTCCAGGTCAGCGGGCTTCACCAGGTAATCACTCGCTCCAGCCCTCAGGGCCGCAACGGCGCTGTCGACGGTGGCATGGCCCGTGACGATGATGACTTCGGTCGCTTCGGGCTTGTCCAGCTCACGTACGAGCTCAATGCCCTCACCGTCCGGCAGGCGCAGGTCTGTGAGCAGCACATCAGGGCGCTGACGCCCAAGCTCTATCCGAGCGTCCCGGATACTATGCGCCCGGGCAACGGTAAACCCTTCCATGCGCGCAACTTCCTGAAGCCAGTCCACGACATCCGGGTCATCGTCGACAATCAGAGCATGTGCCATTTAATCCTCGGGTAAACCTCGTTCAATGATCCCCCAATCTGGGGCTCCAGCCTTTCGGGAACAATAGATGCGTTGCTCCTAGTAACGTATTGCTGCCGGGAGGGTTGCCGGATGGGCTGGTTTATCGGCGTTTTAGCTGTCGGCGTTGTCGCCCTGGGGGCCGGGTACGATCGAAAGCGACAACGGGAGCGGTTAAGGGTATCACGACCCGAGATCAGCCGCTGGGAAGAGGAAGGAGGGGCCGTCCCTCTCGATTCGGGGCCTCCGGCCGAACAGTCGACTACCCACTAAAGATCGACGGTATCGGGATGCGGCCGACTCAAAGGCAATCCTGAGATCGCGCTCGCGATTATCGACGTCACCATGACGACCAGTGTCACCCCCGCCAACTGGCGGGCGAAAGGCGCGCTGAGCCCGTGGTTTATTGAGAAGGCCAGGCAATACAGCGAAGCCACGCCTCGGGCAGTGAACCAGGCGACCCCCCGCCACTGGGCCTCCGGCATCGAGACACCTCCCAAACCCAACCGAACGGCGAACGGCCTGATGAGGAGTATCAATACGGCGGCAAATACGAGCATCCACCATTTGTATTCGATGCTGGCCACCAGCGTTCCCAACAGCACGATGATGACCAGCCACGTATAGCGCTCGATCCGGGCGGCGATTCGCAAGACCCGCGGCATCAGTGGCCGATTGCGCAATGGTCGGCGCAGACGGCCCCCATGCGACAAGGCCACCCCAGCGGCGAGGACCGCCAGGAACCCGTCCGTTCGGATCGCCATGGCGCCCCCGTAGGCCAGTGCCGCGGTGGCAAAGACCATGGCCTCTTCAAGAAAGTCGGCCTGGCGCTCCGGATCCAGGAGCTTGATCCAGCGAGCCATCCCGGCGCCGATCAGTCCCCCTGCCACCACACCGCCCGCGACGGACCACAGTCCCAGCAGCGAAGCCGAGCCCAGCGCCCCGGAATCCGAATCGCTCAAGCCCATCAATCCGAGGACCAACACCACCAGCGCGGCCGCGAGGCCGTTATTGATCCCGCTCTCCGCGGACAGGATGAAGGCGGGCGAGTCCTGCTCCGAGTCGGGATGCGAGGTCACATCCGATGCCAGCACAGAATCCGTGGGCGCAATGATCGCGCCGAGCAGCAGTGACTCGGCGAGATTCATATCGAACATCAGGTGTGCGGCCGCCGCTGACAGCGCTGCCGTCGCAAGCGTGGTGAGGGTGGAGAGCCGCAGCGGAATCCGCCAGGTGCGCCATTCGATCGGCAGGCGCAGCCGCAGGCCCAGACAAAACAGGCAGGTCAGCAGCGCGATCTCGCTGACCGTTTCGATCAGTGCGCCGTCTTCCAACAGTTGGGGACGCAGGAGCCGCAAGCCCAAGGGGCCCAGCAAGGCGCCAACTGCGAGTGCAACGACAGCCGCGTGAGCGGGACGCCGCGTCAGTGCGAAATCAATTCTATTGCCGGGCGTGCCCACCGGTGCTCGCGGCAACTGCCCCGCCCTGAAGCGGGTCGCTCCTCAGGACGCGAATCTGATCGTGATCGCTCATCAAGCCCTCGAACTGGCGCAGCACCACCTGCCGCACGAACTCTGGCAGATGATCATCCAATGCATTCCGGTATACCTCAAGCGCGTGATCCTCGCCATGCTCACACTCATCGACCAGCGTATCGTCGTTGTTTTGCGTCAGGGCAGCGGGCAGATTCATCCAGCCGCGGCGGGTAGTACTGAAGATTTTGCCGCGCATGGCCGGATCTCCCCCGAGCTGGCCGATCAATCCACGCAGTTCCGCGGCGGCCACCGCATGCCTGCCTGCGCGATCCATAAAGAGCTTGCGCAGAACGTCCGCACGGGCATGCTCGGCGCAGGTGACAAACCCATGCTCACCATCCCGTGTAACCGCCAACAGCTCGCTGAGGGTCACAATGGTGTAGCGGTAATTCATGGGGCACCTCTCGACTTCGGCACAGCTCGTTTTGCTTCGAGACGGCATACAGCATTCGTCATGCCCGACGATGCGGTCGATCAGGAAAAATCGGCTCTACTGAACACAGTACGCGCGCCAGGAATTTTTTTCACGCTCCTCTTTGGAGCGCGCGTACGAATTACATGACAATCGATGTATTAACCGGTGAGCACCTCATCATAACTCGGCGTCCCTGCAGGTCCGAATGAGTGTGTTGAGAGTCGCAATCGATCTTTGGCACAGCCGTTGCATGAGCGGGCGGGTGCGCGGGGTTGCTATCCACCCGCGGGAGTGAACAGTTTTGTTGCCGCGGCCCGCAAGGCTGTGGCACTTGCCGAAGACCCCCCGTTTGGCGGGCTGTGGTGCGACCAGCCCGCTCCTTTTTTCAGAGTGTATCTACCGGCCGCCGTCAGCCAGACGGCGCACCATGGGCACAAACGTGTTGAAGTCGAGAGGCTTGGGCACGTGCAGATCAAACCCGGCATCCATTGCCGCCTCGATGTCACTGTTTGAGG
>JAXDQF010000131.1:0-3482 GCA_034668025.1 Gammaproteobacteria bacterium | reverse complement strand
CGCAGTCCCAAAGAAAGGATGGCGGATTCGTTCACGGCTTTGGGGTCTACGATGTTGATTCGCAGTCGGGTGGAGGCGGTTTCGATCGCGCGGACATTGGCGCGGCCGCCCAGGGCGGTCAGGAGGGAGGATAGGGTTGGTGTTGGGATGGGTGGGAGCGCTGGTGGGGGCGCGGTTGGGCCGCGCGTGAAGTCGGAGGCCGCTGCGACGGATGTGACGGCGGCTGCGGCGTTCCCGGTGGCCGCGGACGCTGGGACTGAGGCGGCGGTGGCGGGACTGGTGGCTGCAGTTGCGCTTGCGGGGCTGTTGGCTGCAGCCGCGCCTGCGGCCCGCAGGGCGATCTTCATCTCGCCAGCGACCTGGTCGGCGTCGGTGCCCACGACGACCTGTAGGGCCGTCGCGGACGGTCTAATCATGCCTCGTGCGCCAAGGCGCTTCAGCGCAGCCTCATCGACCACCGATTGATCAGCCATCACGAGCCGCAATCGGGTTGTGCAGGCATCCAGCGCGACGATGTTGGCCGCTCCACCGAGCGCCTTTATGTACGCCAGTGCGCGATCCGCCGGCGCGCCGCTTTCGGCCTCTACCGCTACCGGCTCGTCCTCGCGCCCTGGCGTCTTCAGGTTCAACCATGAGATGACAAACCGGAACAGTCCGTAGTACAGCCCGAAGTATGCGAGACCCACGGGCAGCAACAGCAGCGGCCGGGTCGCCTTGTTGAAATTGAGCACGTAATCGAACAAGCCGGCCGAAAAGCCGAATCCCAGGCGCACGTGCAACGCATTCATGATTACGAACGCAACGCCCGTCAACAGCGCATGCACCGCATACAGGGCGGGTGCCAGAAAAATGAAGGTGAACTCGATTGGCTCAGTGACGCCAGTCAGCAGTGACGTCAACGCAATGGAGCCCAACAGACCTGCCACCGCCTTCCTCCGCTCGGGACGAGCGGCGTGGTACATCGCGAGGCACGCGGCTGGCAGCCCGAACATCATCACCGGAAAGAAGCCGGCCATGAAGGCGCCGGCACTGGGATCGCCGGCGAAGAAGCGCTTCAAGTCGCCCGTCGTGCCGTTGTAGTCGCCGAGCAGAAACCACGCAATGTTGTTGATGATGTGGTGCAGGCCCGTCACGATCAGTATTCGATTCAGCACACCGTAGGCGAACAAACCGAACGCCCCGGCATGCAGCACCGACTGGCTCAGCGCATCCATGCCGGTCTCAACCCGCTGCCACTCCCAACCAAACACGGCGGCGACCAACAGGCCGGCGAAACCACTGGCAATCGGCACGAAGCGGCGGCCGCCGAAGAATGCGAGGTAGCTGGGCAGGCGGATCTCGCTGAATCGGTTGTAGAGGCCACCGGCTATCAATCCGGAGATGATGCCGACCGGGACGCTCAGCTTACCCAGCTCGTGCGCCTTGTACGCGGCGACAGCGAGATCGCGTGCCTGCCCCGTGAAGCTGGCTACGGCGTCGGGCGGCACGGCAATCAACACTTCGGCGCCCTTGGTCGTCACGAGGTAGCCAACTACGCTGGCGAGCCCGGCTGCGCCATGATTTTCGCGCGCCAGGCCGACCGCCACGCCAATGGCGAAAAGCAACCCGAGGTTGGCGAAAATCGCATCCCCGGCGGCGGCCATGGAACCGTAGTTCAACAAGTCAGGTTGACCCAGGCGGAGCAACAAGCCGGCGATGGGCAGCACGGCGATGGGCAACATCAGCGCACCGCCAATCCGTTGCAGACTGGATAGCATATTTTTCATGTGTTACTCGCGGGCGCGCCCGGTTGCGTCCAGACCCGAAACGGATTGCAGTGTCAGGGCGCGAACCGCTTCAGCGGTCTCGCGCTCCAACGCCGAGTTGGCAAGTGTTGTGCAGTCGTCCACATTGAGCGTTGAGATCAGCGCTTTGAGCTGAGGGATGACCGCGGGGACCATTGAGAGCTCGTGTACGCCCAGTCCGATCAGAATCGGCACGGCCACGGGGTCGGAAGCGAGCCCGCCGCAAACGGCGACCATTCGACCGTGGGTTTTCGCGGCTGCGACAGTGGAGGCGATCAGGCGAAGAACGGCGGGGTGAAGTGCGTCCAGCCGCGCAGCCAGTTCAGAGTGGCCGCGATCCATCGCCAGTGTGTACTGCGTCAGATCGTTGGTTCCAACCGAAAGGAAATCGGCCTCGCGGGCAATGCGATCCGCCATCACTGCTGACGCTGGGGTCTCTATCATGGCTCCAATGGCGATGGGTTCGAGATACCCCTCTTCGCGCCGCAATTCGTCCAGCATCGTCCGTATAGCGCGGATCTCGCCCACATCCGTGATCATCGGCAAAAGTATTCGGCATTGGCCCGTCGGGCGTACCCGCAGGATCGCACGCAGCTGAATGCGCAAGAGATCCGGTCTCCAAAGACTGGTGCGGACGCCGCGCAGCCCGAGTGCAGGGTTCTCTTCGTGGGGCAACGGCAGATAAGGAATCGGCTTGTCACCGCCGATGTCGAGCGTGCGGATGGTTAGCGGCCGACCTTCCAAGGCGCTTGCAATTTGCTGGTATTGATCGAGCTGCTCCGCCTCGTCCGGCGGTGCCGTTCGTTCAAGAAACAGAAACTCAGTTCTCAACAACCCGGAGCCTTCGGCGCCGTTGCGGACTGCTGCGTGCGCCTCCGCCTCTGAGCCGACGTTTGCGAACACCTCTATGCGCGTACCGTCAGCGGTGTGGCACTCGCGTTGGGCGGCTAGTTGTTCGGCGACGCGTCTTGCGCGCTTTTCCGCTAGTTGGCTGCGTGCCAAATCGACGTGCATCCGAGGGGGGTCGATATATAGCCAGCCAGCCTCGGCATCCAGGACGACAGGCGTCCCGGTAGGGATCCGAAGCGCTCCCGGTCCTGTCGCAACCATGGTTGGTATATCCATCGCCGCGGCGATGATTGATACGTGCGAGGTTGCGCCGCCGGCTGCGAGGCATATGCCGGCGAGTTTGGTGCTGTCTAGGGCGACTAGTTGCGAGGGTAAGAGCTCGTTGGCTATTAGGATGGACTCGGGTGGGAAATTGGGTCCCGCGTCTGTGTCGCCGCTCAGGGCGGACAACACTCGGGTTTCCAGATCGAGCAGGTCATCGGCGCGCTCTGCCATGCGCGGATCGTTCAGCGCCCGGAGTTGCTCGATGCCGTCGCGTAACACGGCACGCCAGGCGTAGCCGGCGCTCTTGCCCTTCTCGATGAGTGCGCGCGCACCTTCAATGAGTTCGGGGTCGTCGATGAGGCCAAGGTGAGCTTCGGCGATTTCGCGCGCTGCGCTGTTGTTAGAACTGACGGAGCGTTCGAGGTCGGCGCGTACGGCTTCGCGTGCCCGGTCGAACTCGGCGCCCTCTCGGGCGGCACCCGCGCCGAGCTCTGGCACTTCAATTGCCGCTCGGGCGAATTGGAAGGCGGTGCCGACGCCAAGACCACGGCTGGCGACGACGCCTTTGAGAGCGCGGTCGGATGG
>JAXDQF010000130.1:0-11928 GCA_034668025.1 Gammaproteobacteria bacterium | reverse complement strand
ACCGGGAAGTTGCGTCGCAGCACATGTTTTTCAGACCGAGATTGCCGACGTCAGGTGAGATAACACGGCTTGCGGCAACAGGACAGGTAGGATGCTCCAAAAGAAAATCGGAGACGGCCATGAAGGATTCGGCGGCTGGGGGCGAATGCGCGCGCCAGACTTTGAACGAGGTGCTGGCGGCCGAGCTCGAATGCCTGCGACCGGACAACAAACTCTATGGCACCCCGGGCACCGAGAGAGCCTTCATCAGTATCAGCTGAGGCTGTCTTGCGCACCTGCAGCGAGCTGAAGAGGTCCGATGCGCAGTTGTTGAAATCGAACCCGCGGCTGCGGTTCGGCGCTCCGCCGGAATCCGGGGCCGCGCCGCAGCTCATCGAGGAAAGCTTCGATCAGATTCTGGCGACCGCTGCAGCGATCAGCGACCCCTTTGGACAAGCTTTTTTCGTGATGGTGCAGCTTCCCTATCTGCAGCCCTTCGACGACGTGAACAAGCGAGTGTCGCGCCTCGCCGCCAACATCCCGCTCATCAAGCGCAACCTAACGCCGCTGTCGTTCACCGATGTGCCTCGGCAGACCTATACGGAAGCCGTGCTCGGTGCTTATGAGCTGAAAAAAAAACGACCTTCTGAAGGACGTTTTCATCTGGGCCTATGAGCGGTCGGCCGCTCGCTACGCCGCCGTTCGTCAATCCCTTGGGGAGCCTGATCCCTTCCGGCTTCGCTACCGCGAACAGGTTCGACCCCGGCGACCGCCAGCATTTTGCCGAAATCGTCGAAGCCGAGCTCATCGGCTTGCACGAAGGCAATTTCGCCCGTTATCGAATCCGTCCCTCGGAATTCGCAGCTTGGCGGCAAGTCTGGGACGCAAGATGACCGGCATCGCCTGGGTGACGGCGATGACGCCTGACACGGCGGTCTCGATTATTGGGCGTGAAGTCCGTCCCTTCGTTTCAACGTTAGATACGTTGCGATGTCCCCGGATTTGCCAGTGGCGAAGGACGCATGACCACCGAAGCTCCAATGCGACGAACCGCGCGCATGTACGATCCGGCCAGATCGAAGCTCCCCGCTTCGGAAATCCAAGGTGACCTCAAATCTCAAAACTCTCGCTCCCGCTCAACTGCACCATTCCGCTGATCGGAATCAACTGAACAGACCCCGATTCATCCGCCGGTATGTTGAAAAATGGCTGATCCGGCTCAGAGTGCAGATCCATATCGTCCTGAACAGCCCCGCAATGCTGACAATGATTGGCAAAGCAACCTTCTGTTACCACGAGATGAAATTCGGGCCATCGACGCAGCTGCTCTCGCAGGGCGTCATCGACTTCCCAAACTTCACTTACAGTAAAGCGCTCGAGTGGCTCACCCAACACCGCGCCGCTGTCGCAAAATATGCAGATGATTTGCGTATCCTCATGGCATTGCCAACAACTGACCCGGGAAAGCGCGACAAATGCGGCATCCGATGCGATGACAAACCCCTCCTCCTGCGACTCAGCGTCTTCCAGCCACTTGGAAAACGGAGCCGGATCCTGCCCGGTATCCAGATACCAACACTTGCGATCCACGTCCTTATGTGCGCCCAATGAGCGCACCAGCTCAGCATCCTCAAAGGGCACGTTGAGGTACGTTCGAGTCAAAGCAAATCCTTTGGCGCTACGGCCGCGAAGCACTGGACCCCAGGTTCACCTGCGGCGCCTCGCATCGCAGCTTCGCTATAGCCCTGCATCGTAATCCAGACTCCTGTCTTTTACTTGCTGTGTTTTTTCTGCTTCCTCAGCCGCGACTTCTCGCATGACAGACTCCTTCCCATCTTGCTGAAGCGCTGCCTGCTGCTCCCGGTACGCCAGCCAGTTCTTGGCTGACTGCTCGGCGGTTGGAGCCCCTCCACCCGCAGCCTCCTTCGCCAGCTGTCGCTTCCGATACGCTAACCAATTCTTGGCTGACTGCTCGGCTGTTGGGGGACCGCCACCCGCAGCCTCCTTCGCCAGCTGTTGCTCCCGATACGCCGCCCAATTCTTGGCTGATTGCTCGGCTGTTGGGGGACCGCCACCCGCAGCCTCCTTCGCCAGCTGTTGCTCCCGATACACCGCCCAATTCTTGGCTGATTGCTCGGCGGTCAGCATCGGCGGAAATTGTGTCGTCGCAAGCGAGGTCGCCTTCGCCACACCTTCTTTCTCGGTTACGACACTCGGGAGCTCCTTATCCAGCCGGCGCTTGCGGTTCGCATAGTTGTCACGCTTCTTAGCTCGGTTGACTTCGATATTCGCCCGATACAGCTCACGTTGTCGGCTTCGCAGCGTTTCCCGCTGCCGGGCATATTCCGCTGCGTTCGCCGTAACTTTCTCCTTGTACCGCTCGCGTCTCTTTTGGTTGTACGTTTCCCCGTTAACACGACGCCACTCTCGCTGGCGTTGAATATCGCGCGCTCTGCCGAGTTCCGGCGAACGATCCTGTTTCGATTGAGCAACCTGCGGTTTGGCGTATTCCGCCAGTCGCAAACGCCTCTGTTCTATTTGCCGCCTGAGTGCGCTATCGAGCGCCTCCTTCCCCTGGGCCCGCGCCTCGACACGCTCGCGATGAAATGCCCGGATCTCATCACCCGCCTGGGTCCCCACCCCGGTTCTACGCTCGGCGTAGTAGATCTTCTGCGGAATCATTGCGGTTGACTCGACATTCAACCCTTGGTCTTCGAAGCTACGATGATCAACGCGAGCCTCGAGACCTGCACTGCGCAGAGCTTCGTTCGTCATCTGTGCCCAGCGCTCCCGCATCCAGGGAAATTCCTCCCTCCACGACCCCAAACCATGCTCAGTTTGCCACTGATTACCGCCGTCGAGAGCCGTCCTACACCCCATCCCCTGCGGAGTCACTTCGCGTGCTGTCATCAATAGATGTGCGTGATGATTACGAGGATCGGCGTTCGCCCGAGGCTCATGAACCGCGAAGTCGACCGCGTTCCGATACCTGTTTGCGAGTTCCTGCGAGTAGTTGCGGACCAACTCCGTGCGCTGCTGCGCATTGAGTTCCGGGGGAAGGATGATGAGCACTTCGTTTGCAAGCCGCGCGTTCCTACGCGTATTGCTGTCCACCACACTCCACAGGTTCGACCGGTCTCGCGCCCAATCATATTCAACATCGTTGGCAAATCCGCAAGGGAGCAATACCTCCTTGTGAACCACATCCTCGCGGCTGGAGAAATCGTGAGTCCTCCCGGTCCGTGACTCCAAAATCCGCTCGCCCGCGCGGTACGCGGCTGCACGTATGACGCTGGACCCCCTGTTGCGGGAGAGCACCTTTACAAACAGGAAGTACTTCGCCACTTCCAACTGCTTCCTTGCAGCGCCCCCGAAAGGGCCAAAGTGCATTTCATACTCCGTCCAATGCAACAGTCAAATGGACATCAATGCAAAATTGTTGAGCGTGCCATCGCACCGACTCCGGGCCCAGGCCATTGACTGAAGTCGAACAGGCGACCACTCGGTTCGATCGAATGTGTCGATTCAACCGAAATTTCAGCGCGCACCGCCCGGACAAGTTCGAAGAGACCACTTCACCGCTGTCGGGTGGCTGACCCGCGTACCGGCTCCAGCTCACCGGTTGTCTGGATTCACTTCCGCTCGCGTGCCAGTCCTACGAGGCGCCTTTCAGATACCGGGCCAGCACATTCGCGGTAACGCGCTCGATGAGTGCATCGCGCTTCGAGAGCGCGGCAACCCATTTGCAGCTGCCGGCATGAAACACTTTGTCGTCCGTTTGAATCCTTCGAAATCCGGATGAAGTTGTCACACAAACCGTCACGCGTCGATTTGTACTGGCCAGCACCGGACACAATGTGGTCGCGTAGCAAGACCACCACGGACAGCGAAACAGCATGGGCGGGATAAACACTATCTGACGATTGTGCGCTTTCACCTGACGATTATCTGACGAAAACCGCTCTCAGATTTTGACGGCCAAAACATAGCTGGTCGAACGACCACTACCCTGTCGATGATTGGGCGTGGACTGCCGGCCCTCTTTTTCAGCTATCTGACGCATCTGTCTCTTGGTTTCTTCAATGAGCTGTTGGTCGTACGGTTCTTCGAACTGGATGATTACGAACCAGCATTTATTGGAAAGTTGAATAGAACATAGGTGCTTCCCCGGACGCTCTCCCGTCGCGGCGGGATCGATAGCCATTTGTGGCGTGATATAGCACTCTATGCCGATAAGTCTTCCGGGCGCTGGTGAAGGGATCCACCTAACGTCGCAAACCGAGATCCCTCCTTGCACGAGGAATTATCACCCGCAAATCGGGACAGCCTGTTCCAATAGAGCGGTGTCAGTTATCTTACCTCCTTCAGCTCAATCAATGACGCATCGTCTGGCTAAACCAATCAGGATCCAGCAATGCTACCGTTCGTTGTCATATTTCTGCTCGCCGGCCTGGGGCTACTGATTGTCGGTCGCAAGGCCGAACGCGAAGCGAAACTTGCGGCCAGTTGGCCTGTGGTGGCCGGCACGCTGGAATTCTGCGAGGTGGTGGAACTACCCCGCATTCAAGTGGAAGACGTAAGTAGCTGGCAGCTACAGCTGCGATATTCCTATGTAGTGCGCGGCGCCACTTATCACTCGACGCGCTACGCCTTCGGCTACGGCGATGGCCGCGACGATAAGAAGCACCGGCTGATTGCCGATGCGCTCAGACGCAGCCCGCAACTATCCGTCCACTACAACGCGGCGCGTCCGTCTGAGGCAGTGATCAGCACCGAGGCGCAAACCAATCTGACGATGCTGGGCTATGCCGGCCTGGCGATGGCGGCAGTCGCAGCACTAATCGGATTCGCCGGCCATTGGTGACAAAAGCTGCGATTCCAGGAATTGGGCTCCAACGAGGTGGCCACTATTGATGCCCGCCTTCCAAAGGTTCAATTTATCGTCAACGAGCACAGGATCATTCGCATCCTGAATGAAGACAGAGCTGAATGTCCTTTCGTCTCGCTCCAACGGTTATCGTCCGCGCTGTGCCCGAGCCCGAGGTTGGGGCGAGGGGTCAGGTCGAGCGTGGCAGCGTGACAGCACTTTTCCTTCTGCGGCTGATTTTCCGCCAGTCGCCTGCGTGTTGAACCTCCTGTAGAACGCTCACGATACAGGCACAGCCTCGGCACCATCGAACGATATAACGCGCTCCGGTGGAATGAATCCACATCTGCGGACAGATCCTACATAGAGTCGCCGCGCCACCGCATGCGCGCCTCCATTCAAGAGCGTACGCTTACCCGTGCAGTCCATGGTTCATGGAGTGTTGTGATGCCCGCCGACGAGTTCCTCCCTATTCCCGATTGGCCCTCCTGGGAAAACCAGGGCGCCGACGTTGCCGTGGCGAGCCTCGCGAATGACGGCACACTCGATCTCATCGTCTTCATGGTCGACAACCCTGGTGGGCAGAACCGCGGGCTGTATCGCGTCGGCAAAACGCTGGCTGCGGACGGCACCGTCGCGGGCAACTGGACACCGTGGCTCGACGTGCCGGACTGGTTTGCGTGGGAGAACCAGGGCGCCGGGATCGCGCTCGCCGACCTCGACCTCGATGGCCGGCAAGACATGGTCGTTTTCATGGTCGACAGCACGCCGCAGGAGAATCGGGGCCTGTTTCGTGTGGGTCGCAAAATCGATGCACAGGGAAACGTCACCGGCGGCTGGACGCCTTGGGTCGAAGTGCCCGGTTGGGGTTCTTGGGAGAACCAGGATGCAGCGATCGCGCTGGGCCCGCCCGATGCGCAGGGGCGATGCGATCTGTTCGTCTTCATGATCGACAACGGTGTCGAAGCCAACGCGGGCAGATATCGAATCGGCCGCAAGCTCACTGCGGAAGGCAACGTCAGTGGCGGCTGGAGCGATACCTGGATCGATGTGCCGGACTGGTTCCCCTGGGAAAACCAGGGCGCCGGCATCGCCATCGCTGACCTCGACAGCAACGGCGCCACCGACCTGATCGTCTTTCAGGTGGACAATGCGCCCAACAATCAGAATCAGGGATTCTACCGTGTCGGCAGAAACCTCGACGCGAACGGCAGGACCGATGACTGGAGCACCTGGCTGGGTGTGCCGCACTGGTTCTCCTGGGAGAACCAGGGAGCTGGCATCGCGGTAGCAACGCTCGCCGGCAAGCCTAAGTTGTTCGTCCTGATGATCGATAACCCGCCTGCGCAGAATGCGGGCTACTTCCAGGCGCTCGACCTGCAGCACGACCCCGCTCAGTACGGTCGGTGGGACGTGCAGCCTTTTCACTCCGACGTACTGGCCGTGCACACCGCCGTCCTGCCGCACGGAAAGGTGTTGTTCTTCGCCGGCTCCGGCAGCAGCCGCAAGCGATTTGAAAGCCCGCTATTCGGCGACGAAGCACACGGCGTTGAGATCAGTGCGGTGTGGGACCCCACCGCATCGCCAGCCGGCCATGCCAACATCTCTGTTCCGGCGACCTTGCGTACCGCGAACGGCAAGCCGTTCGACTTCTTCTGTGCGGGCCACGAGTTCCTGAGCGATGGTCGTTTGCTGGTTGCGGGTGGCACACTGCTCTACACCGATAACCCGCTGTTCCTGGGTCGTAACGACTGCGTTGCCTTCCATCCTGATACGAACAAATGGACGTTCGTCGCCAGCATGGCGCATGGGCGGTGGTATCCCACGCTGATCTCGCTTGGCGATGGCCGTGTGCTGGCGGCAAGCGGGCTCAGCGAAGCGGGCAACGCCCTGAACGATGCGCTCGAAATCTACTCACCTGCCGGCAATGCCTGGCAGCTCAAGCACATCGTCGGCAATCCGCAGGACTTCCAGGGCTTGCCGCTGTATGCGCATCTGTTCCTGTTGAAGGATGGCCGGATATTTTTCTCCGGCGGTCGCATGGACGATGCGCGGCCCACCGCGCCCTGCATCATCAATCTGGCCCACGAGCCGGCCCAGACCCAACCGGTGCCGGATTTGCTCGAACCCGATTTTCGGAATCAATCCGCAAGCGTGCTGTTGCCGCCGGCCCAGGACCAGAAGGTCATGGTCATCGGCGGTGGGCCGGTGGGCAAGCCCAACAAGACCGACGCCACGGATAAAGTCAGCATCGTCGATCTCAACGCAACGAACCCCGTCTATATCGAGGGGCCGGCTCTGTGCCTCGCGCGACTGCACCTGAACGCCGTGCTGTTGCCCGATCACACGGTCTTTGTTTCAGGCGGCTCGCTCAAGCAGGAAGACGAGCCGTTGTCGCGTCGACAGGCGGAAATGTACGATCCTGCGACTAACCGCTGGCGCCTCATGGCCACCGCGAGTGTTGCGCGGCTATATCACTCGACAGCGGCGCTGCTTCCCGATGGCCGTGTCGTTGCCGCAGGCGGCAATCCCGAAGGCGGACATTCCGTCACATGGGAACCGCCCGATCCAAACGAAGAGATGCAACTGGAGATTTTCAGTCCGCCGTACCTGTTCAAAGGCGCAAAGCCCGTCATCAGCGACGTGCCGGCGGAATGGAATTACGGGCAGACCGTCACTATCACCTCTGCGGCTGCCGGGAATATTCGCTGGGTTAGCATCATCAGGAGTTGCGTAACGACCCATTCATTCGACTGCGGCCAGCGCCTCGTCGACCTGGACATCGCCTCGCAAGCCGGCGGCGTCATCAAGGCGACCCTCACCCACAACCCCAATCTCGCGCCGCCGGGCTGGTACATGTTGTTTGTCGTGACCCAGCAGGGAGTGCCATCGGTGGCGCGCTGGGTGCATCTCACCCCGCAGTAGTTTTCAAGAGACTTCCGTTTCAGGCCGGGTTCAACCGTCCTGTTGTTCGCCGCATTCGTGCACAACATTTTAAAAGAAAGGATTGCACCATGAAATCAAGCACGACGAAAGATCCATTCACACCGCATGGCGGAGGTATCCGTGGCGCCGACGTGCGCCGGCAATCGTCCGTGTTCGAAGGTCGATTTGGCCGCATGTTTCGCGAGCTGCCCGCCGCCGTTCATCCGAAGACTGCGCTGCTTGCCCTGGGCCAGGCGATGACGGCAGACCCCGAGGCGACAGAAGACGAACCACGCAAACCCATAGCCTCACCGGAAACTGCCGAGCACATTCAAGATGACGAGGAGAACACCGGTCTCGATGCGGGCTACACGTACCTCGGGCAATTCATCGACCATGACATCACGTTCGATCCCGCCTCGAGCCTGATGCAGCAGAACGACCCGGAGAGCCTCGTTGACTTCCGCACGCCGCGGCTCGATCTCGACAGTCTCTACGGCCGCGGCCCCGCGGACCAACCCTACATGTACATCGGCGACAAGTTCCGCCTGGGCAAGCCGCTCACCGCGCTCAACAAACCCACGCCTTCGCGCGACCTTCCGCGTTACCGTGACCCGGAAAACGCCGGCACGCCGGCGCGTGCCCTGATAGGCGACAAGCGCAACGACGAGAACGTGATCGTCTCGCAGTTGCACGGCGCGTTCCTGCAATTCCATAATCGGCTCGTCGATGAGCTCAAGCCCCTTGGCGCCACGTTTGAAGACGTGCAGCGTCTGGTGCGCTGGCATTACCAATACGTCGTGCTCAACGACTTCCTGCCTCGCATCTGCGGAAAAGCGCTGATCGACGAGCTACTGCCGCACCGATTGGCGAGTGACACTGCGTTCAACAAGAAGCCGAAGCTGCAGCACTTCCACTGGCGTAACTCTCCGTTCATGCCGTTGGAGTTCTCGGTGGCGGCGTATCGCTTCGGCCATTCGATGGTACGGCCCATCTATCGGCTGAACACCGAGCTGAAGGGCGGCGACAACCCGCTTCAGGCAACTCCCGACGAGAAAGCACGCGGGCTCGAAGGCCGCTTCTTCGTGTTTGCCGGCGTACAGCAGCGCGCACTCAACGGCTTTGGCGAGTTCCCGACGCAGTGGGCGATCGACTGGAGTCTCTTCTTCGACACGGACGGCTCCGGCACCAAGGGTGGCATGCAGCGCTCGCAACCGGCTTACAAGATCGATACATCACTGGTGAACCCGCTCGGCTTCCTGCCGGAGTTCTCGAAGCCAGTGCAGCTCACGTCGCCGTTGACTATCAAGCAAATGCAAGGCGAACCGGTGGATGGTGTCAACGACCCCGCCAACCTTGCCGCGCGCAACCTGCTACGCGGCCTTTCCTTGCAGATGCCGAGCGGCCAGGCCGTGGCGCGAGCAATGGGCCTGAACGTAATTCACGACAGGGATCTGAAGGTCGGAAAGTCGATCGTCGACGAGTGGAAGACCGCAAGACCCATCGTCGAGATCGATCCATCGTTCGCGGATAACGCTCCGCTCTGGTACTACACCCTCGCGGAGGCGCAGCACTACTGGTTCAAGCGCGCTTCGAAGCCGGGCAGTCAGGGCGACAACGAGCCCGTGACGCTGGGGCCGATGGGTGGGCGCATCGTCGCCGAAACACTGATCGGCCTGGTATATGGCGACGGTCACTCCTACCTGCAACAGGATCCGAACTGGGAGCCAGTGATTGGCGGGCGACACCTGACGATGGGGCAGCTCATCAAATATGCGTTGACTGGCGCCAGGTAATCGTCACCGGGCTCGTGCCGCGTCAGCCCGGAGACGCGGCGATCCCCCAATTCGGGTTCGTTCTCGCGGCAGGCAAATATTTCGCGACGGGTGTGTGCGCACAAAAAGTGGCACACACCCGGCCACGTCGAGCCTGCGGATGTAGACGGCGGCGGTCGCGCGGACCTCGCAGCCCGTCATCGTGCTGCAGACTACTGGCAGGTATCCACGCACCTCATGGAGAGTGCCCGGACGCTCCTCACACTGGGAGACAAGGAATACGGAAACGCTATCGGCATTTGCATCATCCACGCGGTCATCAGCGCCAACGATGCAATCACCATTCACTTTGGTGAAGTGCGCTCGTCGAGCGAGCAGCATGCAGATGCACAGCGACTCTTGCAGGAAGTGACGAAGAAGGTTCCCGGCAACGTGCTGCGGGCCGACGGTTCGATCGTGCAGGCCAAGCGGGACCGCGGCGAAACATCGTCACCGGTCCACCGGAATAGGCCCCAAATTCCGCATGGTGGCTGCCAGTTTATGGGGCTATTCTAGCGGTGTGCGATTGTAATTATATCTTACGCTCAACTTATATCTTGATCGGAAACGTATTTGCCATATGATATAATTTCGATTATATTATGCGTGCAATACGTATCTGATTAGGAGTCAGATTGAGCACAAAATATCATCCGCATACAAAGACGCTGGGCCCGCGTGCCGCGCAGCTCTTCACCGAGCTGAATGAGCGGCGCCGGTCAACGTTCACCTTGGCGGACGTCGGCTCAATTACCGGCCTGTCGCCTGCGGCCGCACGCAACCTCGTGCACAAGGCCCAGCAGCGCGGCCTGCTGACACGACTGAAACCAGGCTTGTACAACTTAGTGCCCTTCGAGCTGGGCCGGGCTACCGAGCACATCGACAGCCCTTACCTGATCGCGCGAGAACTCGCCGGTGCGGCGCCCTACTTTCTGTCGCATGGCACTGCCCTCGAACTGCATCGTATGGTGACGCAGCCAAACTTCACCATCTATGTGTCGTGTACGCGCCGCGTGCGTCCGCAAACTGTCGGCGGCTATGACTTCCGATTCATACACATTACCGCTGAACAGGAATTCGGAGTCATGAAGTATTGGATCGACAAGGAGCGCTTCGTGATGATCAGCGACATGGAGCGCACGATAATTGACGGCCTCCGTCATCCGGCATTTGCCGGCGGCATCACTGAAGTCGCAAAGGGCTTGTGGATGAAGCGTACTCAGCTGAAAGTCGACAAGCTGATGGAATATGCGCGACGCCTCGATGTGGGCGCCGTAACGCGACGCCTCGGCTATCTGCTGGAGCACTACGGCCTAGCCGATGCCTCAGTGTTGGAGTTGTTGCGCGGCAACCTGACGGCAACCTACCAACGTCTCGATCCGTTGCTGCCCGCCGAGGGCTCCTACCTCTCGCGCTGGCGGTTGCAACTCAATGTGACATCTGAAGAACTGGATGCTGTGAGGCTTGGCTGATGATCCCCCAGCGCAACATTTCACTCATCTCGAATACCCTGCAGTCCGCCGGTGGGCGACGCATTCCTGAGGCCATCATCGAACGGGACTACGTGCTGTCCTGGTTTCTGACCGGCCTCGCCAACCATTCACTGCGCGACGTGCTGGCCTTCAAGGGCGGAACAGCGCTACGACGATGTTGGTTCGAAGACTACCGATTCTCGGAGGACCTGGACTTCACGCTAACTCGCGCTATCACCCTCGAAGAGATATTGGCCGGTTTGGAAGAGATCTACACAGCAGTTGAAGCTGCGTGCGGGCTGCGCATCGCCTTCGACCGCCAAGACCGCCACGGTCATCACAACAGCCACACCTTCTATTTGCGCTACCAAGGGCCGCTGCCGGCGTCGAACGACGTAAAGGTCGACATCACCATCAACGAGGTCCTATGTTTCCCACTGCAGGACCGACCGATTCAGCGCATTTACGAAGGCTTCAACGACCTGCCCGATGGGCCGACCCTGAAGGTCTATGCCATCGAAGAGGTCCTAGTTGAGAAGTTACTGGCGCTGAGCGATCGCGCACGCAACGAGCCGCGTGACCTATATGACCTCTGGTATCTATTCAGCTCGACGGACCTGCGCATTGCCGAGCTGCGTACTGAACTCGATACCAAGCTGGCTCTGAGGCAACGTGTAGTTGCTGGCATGGAGCAGGCAATCGCCGCCAAGGAAGATCGCCTGCGGCGGCTTTGGAGTGCTCGCCTCGCCCACCAGATGAGCCAGCTTCCGTCCTTCGACGACGTCTTCCGCGAGGTGCTACGTGCGGTTCGGGCTGCCGACTTGCCTAGACCATGACAACATAACCAATCACTCCAGACACCGGGAAGGTC
>JAXDQF010000129.1:0-14009 GCA_034668025.1 Gammaproteobacteria bacterium | reverse complement strand
GCACGATCCGCGACAGTGCGTCCACGGCCATGCCGGCTTCGGCTGCGCCGACAATAAACAAAGCGGTACCCAGTCCGAGAAGCATGTGCGTGCGCAGTCCGGCAGGTTTATGTGTCAGCTCGCGCTGTAAGCCGATGGCAGTACCAATGAACAACGCAGTCAATAGGCGTACTGTGACCCGCACGAGTTGCGGAACATCGGGCACGAGTCGGCTGAATTCGTCGATAGCCCCGCTGGCTGCCATAGTGCTACCTCGCTACTTGCTTCAGACGCGCCCGCCGCATTGTTACGTACGCATCGAGCGCCGCTTCTCGGCTCTTCTTCAAATCCACCACCGGCCCAGGATACCCTTCGTGCGGCACCCACTTGCGGATGTATTCGTTGTCAGGATCGAAGCGCTTCGCCTGCGTTTCCGGGTTGAAGATCCGAAAGTAAGGCGCCGCGTCTGCACCACATCCCGCCGCCCACTGCCAATTCAACGTGTTGTTGGCAAGGTCCGCGTCCACCAGTGTATCCCAGAACCAGCGCGCGCCTTCCTGCCACCCGATCAGCAGGTTCTTGACCAGGAACGAGGCGACAACCATCCGAACGCGATTGTGCATCCAGCCCATGGCCCACAGCTCGCGCATCCCCGCGTCCACCATCGGAATGCCGGTCATTCCTCGCTGCCAGGCATGCAACAGTCGCGCGTTTCGCCTCCATGGGAATTTGGCGAATTCGGCGTGCATCGGTTTGGTCGGCGTATGCGGAAAGTGGTGCAACAGGTGATAGGCAAACTCTCGCCAGACAATCTCGCTCAGAAACATCGAGTTGCGGCCGCGAGGCCCCAGGGCGTGCCAGACCTGCCGGGGGCTGATCTCCCCAAAATGCAGATGCGGTGACAAGGAGGAAGTGCCCTTCACCGCGGGATTATTGCGCGCGTGGGCGTAGTCCTCGACGGGCTTACGCAGAAAGTGCCTCAAGCTCGTCTGTGCGCCCTTCTCACCCGGATGCCAACGAGCTTCCAGGGTCTGGAACCACGGAATCTTCGGCAGCAGACCGAGTGACTTCAGGGGCTTCGACTTCGGCCAACTTCTCGGCTCGGGTAGCTTTCGCGGCAGTGGCAGAAGGAGCCCTGGATCCAGCACGTGCAACAGACCCCGTTTGAAAGCTGTGAAGACCTGGTAGGGCTTGCCCGTCTTATTCAGATATTGAGTGGGATCTGACAGCAGCGAGCCGTTGAATTCCAACGTGCGCAGGCTGCTTTTTTTCAGACCCTCTGCGACCGCGCGGCTGCATTTCACGGCGGCCGGTTCATAACGTTTGTTCCAGTGTATGGCTGTGGCGCCGGTTGTGGCGGCTAACTTTTTGAGGACGGGGAGCGCTCGGCCCCGTCCGAGTATCAACCGGGAGCCGCGACTCTCGATGTCTTTGCTGAGTGCCGCCAGTGAATGATGCAGCCACCAACGCGACGCTGCGCCCGGCGCCCATTCGCCTTCTTCTTCGGGAGACCAGATGTAAACGGGTATGACAGGTTGACCTGTTGCGGCTGCCGCGTGCAGCGCCGGGTTGTCTCTGAGGCGCAGGTCCTGTCGAAACCAGACAATCGTTGCGCCAGTCAACGTGCGCCTTTGCGCCGCTTGGCAGATTTTTTTGCCGGAGCCGCCGGCGCCTTCAATTCCAGCTTTGGCGGCTCATTGAGGTTCTCGAGGAACTCCCGCCGCTGGTCTGGTTCCAACGCGGCCCAATTTACCTTCTCCCTGTGCATGCGCCGCAACTGCTGATCGCTGATCTGTGCCTGGGCGACGCTCTTGCTCTTCCACTTCGAGGGCAACCGCTGTGTCGTGCCGGTCAGAAGCAACTCCGTGACCGCTGCAGCCACAGTGGGATCTCTCGTCAAATCACTATGCGCGGCCGACGTGTAGTGATTGCGCGCCCCTGGCAAACCCGCGCTGACCGCTGGCACGGTCCCGTCGCCATGTCGGGTGATCGTGTAGATGAAGTCGTCCTTGCGTTTGACGACTGCGGTTACCGTTTCCTGTCCAACTCCAATTACAACGCAGATCCTTTCATCCGCCTGTACGAGCTTGCTCTGGATATCTCGCGCGTTCCGTAACAGCGTCCTGTTGGGTCGGGGGCCGGTACGGGGCCACTCGGCGGGATCAAAAAGGTTGGCGCAGCCGTTGCACTCGGCGGAAGGAAGCATGTGATACAGGCTGGGGAAGGTGTTGAAAATCTTCCCAGCCAGCGACTCCGGCGAACCCGTGCTGACGAGGCTCGAAATCTTGCGGACTACCGCATACGTTCCGCGCAGCGCCTGCAAGGGTGCGAAGGATCCGAAGTTGGGTGTGCCGAGCAGGACCAGTCGCTCGACATTACTCATGCCCGGCTGAGTCAGCGCCGCGCGACTGACCAGGCCGCCCATGCTGTGAGCGACGATCATGATGCGGTCGCTCGGCTCGTTGCGTATTCGCTCGGCCAGCGCGGCTCCCAGCTCGTCAACTCCGCGCCGCCAGTCGTAGTCGTACAGAATCGGCGAGAACCCGCTGGCGCGCAGATTCAACTTCAACCTGAGATAGGAGTACAGCACCACGCCCAGCGGAACAATGGGAGCACCCGCCGACAAATGCAGCGACGACAAGCGCCCGATCTGTATATCGATCGGGTCCAGCCAGAGAATATCGTGCGGCAAAGGTGGCTCGCGCTTTATTCCAAGCTGCGAGCCCATGATTCCGGGTACGACAAACACACGGATTGCATCGTCAACGAGGGGCGCAGCCGCCGCGCGTCGTGCCAACTCCTGCAGATCCTTGTATTCGCGCTCACCAAAATAGGCGGCCAACTCCCGCCCGTACTCGCCGCTGACGAGCAGGTGCTCCATGTCAGTGTCGCTCCACGCGAACTTGTCGTATGGAGTGACGTGATCCGGCAGCGAGTGCTGTTGGGTCAAACCGCGGATCTCATTCCGCGCCCAACGGCCGCACTAAAGCGGATGCCTGAATTGTTTCGCCACCTGCCAACCGGATGACGAGCGGCACTTTCTGGCCGACAGTCAGTGGCTGCTTCAGATCGTGGAGCATCACGTGCAGCCCACCGGGCTCGAGTTTGATCGTCGCTCCGGGTGCGATGACCAGTTGCTCATGCGGCCGCATTTTTGACTGGCCCCCCTCCACCTTGGTTTCGTGGATCATCGCGTGGCCCGCAATCGGCGACTCAACACCAGTGACCGTCACGGCGGACGCGCTTGCGTTCCGCAACGTCAGGTACGCCACCGCCATATCCACGCCCGGCGTGGCCCGTACCCAGGCGTCCTGTGCCACCAAAGTTTGGTTGTTTGCTGGCGCGCGCGTCGCTGCGGGCCCGGCCCGCGACACTGGAGCCGCGGGCTGTGCGGCCGACGGGAGCGCCTGCGCCAGGGCTACGAGCAAGCTGAGCGGTACCCCCAGACGGGCGTGGGGCGCTCTCAAGTGTGTCTCCGGGGCAAATGCGGCTCCTCGGCAAGGCCGGAAATTATGCCAGACCCCTTCGGGTGACATTGGCTTAGGGCGCCGGCGCCGTGCTTGCAGACTAGTGACTTGCAAAATGATAGTGACTATCCTATCTTGCCGTCCATGGAAGAGAAACTCCCCGGCAACCCGCAGTGCCCCATCGCCCGCAGCCTCGAAAGGGTAGGTGAATGGTGGAACATCCTGATTATTCGTGACGCCGTTTATGGCCTGAAACGCTTCGATGAATTCCAGAAAAGCCTCGATATTGCGCCGAACATGCTCACTCGGCGCCTGAACGGCCTGGTGAAGGACGGGATCCTCGAGCGTCAGCGGTACAGCGATAAGCCACCCCGCTACGAATACGTCCTCACCGAGAAAGGCCGGGACTTCCGGCCGGTACTCGTCGCGCTACTTGCCTGGGGCAACAAGCACTTCGCGCCTGAGGGCGCCAGCGTTCTGCTCGCCGACTCAAAGACCGGCACGATCGCCGACCCCATCGTCGTTGATCGCATCACTGGCCGTCGGATACCCGGCGGTGGCTTTTCCCTGGTCCCCGGACCCGCGGCTGGGGAACGAATGCGCCAACGACTTGCACGCGCAGCCGAAGTTGCTGCCTCGCGTAAGCCCGGAGCTCTATATGAATAGCGTGGTGGTAGACGGCGGAATTACCCCAGCCGCCGCGAGTGCATCGGGTGCTGGAGTTGCTGGCGACATTGCCGGTCGGCCATTTCGCCTTCCTTCACGGAAGGCACTCATCATCTCAGGCGCAGCGCTCATCATTGCCGTCGCGGCGGCAACGTTCGGTTACCACTGGTGGACCGTTGGGCGATTCATTGAGAGCACCGACGACGCATACGTTGGCGGTGACATCACAGTAATTGCGCCCAAGGTGAGTGGCTTCATTGCCCGCGTGGCCGTCACCGACAATCAGACTGTCCATGCCGGCGACGTCCTGGTGGAGTTGGACAATCGTGACTATGTCGCCGCGCGCGCCCGCGCCGTGGCGGCGGTAGCCGCACAAGAGGCCGCTATCGCCAACCTGGTGGCCACCCGTCATCTGCAGGAGGCCGTCATCGCTCAGGCGCAGGCCGGAATCAATTCCGCCGACGCTGAAATCGAGCGCTCCCAAGAGGACCAGGTCCGATATCGGCGGCTGGAGAAGCTGTCTGCGGTGTCACTGCAGGAATCCCAGAAAGCGGACGCCGACTACAAAAACGCTATTGCGTCAGGCGCCAGGGCTCGCGCCGCATTGGCTGCCTCACAGCGCCAATTGGACGTCATCGATTCGCAGAGCCAACAAGCTGCCGCCGCGTTGGCGCAGGCCAAGGCGGACCGCGACGTGGCCGATCTCAATCTGAGCTATACCGAGTTGCGTGCACCGATGGACGGCACCGTAGGTAACCGAAGTGCGCGCGCCGGGTCGTACGCGAACATCGGTGCCCAGCTCATGTCACTGGTGCCTGCCCGAGGTCTGTGGGTCGACGCCAACTTCAAGGAGAGTCAGTTGGCGCATATGCGCGCTGGCCAGACTGTCGTTGTTGAAGCTGACGTGCTACCAGGACAGGTTTTCCGCGGCCACGTGGCCAGTTTGGCGCCCGCGACCGGCGCAGTGTTTAGTGTGTTGCCCGCGGAAAACGCGACCGGCAACTTCACGAAGATTGTGCAGCGTGTACCAGTGCGTGTAGTGCTAGACGGCGACGCATCAGCCTTGGGCCAGCTCCGCCCCGGCCTGTCGGTTGTCGCCAAGGTTGACATGCGGTTAACCGAGGGCGCGCGAGCAGCCAGCCGATCAACAGCGATCAGCCCCACCGCGACGCCCGCAGCCGCCAGCCACACGCTACCCCCAGCCGCCCTCGCCGCCAACTAGGCCGCCATGGCCACCACCACACTAGCACTGCCATCGGCAGCCCTAACATCTGCTCCGACACCGCCGGCGGCCACAGCGGCGGCCCCCGGCGAGCTCTCCGAAGGCAAAAAAATCTTCGCCTTCGCCGTTATGTGCGTAGGCTTCTTCATCGCACTGCTCGACATCCAAATCGTGGCCGCCTCCCTGAAAGACATCGGCGGCGGCCTGTCCGCCGGCGCGGACGAGCTTTCCTGGGTTCAAACCAGCTACCTGATCGCCGAAATCATCGTCATCCCGTTGTCAGGTTGGCTTTCCCGCGTGATGTCAACACGCTGGCTGTTCTGCGTGTCTGCGGCGGGCTTCACGCTCACGAGCCTGCTATGCGGCTGGGCATGGAACATCCAAAGCATGATCGTGTTCCGCGCCCTGCAGGGATTCCTGGGCGGCTCGATGATTCCCACCGCGTTTACCGCCGCCTTCGCCTTCTTCAAAGGACCGCGGGTGGTGATCGCAGCTGCATGTATCGGCGCACTCTCTTCGCTTGCCCCGACACTGGGTCCCACCGTCGGCGGTTGGATTACTGACAACTACTCCTGGCATTGGCTGTTCTTCATCAACCTGGTCCCGGGAATTTTTGTTGCCGTCATGGTGCCCATCCTGGTGCGTATCGACAAACCCAACCTGGGGTTGCTGCGCGGCGCCGACTACCTGGGCATGGTGTTGATGGCGGCCTTTCTCGGCTGTCTCGAATACACACTGGAAGAAGGCCCGCGTTGGGATTGGTTTGGCGACCCCACGATTCGCATGACAGCGTGGATAGCCGGGCTCAGTGGAGTCGCATTCGTGTGGCGCAGCCTGACCTACGCCCAGCCGGTGGTTGATCTGCGCGCTCTGAAGAGCCGCAACTTCGCTCTCGGTTGCTTCTTCTCCTTCGTTGCCGGCCTCGGAATCTTTTCCATCATCTACCTGTCACCGTTGTTTCTGGGTCGGGTCCGCGGCTTCAGCGCCGAGGAAATCGGCTGGACGGTATTCTCTACCGGCATATTCCAGTTGATGGCGATACCCGTCTATGCGTATTGCGCGCGTCGAATCGATCTACGTTGGCTGCTGATGGCGGGGATGGCCTGTTTTGCAGTCGGTATCTGGAACTTCACGCCCGTCACCCACGATTGGGGCTGGCGGGAGTTCCTGTTCCCGCAGGCTCTGCGGGGCTTTGCGCAGCAATTCGCCATCGCTCCCACAGTCACCCTGACGCTGGGAGGACTCGCTCCCGAACGATTGAAGCTGGCCTCCGGCCTGTTCAACCTCATGCGTAATCTGGGGGGCGCAATAGGCATCGCCGCCTGCGGCACCATCCTCAACGACCGAACCAACCTGCACTTCCTGCGGTTGGCGGAACACCTGACCGCAGCGAATCCCGCCACCGTGAATTTGCTGAGCTCGGTAGGCGGCCACTATGTGGGTACTTTCTCAGGCGATGCAGGGCACGGCGACACCCTGGCGCTGCAACGACTCTGGTCCCTGACATACCGCGAGGCCCAGGTGCTCACTTATTCAGATGCGTTTCTACTGATCGCTCTGTGCTTTGTGGTGGCCACATTGTTGGTCCCGCTGATGCGCAAAACAGTCGCGCCCCGAGCCGCCGCGCCATCCGCGGATGCCCACTAGTTTAGCCTGGGCTATTTGGCATGGTCAGTGATGATCTTGCACATGGCATCGATTGCCGGTCGCCGCGCGCTCGTCTTTCGCCAAACACCACCCACGTGCCGCACGGGAGCGGGTCGCGTAAAAGGTCGTATGGTCACACCGCGCGCATGGCCGTAAGCCCCACGACTCGCCAACTCAGGTAACAACGTAACTCCCGCTCCTGTCGCGACCATTTGTCGCAACGTCTCGAGGCTCGTAGCGCGAAAGTCCTGCTTCTCGTGCAAGTCTACGCGGCTGCATACCTCTAACGCCTGGTCGCGTAGGCAATGCCCGTCTTCCAGGAGCAGCAAAGTCTCGCCGTTCAAATCGTCGACCTTCACGCTGTCACGTTTGGCCAGACGATGGTGATCCGGCATTGCAACCACGAAGGCTTCCGTATACAGCTCCCGAGTTTCAAAACCGTCCACGTCTATAGGCAGTGCCAGAACACCCAAGTCAATTTCCCCTGCCTCGAGCTTCTCCAGAATCTGCTCCGTCTGATACTCATACAGGCGCAGCTCGAGCCGCGGCAACGCCTTACGTATCGGCTGCGAAACCCGCGGCAGCAAATACGGCCCGATCGTCGGCAGCAGCGCCAGCCGTAAGCGCCCCGCGAGCGGATCGCGATGCGCTCGCGCCAGAGTGACGACTTCTTCGCTGGCCTCCAGCATCCGCCGGGCGCGCGCCACGATTTGTTCTCCAGCCTCAGTTAGCGAGACGTTCTTGGGCTGGCGTTCAATCAGTTGCACCCCCAGATAGTCTTCGAGCTTCTTCAGCTGCGCCGACAACGTGGGCTGACTGACAAAGCATTTCTCGGCCGCGCGCCCGAAATGGCGCGAATCAGCCACCGCCACCAGGTAACGCAAATCCTTCAGCTTGATATCGACACCTTGGCTCATGGTCTTCACTTGCTCATATACGGAATCTATCGATCCTATCATATCAATCGATTGGAACTATAGAGCGCAGAGCGGCAAGATGCTGCTCATCCGCGGGGGAGAACCCGACGACCTCATCCTTTCAGGAGTTTTTAAGCATGTTGAGCATTGGACAGAAATTTCCGCAGTTTTCCCTCACCGGCGTGGTTTCCAGCGATCTGAAGAACGCCTTCCAGCCCTTCACCCAGGACAGCTTCCAGGGCAAGTGGCAGGTCGTCTTCTTCTGGCCCAAGGACTTCACGTTCGTGTGCCCGACCGAGATTGCCGCGTTCGGCAAGCTCGATAAGGAATTCAAGGCCCGTGACGCGCAGATCCTGGGCGTCAGCATCGACAGCGAGTTCGTGCACTTGGCCTGGCGTCGCGATAAGGACGAGTTGAAGAACCTGCCTTTCCCGATGTTGGCCGACATCAAGCGTGAACTGACCACCCAGCTCGGAATTCTCGATCCCGAGGCCGGCGTGGCACAGCGCGCGACGTACATCGTCGATCCGCAGGGTGTCATTCGCTTCGTCTACGTGACCGATCTCAACGTCGGCCGCAACCCGGAAGAAGTCCTGCGCGTGTTGGACGCTCTTCAGACGGACGAGCTCTGCCCGTGCAATTGGAAGCAGGGCGAGGACACTTTGAAGGCCGCCTAAGGCTACGTTCTGCACCGTTGAAAGGTGAGGGTGCTGGGCACCCGGCGGGGGAGACCCCATCCCCCGTATTCTCATGGGCTGCGCCCAACTTTCCTGCGGGACTGGGCGTCCCCGTCGAGGCGACCCGCAACATTTAGCCGGCGCAAGCGCCGGATTGGAGATAGCTGTTATGGCCACTCTCGATACTATTCGCGACGCGATTCCAGACTACGCTCGCGATCTGAAACTCAACCTCGGAAGCGTGCTCGCAACAACGGGTGCCCCGGGATTGACTGAGAAGCAGATCTGGGCGGTCGCGCTGGCTTCTGCCATCGCTTCTCGCAACCTTCCGTTCACACGTGACATCGAGTCGCTTGCTGCAGCTCATCTCGATGCTGCGTATGTAAACGGCGCGCGGTCTGCCGCTGCCGTGATGGGTATGAACAACATCTACTATCGGTTCCTGCATCTCGTTGAGGATCCGGAGTACGCACAGATGCCGGCGCGGTTGCGCATGAATGTCATCGGCAATCCTGGCATCGACAAGCAGGACTTCGAACTTCTGTCGCTCGCCGTGTCCGCGATCAACGGTTGCGGCACCTGTGTTGCCTCCCACGAGCGCACCTTGCGCAAGCATGAAATGGGTCGCGAAGCAGTGCAGAGTGCGGTCCGCATTGCTGCAACTGTCCACGCAGTGGCGCGTGTACTCGAGGATGCGGCCGACCACGCTGCCGCTGAGGCACGAGCAGCCGCCTGAGACCCGTTCAGCTGACGCTGGCTCCCGCCGTTGCGTTATCCTGAGGCATGTCGATCAGGTTATCGGCGGGAGTTGTCGTCGTCAGGGACCTCAAGGGCTCCTGGCGTTTCCTGATGTTGCGCGCCTATCGCAACTGGGATTTTCCCAAGGGACTGGTCGAAAGCGGCGAGCAGCCGCTGCAGGCGGCGATTCGTGAGGTCAAGGAAGAAACGCTGATCGACTCGCTGCAATTCCGCTGGGGTGAGGTCTACCGCGAGACCGCCCCTTACAGTCACAAGAAAATCGCACGCTACTACGTCGCGCAGACTTCGACGGAGGCCGTGACGCTTCCAGTGCGACCCGAGCTAGGGCGCGCCGAGCACAACGAGTGGCGCTGGGTCACGTTCGAGCAGGGTTTGGCGCTGTGCTCTCCGCGTCTGGACCCCATTATCCGTTGGGCAAGCGAGACGATCGGGACGTCTGCCTCACTTCCCGGAAGTTGATTCGGCTTCCTGCCGCGCCAGCTTCATTATCGAGTCCACGAATAGACTCAGGAGCGCCTCCGCAGTGGGCGGGGTCATCTCTGTGGGACTCGACATCATGAACAGCTTCACGCCCTCGGCGAGGCTCATGAAGCCCATGGCCATTTTCTCGGGTGGCAGCGCGGGGGGCACACCCACGCGGTCGTGGAAATACTGGATGAAGGTAGCGATCTGGCCGCGCTTTTCCGCCATGAGCGCCTCGAGTTTGGCCCGGAACCGGGCGTCACGCGCGGCCAGCATGCGGGCCTCCGTCCAATTCATGAAGGATTCGTTGTCGCGGAACATCTGCCCGTAGATGTCGCGTGCGCGCTGCTGAACCTCGTCGATCGACACCTCACTCATCCGCAGCGCATTCAGCTCCGCCATCCCCTTTTGATGGTCGCGCCGCAGCAATTCAATGAACAAATCGTCCTTGCTGCTGAAGTTCGAGTAGAACGCGCCCCGCGAATAACCGGCGGCGGCTGCAATATTCTCCACACTCGCTGCGTCCAACCCTTTACGGGCAATCAGCTTCTGGGCGGCATCCAGCAGGCGTTGCGTCGTTTGCTCGCGGCTGTCCTCCCTGCTCAGGCGTTTTCGGGTCATCCGCAGCAGTCTACCACGCCGGCGCCTCGTATTGGAATACGTCGAAGTATCAGGATACATTAGTGTATCTGAATACTAGAGTGTATCGAGCGTGTTCCCGAAGGCAGGTGGGGCTGTGATGCGAAGAATCTTTGTTAGCGGAATGAAATTTCTGGCCGCCGCAATGGTGCTTTCGATCGCTGCCTGCGGTCGCGCCCCGGCGCCTCCACCCCCACCCGCGGTGGTTGTCGCTCTCCCGGTTCACCCCGATGCGCGGACCGGCGGGGCCGATCCCGTCCGCTATCCCGTCGAGGTCACCGCGCGCTACTCGAACACGATGTCGTTTCGTGTTCCCGGCAAGGTGATCCTCCGCAATGTCCGGCTCGGCGATGCCGTCAAGCAGGGTCAGGTGATCGCGCAGCTGGATCCGGTGGATGCTCAAAAGCAGGCCGTCAGCGCCAAGGCCGCTCTGGACGCTGCGGAGCACCGCCTCGTGTACGCCCAACAGCAGCTCGACCGCGATAAAGCGCAGAGCGAGGCCAATCTGATTGCGGCCAACCAGCTCGAGCAGACCCAGGATAGTTTCACCGCGGCGTTGGCCGGGCGGGATCAGGCCGCGGCGCAACTCGTCGTGGCGCGCAACAACCTGCAATACAACACGTTGGTCGCCGATCACGACGGTTTGATCACGAGTGAAAACGCTGACACGGGTCAGGTCGTGTCCGCCGGCCAGGCCGTTTACGGCCTTGCCTGGATTGGCGATACCGACGTCATCCTCGATGCCGCCGAGAGCGACCTCGGCCGAATCGCCATTGGCCAGGCGGCGAAAATTACCTTTCCCGCGCTGCCCGGCCGGCAATTCGAGGCACACGTGCGTGAAATCGCACCGGCCGCGGACCCGCAGAGCCGAACCTATCGGGTGAAACTGAGCATGGCAGGACCCCCGGAGGCGGTGCGATTCGGAATGACTGGCGACGCGACTCTCGCGCCAATCACCAGCTCGGCGTCCGCCAGCGCGACGGTTTCCACTACGGCGGCGTCACACTCGAGTAGCAACACTGCGCCTCCAGGCGGCAACACCCAGCCGCCGCAGCAACAGATCTACACCCTGCCGGCCACCGCGATCTTCCACCAGGACAGCGGTCCCGCCGTTTGGGTGATCGCAGGCAATGAATCAACCCTCCAGTTGCGACCCGTCAAAGTGGGCAGCTACACCGATCACACATCAGTAGTCACCGCCGGGTTGAACGATGGCGATGTCGTCGTACTGGCGGGCGTCCACACAGTCTACGCCGGCCAACATGTCAGACCCGTCAGACCTCTGTTCGACGGCGAGGGCAACATCGAAGGCCCCGCCTCCGCAAGCCACCCCAAGGCAGACGCCGCTGCCCCCACCGCCGCCAACATCGGCTCCGCGGGCGCCCGATGAGCCAGGATTCCACCGCCACGCTGGGCACCCCAGCGCCCCCCGGGGTGCCGGCGACGACGCCAGCGGAAGAGGCGCACCACTTCAATCTCTCCAGCTGGACCCTCAAACACCAGCCGCTGGTGATCTTCCTGCTCGCGTTGATCACACTGTTTGGAATCATTTCCTACGGCCGCCTCGCACAATCCGAGGACCCGCCATTCACCTTCAAGGTCATGGTCATCAGCACGTTCTGGCCGGGCGCTACCGCCCGCCAGGTGCAGGAGGAGGTGACTGACCGAATCGCACGCAAGCTCCAGGAAACTCCCGACGTTGATTTCCTGCGCAGCTACTCGCGCCCCGGCGAGTCGACTCTCTTCTTTACCATCAAGGACTCGGCACCGCCGTCACAGGTCCCGGATACGTGGTACCAGGTGCGCAAGAAGGTCGGTGACATCACCAACACACTGCCCTCGGGAATCCAGGGACCGTTCTTCAATGATGAGTTCGGCGATGTGTATACGAACATCTACGCGCTCGAGGGAGATGGCTTCGAGTTTGCGCAACTGCATGACTACGCAGAGCGCCTCAGAACCGAGCTGCTGCGTGTGCCGAACGTCAACAAGGTCGACTTTATCGCCGATCAGGAACAGCGCATCTATGTAGAGATAGCGAATGTTCAACTGGCGAAGCTCGGTCTGACGCCGCAACAGATCGCGGATGCGGTCAACGCGCAGAACGCTGTTGCCGGGTCGGGGGTCTTCACCACCGCGGCGGATCGCGTCTATGTTCGTCCGAGCGGCCAATTCGCGGACGCACAGAAAATCGGCGACACGCTGATTCGGGTCAATGGGCGCGTGATCCGGCTCGGAGATATCGCCGTGATCAAACGGGGTTACACGGACCCGCCCACTCAGTACATGCGCTTCAACGGCAAAGCCGTGCTGGGAATCGGCATCACGATGCGACCCGGCGGTGATGTCATCGCGCTGGGCAAATCCATGCAAGCTGAAACCGATCGGCTGCGCGCATCGCTGCCGGCAGGTCTGAAGCTCACTCAGGTATCTGACATGCCCACGGCAGTCAGCCATTCAGTGGATGACTTCGTCGAAGCGGTCGGGGAAGCCATCGGCATCGTCCTTCTGGTGAGCTTGATCAGCCTGGGCGTCCGAACCGGAATGGTCGTCGTCATTTCCATTCCATTGGTGTTGGCTGCAACCGCGCTGCTGATGTATGTGTTTGGTATCGGGTTGCACAAAGTATCGCTCGGTACCCTGATTCTGGCGTTGGGGTTGCTGGTCGACGATGCGATCATTGCCGTCGAAACCATGGCGGTGAAGCTCGAACAGGGCTTCGGTCGATTGCGCGCGGCCGCGTTCGCCTACAGCAGTACCGCGTTCCCGATGCTCACGGGCACGCTGGTCACCGTGTCAGGATTTCTGCCGATCGCGCTGGCGAAATCCGGAACCGGCGAATACACGCGCTCCATCTTCGAGGTTTCCGCCATCGCCTTGCTGTTGTCGTGGCTGGCGGCTGTTATTGTCATTCCGCTACTTGGCTATCGAATACTGTCGGAGCACCCGACGCGCCGCGGCCTGGGCCACAAAGACGAGCACAAACAGACAAACGAGCACCACGACGTCTACGACACTCGCTTCTACCGTCGACTGCGCGGCTGGATCAGCTGGTGTGTCGATCGCCGCATACTGGTGTTGGTTGTCACGCTGATACTGTTCGTGGTGGCACTGGCGGCGTTCAAATTGGTGCCGCAGCAGTTCTTTCCCAGCTCAGATCGACCGGAAGTGCTGGTGGATCTGCGCTTGCCGGAAGGCGCTTCATTCTCGGCGACCTTGCGTCAGGCCCAGCGGCTGGAAGCGGCGCTGGCGAATCGGCCCGAGATTGATCATTTCATTGATTTCGTGGGCGCCGGGTCCCCGCGTTTCTATCTGCCCCTGGATCAACAGCTGGCCGCGCCCAACTTTGCGCAATTTGTGGTGACCGCTCACAGCGTGAAGGATCGGGAGAAGCTCATCCCGGTGTTGAATGACCTGCTTCACCAGGATTACCCGTCGATTCGCACACGCATAACGCGGCTGGAAAACGGGCCGCCCGTGGGTTTCCCGGTGCAGTTCCGTGTCAGCGGCCCCGAAATCAGCACTGTCCGCCATTGGGCTGAGCGGGTCGCCAAGGTGATGCGGGAAAACCCCG
>JAXDQF010000128.1:0-7980 GCA_034668025.1 Gammaproteobacteria bacterium | reverse complement strand
CTAGCCCGCTGCGCTGGACGGGAAACCCAACTCCAACTGCTTCAACCGATCAATTTCATCGCGCAGCTTAGCCGCCTGCTCGAACTCCAGGTTGCGCGCTCGTTTGAACATCTCCGCTTCGAGCTTCTTGATCTGCCGCACGATGGTCTCGGGCCGCATGTCCGCAGGTGCGGTCATCTCGCTCTTGCCTCCCTTCTTGCGCCCGGCGGGTCCCGGCGCAGATGACCGCGCACCTTCCATGATGTCCTGTACCGACTTGATGATTCCGCGCGGCGTGATGCCGTGCTCCAAGTTGAACTCGATCTGCCTTTGCCGACGCCGGGCCGTCTCTTCGAGCGCCCGCTGCATTGAGCCGGTGATCCTGTCAGCGTAGAGAATCGCGCGACCATTGATGTGGCGCGCCGCCCGTCCGATCGTCTGGATGAGCGAGTTGTCCGAGCGCAGGAACCCCTCCTTATCCGCATCCAGAATTGCCACCAATGACACTTCGGGCATGTCCAGACCTTCGCGCAGCAGGTTGATTCCAACCAGCACGTCGAACTTGCCGAGACGCAAGTCGCGAATGATTTCGGTGCGCTCAACCGTTTCGATGTCCGCGTGCAGGTAGCGTACGCGCACGCCGTGCTCGTGCAGATACTCGGTGAGATCCTCTGCCATCCGTTTTGTGAGCGTCGTGATCAACACGCGCTCATTTACTTCGACGCGCTTGTTGATCTCTGACAGCACGTCATCGACCTGCGTACCCACAGGACGAATCTCGACCTCAGGATCAATCAGCCCCGTGGGGCGCACCAACTGCTCAACGGTCTGCGCGGCGTGCGCAGCCTCATACTTGCCCGGCGTCGCCGACACGAAAATCATCTGCGGCGCCAGTCGCTCCCACTCTTCAAACTTGAGCGGGCGATTATCGAGCGCCGACGGCAGTCGGAAGCCGTACTCAACGAGGACTTCCTTGCGCGACCGGTCGCCTTTGTACATGGCACCGAGCTGCGGAATGGTCTGGTGGCTTTCGTCGATCACCAGCATCGCGTTCTTCGGCAGATAGTCGAACAGACACGGCGGCGGATCCCCATCAGCGCGGCCCGACAGGTAGCGCGAATAGTTTTCGATGCCCGCGCAGTACCCGACCTCTTTCATCATCTCCATGTCGAACATCGTGCGCTGCTCGAGCCGCTGAGCCTCGAGCAGCTTCCCCGCATCCCGCAGCTCCTTGAGCCGAGTACGCAAGTCCTCGCGCACCTGGTCGACAGCCCCGATCAACCGCTCTCGCGGTGTCACGTAGTGCGTGCCGGGATAGATGGTGAAGCGCGGCACCTTGCGCGAAATGGCGCCGGTGAGCGGGTCAAACAACGAGATGGCATCAATCTGATCGTCAAACAGCTCCACCCGCACGGCCTCACGCTCGGATTCCGCCGGGAAGATATCGATGACGTCGCCTCGGACTCGGTAGGTACCTTGAGTGAGGTCGAGCTCGTTGCGCGTGTACTGCATATCGGCGAGGCGCCGCAGCAGACGGCGCTGATCGGTTTTGTCGCCGCGGACCAGGTGCAGAATCATCGCCAGGTAGGCTTTGGGGTCGCCCAGACCGTAGATCGACGACACGGTGGCGACGATTATCGAGTCCGGACGCTCGAGAAGTGCTTTGGTCGCAGACAAGCGCATCTGCTCGATGTGCTCGTTGACCGACGAGTCCTTTTCTATATACGTGTCCGATGAGGGCACGTAGGCCTCGGGCTGGTAGTAGTCGTAGTACGAGACGAAATACTCCACGGAGTTTTGGGGGAAGAACTCGCGGAATTCGCCGTAGAGCTGGGCGGCCAGGGTTTTGTTGTGCGCCAGCACCATGGTTGGGCGCTGCACGCGCTCGATTACCTGAGCAATGGAGAACGTATTGTGGACAAACGCCCCACCCCGGCCCGATAGAAATGTCTCCGGCCCAGGTACCGAGAGATCATAAACGTAGGGATGAGTGTAGGTAATTGGACTGACACTTTTGATTCGTGCCCAGCGGACTGCGCACAGGGACTGCATTTCCCGCCATTGGATCCACCAGGAAAAGTCGCTGACCGTTGCGCTTCGAAATACGGCCGCCAAGGCTTTCAGAATTCTCAGCAGCAGCGCCCTGCCCGGTTTTCGTGTGCCTTTCTCGATCAGGCTGATCATGGGGCGCGAGCAGCCTGCCAATGCGGCCAGTCGCTTTCTGGTGAGTCCAACGCCAACACGAAGCGACGTGAGAGAAGATGGGTCGATTGGAACAACGTCCACGTTAGTATCAGCGCGGCGCTGTAGGAACGTGCCCAACCGCGCCAGTTTCTCCGGATGATCAAAACCGACGTGCTCTGCGTAAAGCCGAAGGTCAGCCTGACCGGAGATCACTACATGGGTGTAGATCGCGCCCTCATGATCTGAATTTGTCGCTCGCTTCCAAGTCCGTCGCAGCCGAGCGTGGATTCCAAATCGCTTCAGCGCGTAAGCCAAGTCGGATGCAAGGTCATCACTCGCTGTAGTAGCAATTACCTCACCGCAGGAGCCGACGGTGCCGTCTCCGTCGAAGTAGGCTCGGAGCAAGACGCCCAGGGAGTGATTTGACAGGCGTGGCCAGAATTCCGGCAGCCTTTTGGTTTGCGCACGTTTTCCGCAGAGCTTTGCGAGCAAGGATGTCAGTGCAGTGGAGGAGATAGCGTAGTCGGTCGAGTCGCGAACGAAAAACGGGATGCCCAGCTCACCGAGCGAGCTCTCGATTTTCGCGCGGATCAGCGGATGACGATTCGCGAGGATGAAGTATCTATCCTGCGAATTGCCTTCGGCGACGTAGAAGCCGAACAGCGCGAGCGTGGAGTCTGACAAAGCCAGTCTCGCGGGCAGCCGGTGGTGCTCCCTTTTCCCGCCGACGGTAATCATGGAGGTTGCGAAGCGGCCACCCAACCCGTTCGTTTTCGCAAGGACGTTCAAAAAGTGGCGGACCTTCACACCCCGGCCGCGAATTCCGTAGCGGATAGCGTGCAGCTTGCTCGCCGGGTTGAGGCCTGCGTCCCGCATCGCTGTTACAAAGCCGTCAGTACCCGACGCAGCCACATAATCGAGGATCGGCTCCTCGGCAAACACGGAGAGGCGCGTTTCGGCGAGGTACGGAAGGATGTCGATGGACTGCAAATTCTCGTGCAGGTCCGTAACGATATCCGGCACCGGCAGGAAATCGGTGGGGAGTGCTTCCTCGCTCTTGATGAGCGTCGGCACGCCGCCCCGGAGCACCCAGAAATTGTGGTCGCCCGTCACTTCGATCTCACGACCGCAGTGCGTGGCCAGCCGGAACATTTGCGGCGGTGCGCGATGCCGGAGCAATGCCGCAACGGGCCACCAGCCAGTCGTTCCGAGATCAGGATTGTAGGCCGGCGTGAGAAATGCGCGGTCCGCGATTGAGAATCGCTCTGTGTCAGGCAGATCAACCGAGGTCGAGGCGGATGACTCCATCAGGCCATCGATAAAGGGGCCCGCCTTAACCAGGCGCGTCACGATCTCGCCGCCCTTCGACTCGGCAATGAGCAGCGGCTCATCGTAGCCCACACTCTTGCCGCTTCCCGTCACTCCCAGAAGTGTCTGGTGCGCCAAGCCGTCATTGATCCCCTCGACCAGCTTCTCGATGGCCTGCGGCTGATCGCCCGACGGTTCAAATTTCGCTTCGAGTTTGAAAGGGATGCGTTCCATTTCGTTCCAATTAAAGGGTGCAGCGGCAGCCGGGGTCGAGGGGGCAGCGCGAGATTGGTGAGCAACGGTGTGATCCCGTAATATAGCCGCGCCGTCCGAATTAAAGCGATCTACAGGAAATCCTCGTGACCCTACCCGTTTCACGACGCGTTCAGCGCGTCAAGCCCTCGCCCACGCTGGCCGTAACGGCTCGCGCCGCCAAACTGAAGGCCGAAGGCAAGGACGTGATCGGACTCGGCGCCGGAGAGCCCGACTTCGATACCCCGATGCACATTCAGCAAGCCGGTATCGACGCCATCAAAAATGGCTTCACCCGCTATACCAACGTGGACGGGATCAACGAGCTCAAGGACGCCATCTGCGCGAAGTTCGAGCGTGACAACGCGATCAAGTACGACCGCTCCCAGATTCTCGTCTCTTCCGGCGCGAAGCAGACGATCTATAACCTGTGCATGGCTGTCCTCGATCACGGCGACGAGGCAGTGATTCCGGCGCCGTATTGGGTGTCCTACCCGGATATGGTGATGCTGGCGGACGGGCTGCCGGTGATGCCGTTTGCGGGTTACGCGCAAGGCTACAAGATCACCCCGCGCCAGCTCGCCGCTGCCATCACCCCCAAGACACGCCTGATATTGCTCAACAGCCCCTGCAACCCAACGGGCGCCGCTTACACGCGCGCCGAGCTGCGCGCCCTTGGCGATGTGCTCCTCGAGTTTCCCCGCGTGATCATCGGCACGGATGACATGTACGAGAAGATCTATTGGTCTTCCGAGCCCTTCTGCAGCCTGCTGACAGTCGTTCCGGAGTTGTACAACCGCACGATCACCATCAACGGTGTTTCGAAGGCGTACGCCATGACCGGCTGGCGAATTGGCTATTGCGGCGGTCCGAAGGAAATCATCACGGCGATGGCGACGATCCAGGGCCAGTCAACTTCGAATGCTTCGAGCATCTCGCAGCGGGCTGCCGTCGCCGCACTCAACGGCGACCAGGAATGCGTCTCCAAGATGAATGAGGCCTTCAAGGCGCGACACGACTACGTTGTGCACGCTTTGAACACTCTGCCTGGTATCAGCTGCCTCCCGGGCGCGGGCACGTTCTACGCCTTCGCCGACGTCTCCAGAGCGATCGCCGGCCTCGGCTGTCGCGACGACAACGAATTCGCAGAGCTGTTGCTCAACGAAGGCGGCGTCGCAGTGGTACCCGGTTCGGGCTTCGGCGCCCCCGGCCACATTCGCATCTCCTTCGCCTGCAGCATGCAGACGCTGGAGAAGGCGATGGAGCGGCTGAGCCGCGTGCTGGAAGTGGGCCGGCCGGTCGCTCAGACCGCCTGATGTGTGGCGACGCCATTACAGGTGACCTTTGTCACCTGCGGCGCACCCCGGTCGCTGTCAGAATCTGAGCCTGAGGTGAGCGAGGCGGTGTTCCGCACGCGGTGCAACGATATCGCCTTGACTATCCCGGCCCCGTTTTAGAGAATTCGCGGCCTTCGAGAATCCTTACCGTGTTCCCTGGTAGCTCAGCGGTAGAGCGTCGGACTGTTAATCCGTTGGTCGTTGGTTCGATTCCAACCCAGGGAGCCAATTAAATCAATTGGTTACGCCTCTTTCAAGCCCACTCGCTATATCCCGGTTGTAGCACATAGGTAGCACGGAGGCACGCAGCGGATTTGTGGCAGTGATCTCCACAGCCAGGCCCAGACCCCTTCTCCTCCCCTAATTGAGTCCTGAGTGACGGCGAGATGACCGACTGCGGTTCAAGCGCGAATGTCCGGTAAGCGCCGCGACTCGCGGGTCGCCGCCGCGGAATACTAAGTGAGCTTCGGCAGCCGCCGCAGGTACTTTCGTTGACGTCGTGGGGAAACGCGGGCGTCAAGCAGTGTCCGCGATGCGGACGTGTCGCCGCTTCGATCCATCAACCAACGGATTTAACGTCTGTTGGTTGATGGATGGATCATCTCACCTTGGATGATGGGCGCTCCACGTAGTCACCGCGCTTCCAGCGGATCAATCAATTTGAGATCTCGGAAGCGGCGAAAGTCGTAAGCGTGTGGTCCTGGCCCATTGACCGTGCCGGAGCTCGGTATCAGCGGGAGCGGCGACGCTTGATTTCCGGGAGGACTTCATCGACGACGGTGTTCTGCGCCATCGCCTTGCCCAGAGAGGCGTCCAGCCGCTGCAGTAGGTCCGAGATGGTTTCGTCATCGCGGCACACGAGCGCAACGCGAGCCTTCTTACCCTGCGCGGCTAGCGCCGCCCGCCGGATCGGCGGGATCTCTCCGATCGTGATCTGGCCGCGTGAGTCATCGAGGAAAGCCTGGATGTTGTCGAGGGCTGCGGTACGCGAGGGTGGTTTGTTCATGGGATCTTCAGGCCGCTAACACCTGTGTCACCTGGCGTGGTGAGTTGAGTTTGTCGGCAACATTCCAGGGTAGTAAGTCCTCGATGCGATTGATCGGATGATCAGCGATGCGCTCGAGCACGTACTGAAGATAACACTGTGGATCGATGTTGTTGAGCTTACAGGTCTCGACGAGCGCATAAATGATGGCTGCGCGCTCGCCGCCTGAGTCCGATCCAAAGAACAGGTAATTGCGCCGGCCGACTCCCATCCCACGTATGGAGCGTTCTGCGGTGTTGTTATCTATGTCAAGACGGCCGTCTTGCGTGTAGCGCACGAGCGCATCCCAGTTGTTCAGGGCATAGTGGAACGCACCGGCCAGCTCGGATTTCTTCTCGACCTGCCCGAGTTTCTCGATCATCCACTGATGGAAGGCGTTCAGCAATGGCACCGCGTGCGCCTGGCGTACACTGCGACGCTCCTCAGGCGAACGGCCCCGGATTTGCTCCTCGATCTGGTAGAGCTCGCCGAAGCGATCGAGCGCCTCTTTGGCCAGGGGAGACTGCAGCGCTACGTGGATCTCGAAGAACTTGCGGCGCATATGAGCTGCGCAAGCGATCTCCAGGATGCGTGGCGGCATATTCGGCGCCGGCGCCACAAACAGCGGATCAAAGCCCGCGTAGGCATCCACCTGTAGTTTTCCCCGGTAGGTCGCCAGATGCTTTTGCGGATAGGCGCCGTGCCAACTCGGCGAGTATTGATACCACACCGCCGGTGGATCTCTGGATTTCCAGCGGCGCCCATCACGAACGTAAGTCCACAAGTGTCCTCTCTTGGTTTTCCCCGTCCCTGGGGCCAACACTTTGATCGGCGTGTCGTCCGCGTTCAGGTTCGGTGCCGACAACACATACTTGGCCAGCGCCGCCACCAACGGACCTAACAGCGCACTTGATGCTCCCACCCACTGCATGAGCGTCGTACGGCTGATCGTCAGCCCCGCGTGGGAAAAAATCTGGCATTGCCGATACAACGGCAAATGAAAGCCGTACTTCCACGTCAAAATCAGCGCTAGCAGCGAGGCGCCGGCGAAGCTCTTCGGGATCGGCCGCGAAGGAGCCGGTGCCTGCACGATCGTTGAGCACTTCGAACAGCGCTTTTTGGGCCGGATGTGACGCGTCACCGTGAAGGTGACAGTCTTGACCTCCAGCACTTCGGCTTCATCGGGCTTACCCAGTGCCTTCAAGGCGCCGCCGCAATCCGGGCACACGCATTCCTTCGGCTCGATCACATCGCGGATGCGCTCGAAGTGCTCGGGTAGCTGCTTGCGGCGCACAGGCTGACCCTTCGGGGCCGGGGCTTGTCCTTCAGATAGGCCCTGCGCCTCGCGCACAGCTTCGGCCACGGCCGCTTGCAGCTCCTCGAAGCTCAAGGGCAACTGCCCGATGCTCTCGAGGGCTTCCGAGGATTGCCCGAAGCGGGCGCGCCGCAGCTGGGCTAACTGGAACTTCAGGTGCTCGATCTGCTGCTGCTTCTCGCGCAGCTGGGCTTGCAGCGCGACCTCACGCGCGATCACGAGCTGCTTCAGATCTTCAACATCATTGGGTAATGCGTGGATGTCGAGCACGCGCGGATTATACGCGCTGCCCTTGCGGTGCGCACGCTCGTCGTGTTTGTTTTGTTATATTTCTCTACGTCGATGTCGGATGCGTGCGATCCGGATCCTGTGGCGAGGGCGCCGTGCGCTTCGGTCGCCGCCAATCAATCCCCTCCAGCAACATCGCCAATTGCGCTGCACTCATGGCCACCGTGCCCTCCGTCACTTGCGGCCATACAAACCTTCCATCGCTCAGCCGTTTGTAGAACAGGCACAGACCATCGTGGCTGTACCAGAGAACCTTGATCTTGTCGCCGCGTCGGCCGCGGAAAATGTACAGG
>JAXDQF010000127.1:0-46968 GCA_034668025.1 Gammaproteobacteria bacterium | reverse complement strand
AGGGCAGATAGGACGGCAATGGCACTGAAAATCATGATCCTCGGAGCTAATGGCTTCATCGGCAGCGCGCTGACCAACGCGATCCTGCGGACGCGGCCGTGGGAGGTCTATGGCATCGATCTCTCGGACAATAAGCTCAAGGATCTACCCGCGACGGATCGCTTCCACTTCGTCGAAGGCGACATCACGATCAACAAGGAATGGGTGGAGTATCACGTCAAGAAATGCGACGTGGTCGTGCCGCTCGTTGCCATCGCAAATCCCGCCCAGTATGTGACTCATCCGCTGAAGGTGTTTGAGCTCGACTTCGAAGCCAATATCGATGTCGTACGGCATTGCGTGAAGTACAACAAGCGTCTGATTTTCCCCTCCACCTCGGAAATCTACGGGATGTCCGAGGACAGCGTGCTGGACGAAGAGACGAGCCCGCTCGTCTACGGTCCCGTCAACAAGCAGCGCTGGATCTACGCGGCGTCCAAGCAGCTCCTCGATCGTGTCATCTACGCTTACGGCGTGCGAGACAACCTCGACTACACGCTGTTCAGGCCGTTCAATTTCATCGGCCCGAACCTCGACAACGTCGAGGAGCCGAAGGAAGGCAGCTCGCGTGTGTTCACGCAGTTCCTGTCCAACGTGCTGTTCAAGCGGCCCATCAAACTCGTCGATGGTGGCCGGCAGAAGCGTTCCTTTACGTACATCGACGATGCCGTCGAGGCGTTGCTGACGATACTCGAGAACAAGGATGGGTGTGCAAGCCGGCGCATCTTCAACATCGGCAATCCGGACAATTGCGTGTCCATTCGTGATCTGGCGGAACGCACGATTCGCATCGCGCAGGAGTTCCCGATACTGCGTGAGAACGCAAAGAGCACCGAGATCATCGATGTGACCGCGGGCGAGTACTACGGCAAGTACTACCAGGACATCCAGGTGCGCGTGCCCGCGATCGAGGCGGCCAAGCGGGATCTGGGTTGGAAACCGACGACGGATCTCGACACCGCCATCCGCCGTACGATTCAGTACTACGTGAACCAGGAAGGCTTTGGCGATCGCGCCATGGGCAACAATTGAGCCGCAGTCGTTGAGGCGCGGTCGAACCGGCCGGTTTAAACATGACGAACGTGGGGCAGGGGCTGCGTCCGAAACGTAGCTTCGGATGGTTGCTGTGGATCGTCCTTGCGGCGGTCTGGTTCGCAACCATGCCTGTTCGTCCGCTCGTGGATCCTGACGAAGGACGGTACGCGGAAATTCCACGGGAAATGGCAGCGACGGGCGACTGGATTACGCCCCGTCTAAACGGTTTCAAATACTTCGAGAAGCCGCCTCTGCAGTATTGGGCGACTGCGGCGGTTTATTCAGTGTTCGGCTTCAGCGAGTGGACTGCGCGGCTGTGGACGGTGGGACTGGGGTTCCTCTGCTTGCCGCTGGTCTTTTGGTGGACCGCCCGTTTGTATGGGGAGGGGGCGGGATTTGCCGCTGTGGTGGCGCTGGCTGTGAGTCCGTATTTCGAGCTCATTGCACACCTGAACATCCTCGACTCGGGTTTTGCGTTCCTCTTATCGGGCGCGGTGTTCGCTTTCGCACTTGGACAGAGCTCCCCTGAGGGTTCGTCCAGCGAGCGACGCTGGATGCTGCTGGCTTGGCTTGCGGCGGCGCTAGCTGTCCTCAGTAAGGGTATCGTGGTCGGCGTACTGACCGGGGCGACCCTTGTTGCTTACACCGTTGTGGAGCGCGATGCGCGACCGTGGCGGCGTTTGCACCTGATGTTGGGGTTGCCGCTGTTCCTGCTGGTCACCGTGCCGTGGTTCGTTGCCGTCAGCGCTCGTAACCCGTCGTTCGCGCAGTTCTTTTTCATCCATGAGCACTTCGCGAGATTTCTGACCAAGGTGCACAAGCGGACGGAGCCGTGGTGGTACTTCCTGAGCCTGTTGGCCATCGGAGCGTTGCCGTGGCTGCTGACCTTACCGGCGGCGCTGCGCCGCTCCTGGTTAGAACCTAGTGGAAATAATGGATTTAAACCCCTGAAATTTATATTGATATTCTCAGGAATTACGCTGCTATTCTTCTCCGTATCCGAGTCAAAGTTGGCGCCGTACATCCTGCCCATGTTCCCCCCGCTGGCCGCGGTGATCGGGATGGCCGCGAGCGCCACGTTCGTACGCACAATGGCGCGGGTCACGGGCGTGTTGATGCCGGTTCTGGCGGCAGGATTCGTGGTCTACACCATGCGTCGGTACGGGTTCTTCCCGCAGACGGCGATTCACTGGCTGATTGCAGCGTTGACCGTCGGCGCCTATGGCGTCTGGGCGACCTGGAAGCGGGACGCCCCTCCGGCCGCCGCCGTCTGGGCTACCGCTGCGAGCGCAATTCTGGGGTGGCAGTGTCTGCTCAGCGCATACACTGAGCTACCGGAACGGTCATCGTACAAACTCGTGATGACGATCAAACCTCTGATCGGACCTCAGACTGAATTGTTCACTATCGGCCAATATAGGGAGACGCTGTCTCCCTATCTGAAACGCACGCTGACGCCCGTCGCGTTCGAAGGTGAGCTGGAGTTTGGGCTGTCTGAGGAACCGTCGCTCGGGATGAATGCGGACGCCTTCCTGGCCCACTGGAACACCTCCACGAATGCTGTCGCGTTTATAGCGCCGGCGATCCTGGAGGAATGGCGCAGCCGCGGGTTGCAGGGCAAGGTCATCGGCGGCGATAACCAGACGTTGGTGGTGAGTCGTCTATGAGGCCGGTAGATTTCGGGACATTGCTGATTGGCGTAATCCTGAACGCCTTTGCCCAATTGGGACTGAAGGCCGCCACCCAGGTCACGGGACCGTTGGTTGCCCAGGACGGAGGTAACTGGAACAGGGCGTTGGTGCTCATGACAGTCCCGCAACTCTGGTTTGCGCTGTTCGCATACGGACTGAGTCTTCTCGTGTGGCTCATTGGACTTTCGCGCGTGCCCGTCAGCCAAGCCTACCCGCTGCTTTCGATGGGTTACGTCCTCAACATCGGACTTGCCTGGTGGTTGCTGGGCGAGGTTCCGAATGTGCAGCGCGTCGTCGGGACCGGTGTAATCGTGGCGGGCGTTGTGCTCGTGGCGCGCTCGTGAGAGTGAGAGTGAGAGTGAGAGGTTTGTCGTGAAGAAGATGCTTCCGTTTACACGCCCCACGGTCGACGAAGAGACCATCCAGGGGGTTGCCGAGGTGCTCAGGTCAGGTTGGCTGGCCACAGGGCCGAAGGTCGCCGAATTCGAAGCGGCCTTGTCGCGTTACCTGGGGGGCCGTCCGATCCGGACGCAGACTTCAGCCACCGCGAGCCTGGAAATGGCTCTTCTGGCGTGTGGAATCGGTCCAGGACACGAAGTCATCACACCGGCAATGAGCTTTGTCGCGACCGCCAACGTGATCACGCGGACGGGTGCGCGACCCGTCTTTGTGGATGTGGGGCTGGACTCGCGCAACATCGACTTCGATCAGGTCGAGGCGGCCATTACGCCCCGAACCCGCGCCATCATGCCTGTCCATTTCTCGGGACTGCCCGTGGACATGGATCGCCTTTACGATATCGCCAAACGAAACAACCTGCGGGTTGTCGAGGATGCGGCGCATGCAATCGGTTCCGCCTGGAAGGGCCGCCGGATCGGCAGCTTCGGCGATCTCGTCTGCTTCAGCTTCCATCCCAACAAGAACATGACGACCATCGAGGGTGGGGCGGTCAGCGGCGGCTCGCCGGAGGAAGTGAAGGCGCTGGAGTTGCATCGCTGGCACGGGCAGTTGAAAACGCCCTCGGGCGTCGACACTGTGTTTGCAGGCGGCAAAGCCAATTTGTCCGATGTCGCAGCGCGTGTCGGCCTGGGGCAGTTGGCGCACCTGGAGGAGTTCAATGCGCGGCGTCGTGAGTTGGTGGCGCGGTATTACGAGCTGTGGGCAGACAACCCCCCGGTCAGGCTGCCGGAGCGCGGCGATGCAGGCCACAGCTGGCACATATTTGCGCCGCTGTTGCCGCTGCCGCAGCTGAAAATCACGCGGCCGCAGTTTATTGAGGCGATGGCGCAACGCGGTATCGGTGTGGGCATCCACTATCCGGCCATCCACCTGTTCACGGCGTACCGCGAAATGGGATACCGCGACGGGCAGTTTCCCAATGCGGAAGCAATCGGCCGCGAGACAGTCACATTGCCCTTGTTTCCGGCCATGGAGTTGAGCGACGTGGATCGTGTGGTCGAGGCCGTCAACGAAATCATCGAAGGGAGCGCGTAATTGAACGCCAACGCAGAAGCAACCGTTTCGGTTGTCATTCCGGTGTTCAACGAGGAGCACGGACTGCAGAGTCTGTTTGAGCGGCTGTATCCGGCGCTCGACGCCCTGGGCCGTCAATACGAGGTGCTGTTTGTCGACGACGGCAGCAGCGATCGGACGGTCGCAGGTCTGAGAGAGCAGTTTGCAAAGCGCCCCGACGTCACCCGTGTCGTAGTGCTTGCGCGGAACGTCGGTCAACATATGGCGATCATGGCGGGTTTTGCCCAAACCCGGGGTGACTACGTCATCACCCTGGATGCGGACCTGCAGAATCCTCCCGAGGAGATCGCGAAGATTGTCTCCGCCATGGATACGGGCGCGGACTATGTTGGAACGGTGCGCAAGAACCGTCACGATGCGTATTGGCGCAAGGCGGCTTCGCGCCTCATGAACCGCTTTCGCGAGCGCACGACCCACATCCGGATCACCGATCAGGGCTGCATGTTGCGCGGCTACGATCGGGAGATTGTGGACGCAATCAACAGTTGCGTTGAAGTGAGCACGTTTGTGCCTGCACTCGGGTATACCTTCGCGCGCAACCCCGTCGAAATCGAGGTGGTGCACGCCGAACGTGCCGTCGGCAAGTCGAAGTATTCCCTGTACCGGCTGATCCGCCTCAATTTCGACCTCATGACGGGTTTCTCCGTCATGCCGCTGCAGTTTTTCTCCATGGCCGGGATGATCATCGCCTTGCTCTCCCTGGTGGGGTTCGTAGGGCTGGCCTTGCGCCGGTTGATCGTCGGTCCGGAAGCCGAGGGCTTGTTCACGTTGTTCGCCATCGCGTTTTTCCTCATTGGCGTCCTGCTGATGGGCGTTGGTGTTGTGGGTGAGTACGTGGGGCGGATTTATGAGCAGGTACGGCAGAGGCCCCGTTATACGGTGGCGGCGGTGCTCGAGCAGGGGGATTCTGCGGTTATTCAAGGGACCTCGGTGCTGCAGACGAAGGAAAGAGCATGACTGCGGTGCGCGCCGTCGTGTTTGGCTATCACGACGTGGGCGTCCGGTGCCTGCAGACCTTGCTCTCAGGGGGGGTGGAAGTCCCCCTCGTTGTAACAGTTCGCGACGACCCTTCCGAGACGCAATGGTTTGGCAGCGTTGCAGCGACAGCCGCGGAATACGGCATTGAGGCTGTCATGCCCGCGGATGCCAACGGTCGGGAGTTGCAGCAGCGGCTCGTCGACCTGCAGCCCGACTTCATCTTTTCGTTTTATTACCGTTCCATGTTGGGCACGCCGTTGCTGCAGACCGCTCGCTACGGCGCACTCAACATGCATGGCTCGCTGCTGCCCAGGTATCGCGGCCGGGCGCCGGTGAATTGGGCGATTCTGCACGGCGAACGGGAGACGGGTGCGACGCTGCATTACATGGTGGAGCGGGCCGATGCGGGTGACATCGTTGACCAACTCGCCGTTCCGATATTGCAGAACGACGATGCACGCTGCGTGTTTGCCAAAGTCACTGTCGCTGCCGAAACCATTCTGGCGAGGTCACTGCCGGGGTTGATTGCGGGCAGCGCGCCGCGGCATCCCCAAATCATCGAGCCGGGCCAGTACTTCGGACGTCGTCGCCCGGAGGATGGCCGGATCGACTGGACCTGGTCGGCCGAACAAATTCATAACCTGGTACGCGCAGTGGCACCGCCGTTTCCGAGCGCCTACGCTGATGTCGGCGATCAACGTTGGTTCATCCACAAGACACGAGTTGTCCCGGCCACGGCCGAGCCGCGTGCCCAGGCACAACTGCTCAGCGTCGATGGGCAATGCTACGTTGAGTGTTGCGATGGCAGTGTGTTGCACCTGCTCCAGGTGGCCTCGCGGGATGGCCCTTTGATTCTGCGGGGACTGGCTGCGGCCCTGGCCAAGCACCCGCGGCAGCTTTAGTGCGGATTGCGCTGAAGATTGATGTGGACACCGATCGTGGCACCCTGGAGGGTGTCCCACGGTTGGCGAGCCTGTTTGAGCGACTGGATGTGCGGGCGACATTTCTGTTCAGCCTGGGGCCGGACCAGACCGGCCGAGCGGTCAAACGCGCATTCCGCCGCGGTTTCATGGGCAAGGTCCGCCGGACCTCCGTGTTGAAACACTACGGCCTGAAGACGTTGTTGTACGGGACTTTGTTACCGGCCCCGCATATTGCGCGGCGGCGCGGTTCGATCATGCGTGGTATTGCGGCCCGTGGGTTTGAAGTGGGCGTGCACACTTATAACCACATCAAGTGGCAGGACACTGTTGCCCGGGCTGATGAGGCTTGGACGCGGCGGGAGCTCGTGCTGGCGCGGGACGAGTTTGCGCAGGTGTTCTCTCGTCAGCCGGTGATGCATGGCGCTGCGGGTTGGCAGGTCAACCGCTACGTTCCGGAGCTCGAGCGGCAGTTGGGGTTCCAATATGCGTCGGACGGTCGGGGCACTGGCCCGTTCATGCCTGTGGCGGGTGGCTCCGTGGTTGACGTGCCGCAGATGCCCACCACGTTGCCGACCTTGGACGAGTTGATCGGACGTGAGGACTTGCATCAGGTTGATCCCATCGACCACTTGTTCTCGTTGACGGACGGCCAGCCCGCTCGCGATCATGTGTATACCCTTCATGCCGAGCTGGAAGGCAACACATACCTCGACTCGTTCGAGCGGTTGCTTCGGGGCTGGTGCTCGCGGGGCGTTGAGCTGATCGATATGGCCGCTTATGCGGCTACGTTGGATGTGGCTCAGTTGCCTCGGTGCGAGATGGTAGAGGGAACGGTGGATGGGCGCAGTGGCGTGCTCGCTGTCCAAGGAGTTGCGCTTTAGGGTGCTGTTGGGAATTGGGGTAATCGAGCATGACTTGGACCGGTTTGTCGGTTTTCAGCCTGGCGTATGTACTGGCGGTGGCGATCCCGGGGCCCGGGGTGGCAGCCATTGTTGCCCGCGCCCTGGGACACGGGATGCGCGGAGCGCCGGCCTTTATCGGCGGCTTCCTGGCCGGCGACCTGATTTGGTTTACCTGCGCCGCAACCGGCCTGGCCATGCTCGCCCAAAGCGCCTACACGGTGTTCCTGGTTGTGAAGTACGCGGGCGTGGTCTACCTGCTGTACCTGGCCTATCGGTTGTGGACGGCGCCCGCTCAGGCGATGGATGCCGCGGCCGAAGTGGGTCGGGAGCGGCCTCTGCAGCTCTTCCTGGGCTCCCTGGCGCTGACTTTGGGTAACCCGAAGACCATGATCTTCTTTCTGGCCGTGCTGCCCACGGTGGTCGAATTGAAGCACCTGTCCGTGGCCGGGTTCTTTTCCATCGTGAGTGTGATTCTGGTGATTCTGCCCCTGGTTCTCGGGGGGTATGCCTTCGGAGCTAGCCGGGCACGCCGTTTCTTCTCTACGCCGAAGACAGTTCGGTGGGTGCAGAGGGGAAGCGGGGTGGCTATGGCGTCTGCTGCGGTGGCAGTCGCCACACGGTAGTTCAGCGCGCTGCCGACGCGCCGAAGGCGCCTCCCACATTCGTAGCCGGCAAAAACCACGCTTTTTGACGGCGGCGGGGGGCCCCCGGGCTCCGCTGGCGCGTGCGCCAGCCAAATCAAAATATTTGGGTCAGGGTGTACGTCTATCTCTATAGATGGACGTGACGCTGAATGACCCTTCCGTGACTTCCGAACAGGATCGAAAGATCTCGGCCGCCGTGCGGCGCGAGGGCGGTCGCCTGCGGAATTTCATTCGCCGTCGCGTGCTGGATGCCGCTGAGGCGGAGGACATCCTCCAGGAAGTGCTCTACGAGCTCGTGGCTGCGCATCGACTGATGCAGCCGATCGAACAGGCCGGTGCGTGGCTGATGCGAGTGGCCCGCAACCGGATCATCGATCGCTTTCGCAAGAAGCGCGCGGAGCCTTTCAGTAATTCGCCCCTGTTGGTGGACGACGACGAGGAAGTCGGAGCGATGGAAGACCTGCTGCCTTCCATCGAGCCCGGTCCCGAGGGCGAGGCTATCCGGCAAGTGTTGCTCGAACAGGTGGAGGAAGCTCTCGACAATCTCCCTCCCGAACAGCGCGAGGTGTTCATCGCGCACGAGCTCGAAGGAGCCAGTTTCAAGGAGCTGTCCGCACGCTGGGGTGTGAGCGTCAACACGCTGTTATCCCGGAAGCGCTACGCGGTACTCGCACTGCGCGAGCAGTTGCAGGATGCGTACGACGAATGGCTGAACTAATGATTCGAAGGAGAGTGTTGTGAGACGTTTCTGGATGATGAAGGGGCTCGCGTTTATCGTGTTCGCTCCGTTGTTTGTGGCGGCGCTCAGCCTGGCGGTCATGCTGCTGTGGAACGCGCTGATCCCGAGCTTGTTCGCCGGACCCATTCTGGGGTTCTGGCAGGCGGCCGGTCTGCTGGTGTTGTGCCGCGTGCTGTTTGGTGGGTTCAGGCCTCACGGCCACCACAACAACTGGCGCCAACGAGCCTGGCGTGCCCGCTGGCACCGCATGTCACCGGGGGAGCGTGATCGCTTTCGCGACGGGTTTCGCAGGTGGAAGGACATGAGCCGTGATGAGCGCCGTGAGTTTCGCAAGGGGTTCGGCGGGTGTGGCCCTGGGATGCATGGGATGCACGGGATGTACGACGCGATGCATGACGAACCGCCCGAAATGCGCGGCAAGCCGGGCTCGGTGCCGGGTGGCGATGGGCAGGAGCGGGCGTAACATGAGGGGCACTGAGGAGACATGGGATGCGTAACAAAGCTCGCGACACCTACGGATTTGTGGCCTTTCCTTCCGCGGATGCCGCAGGAGCCGCCGCGCTGGATTTCCTCGAGCGCAGCCGCGACGTCGCCAATGAGGTAGTGGTTGACGGCACGAGCCGCGAAACTTCAACATCGGGGCGTGAAGAAGACCCTGTTCCTCATTCCGGGACTGCTGTGTGATGACGCGGTCTGGGCTCCTCAGGTTGAAGCCCTTGGCTGTATCGTCGATGTTCATGTCGCCAACAATGGCGAAGTTGACAGTCTGGGGGCGCTTGCCGAGGCGATAATCGCCCGGGCGCCGGCTCGCTTCGCGATTGCGGGGCATTCCATGGGCGGGCGGGTTGCGTTGGAAGTGGCTCGTCGGGTACCCGAGCGTCTGATCGGGTTTGCCATTCTCGATACGGGTTATGAGGCGCTTGCGCCAGGGGAGGCTGGTGAGCGGGAGGCTGCTGGACGGCGCTCCATGCTTGCATTGGCCCGACGCAGCGGAATGCGCGCAATGGCGCGGACCTGGTTGCAAGGCATGGTCTACCCTCCGCGACTCACTGACGCGGAGCTAATTGAACCCATCGTCGACATGTTCGACCGGCGTACTCCGGACCAGTACGCACAGCAGATACAGGCTTTGCTTTCCCGGCCCGACGCCAAGTCCGTCTTCGCGCGTATTCACTGCCCGAGCCTGGTCCTGTGTGGCCGCGAGGACGCCTGGGCGCCGCCATCCCGCCATGAGGTCATGGCGAAGATGCTCCGGCACAGTACATTTGGAATCATTCCCAACTGCGGTCACATGTCTACGCTGGAACGTCCACGAGCGGTGACCGACGCATTTCTCAGTTGGATCGAGTCAATGGAGACTGCATCATGAGCATCGGATTGCAGAAGTTCGCACTGATCGGGTTTGGCGAGGCGGGCTCGATCCTCGGCGAGGATCTGGTTGCGGCGGGTCACGATGTGGCGATGTACGACGTGCTGCTCGATTCGCCCGCGAGCCGCTCGCTGATGCGCGAACGGGCTCGCCGCGTGCACGTGCGGGCTGCCGATACCTTTAATGATGCTGTTGCCGGGGCGCAGATCGTGATCTCTGCGGTGACGGCCTCGTCTTCGTCTGATGTCGCGGCGAAGGCTGCTGGGGCGCTGCGTGCGGGACAGGTGTTGCTCGATATCAACTCGGTGTCTCCTGCGAAGAAGCTATCAAACGCTGCCCTCGTGGACGCCACTGGTGCGGATTACGTCGAGGCCGCCGTCATGGCGCCTGTGCCACCTCAACGACTGCGCGTACCGATGCTCCTCGGCGGCAAGCGCGCAGGCGCAGTCGCGGAGACGCTGCGCGGCGTTGGGATGAATGCAACCGCCCTGTCCGACAAGATTGGCGTCGCTTCCGCGGTCAAGATGTGTCGCAGCATTGTGATCAAGGGGTTGGAGGCGTTGACGGTGGAGTCCATGTTGGCTGCCCGTCGCTTTGGCGCCGAGCGGGAGGTCCTCGAGTCGTTGAATGGCACTTTCCCTTCCATGGGGTGGACGGGGAAGTTGCCGGACTACCTGATCAGTCGGGCGGCTGAGCATGGGCGGAGGCGGGCTGCGGAGATGCGGGAGGTGGCCCGCACGCTGGAGGATGTTGGGGTTGAGCCCACTATGGCTATGGCTACTGCGTTGCGGCAGGAGTGGGTGGTGGATGCTATGGCGGCACGTGGGTTGGCGTATGGGGAGTTGGATTCGCCGTTTGCGTGGCGGGGGTTTGTGGATGCTTTGTCGCGCGGGACCGAGGGGAGTTGATGCCGGTGGGGCGCCACTACTTCACGGGGAGTACGGTCGCTCGGGTGACGGTGCGCATGGCGAAGCTGGATTGCACGCTGGCTACGCTGGGGAGGCGGGTCAGGTGCTGGTTGTGGATTCGCTCGAAGTCGGCGAGGTCGGCTACCACCAGGCGGAGCAGGTAGTCGTGCTCGCCGGTCATGAGGTAGCACTCCATCACCTCGGGTACCTTTCGCACGGCGTTTTCGAACGCCTCGAGGCCTGACTGGCTTTGCCGGTCCAGGGTGATGCTCACGAAGACGTTGACCGGGTAGCCGGCTTTCTGCTGGTCGATCAGGGCCGTGTAACCCTGGATCAATCCGGACTCCTCCAGGCCCCGAACTCGCCGCAGGCAGGCCGATTCGGACAGGCTCACCTTCTCGGCCAGGGAGGTATTGGTGATCCGGGCATCCTGCTGCAGCAGCCGCAAGATGGCTCGATCATAGCGATCCAGCTCCATTCGCGCAGAAATCCTTCGTATTTTGGGTGACGAGCGACAGATTCTGCCACAGCTCGCCCCAAAGGTGTGCATTACGCAAGGGCCTGCCCGACGCCGGACTCTAAGCTGCGGGCACCTTTAACCCGCGGGATCCCCGGATCGTCGAGGTCCCTCACCAGGAGCCCCTGTCATGCGCATTGGTGTCCCTAAAGAGATCAAAAACAACGAATACCGAGTCGGCATGGTGCCCGCCGGGGTACGCGAGCTGACGGTTGCCGGGCACGAAGTTCTGGTCGAAACAGGCGCCGGCAACGGCATTGGTGTGGACGACGCACAGTACATGGCAGCGGGCGCGTCCATCGCCAACACGGCGGCTGAAGTGTTCGAGAAAGCGGACCTGGTTGTGAAGGTCAAAGAACCCCAGCCCGCCGAGTGCGCGATGCTCCGCCCGGGGCAGGTGCTGTTCACTTACCTCCACCTCGCCGCCGACCCGGTGCAGGCCAAGGGCCTGATGAAGTCCGGCGCGACCGCGATCGCCTACGAGACCGTGACGGCGCCGAATGGGTCGCTGCCGCTGCTGACCCCAATGAGCGAAGTTGCCGGCCGTATGTCCATCCAGGTAGGCGCGGCCAGTCTGCAAAAGGCAAACGGCGGCTTCGGTGTCCTGTTGGGTGGTGTGCCGGGCGTTCAACCAGCCAAGGTTGTTATCCTCGGTGGCGGCGTTGCCGGAAAACATGCTGCGGAAATCGCTGTTGGTATGCGCGCCGATGTCACGATTGTTGACCGCTCGTTGGATCGCCTCCGCGAACTGTCTGCTACTTTTGGTGCCAGCCTTCTGACGGCGTATTCGACGACTGAAACGGTTGAACGTCTGGTACGCGAGGCTGACCTCGTGATCGGCGCAGTGCTCGTTGCCGGTGCCGCGGCTCCGAAACTCGTCACGCGCGCAATGCTGTCGACGATGAAGCGGGGTGCTGTATTGGTCGACATCTCCATCGACCAGGGTGGTTGCTTCGAGACCAGCCGTCCGACAACACACGCCGACCCAACATTCGTTGTTGATGGCGTAATTCACTATTGCGTTGCGAACATGCCGGGTGCCGTTCCCCGAACCTCGACGTTCGCCCTAACCAACGCGACGCTGCCCTATGTTCGTGCACTTGCCGACCTGGGTTGGCAGGCAGCCCTGAAGAGGGACACCGGTCTGGCCGCGGGACTCAACGTACATAACGGGGAGATCACCCATGACGTGGTTGCCCGTGCGTTGGGCCTGCAGGCACGTCCGGCTGCCGTCACAGCCATTCGATAGTCCTCCCAATAGGGGACCTGGAACCCTCTGGGGGCGCGCCATCGCAGCGGTCCACTCTCTCCCCTAAGGAGAGTGGATCGCTGAGCCCCCATACGGATACGCTACGCTCCGCTCGTTTCCACCAACCGGGAACGGGAACCCTATTTGGTCGTCCAGGAGATCCCAGATGAAGTATGCATTGCCGGTTGCCATGCTGGCCCTCGTCACCGGCTCGGCGATTGCCGCACCCGTGACCTACGACGTCGATCCAAACCACACCCACCCGAGCTTCGAGGCCGATCACTTCGGCGGTTTGTCTATCTGGCGTGGCAGGTTCGACACGAGCTCCGGCAAGATCGTGCTCGACAAGGAAAAATCATCGGGGACCGTCGACATAACAATCGACACCACCTCCATCGACTTCGGTCACCCGAAGCTCAATGAGCATACGAAATCGGCTGAGATGTTCGATGTTGAGAAGTTTCCGACAGCCACCTACAAGGGCACGCTGGCCAAGTTCAAGGACGGTGCGCCGACGGAAGTCGAGGGCCAGTTCACCTTGCACGGTGTCACGAAGCCCTTGACACTGAAAATTAATCAGTTCAAGTGCATGGTCAACCCCATGATCAAAAAGGAAGTGTGCGGTGCCGATGCATCGGCTACGCTCAACCGCGCCGACTTCGGGATCAACTTCGGCGACAAATATGGGTTCAAGCAGGAAGTGAAACTGCAGATCCAGGTTGAGGCCATTCGCGCGGGCTGATGCCCGGGCTCAGGTTCGGGAGCCGCGTGGCTTCCGAACCCTCGCCCTGGCCTTGGCTCGGTATAAGCACATTGCCAGGAAGTATTGCGCTGCTGCCCCCGCCAGCGCGCCCGGAGTAGGGCAACGTGTAGACTCTCGTCCAGAGGGTCACATGTCCACACAAAAGCCTAAAGACAGCGAAATTTTTGAAGCGATCGTGGCCGCCGCCATCGAGGCGGGCAAGGTCGTGCACGATATCTACCGTGGCGGATTCGACGTCCAGCGCAAGGCGGACGCTTCGCCCGTTACGGACGCAGACAATGCCGCGGAGGCGGTTATCCTCAAGCGCCTACGAGAAGTCGCTCCTCACATTCCGATCATCGCTGAAGAGGAAGTTGCTGCGGGGCGGGTGCCGGCAATCGGCAACGAATTCTTCCTCGTTGACCCTCTCGACGGCACGAAGGAATTCATCCAAAAGCGGGGTGACTTTACCGTCAATATTGCACTGATTCGAGACCGCTCACCGGTCCTCGGAGTTGTCTACGCCCCCGCCAAGTCCAGCTTGTTCGCTGGCAACGTGACCACCCAAGTCGCGTTTCGCAGCGACGAGAATACAGACAGTTCGGAAACTGCAGCCCGACGACCCATCAGAGTTCGTCCTGTTCCTGCAGATGGCGTCGTCGCGGTTAGTTCACGTTCGCATTCCACGCCAGAGACGGACGCGTATCTCGCTCAATGCAATGTCGTTGATCGCGTCTCAGTTGGGTCTTCGCTGAAGTTTTGTTTGGTCGCTGCCGGCGAGGCTGACCTATATCCGCGGCTCGGTCCTACGATGGAGTGGGATACGGCAGCAGGCCATGCGGTCCTCGTTGCCGCAGGTGGCAGCGTGTGGGCCCCCGGCGGTGTGCCGCTGCTGTACGCCAAGCCCACCTTTCGAAATTCGTATTTCATCGCGAGTGGGACGCTGAAAGCACCACCGCTCGCGCCGGCCTGAGCTCGTTATGGCGTTGTCGTTGAATTTGAAACGCCTCGAGGCCGAGTCCATTGGCATCATCCGGGAGGTCGCCGCGGAATTCCGCAATCCCGTGATGCTGTACTCGATCGGCAAGGACTCCGGTGTAATGCTGCACCTGGCCATGAAGGCTTTCTACCCGTCCAAGCCGCCGTTTCCGCTGCTTCATGTCGATACGAAGTGGAAATTCGGCGCCATGATCCAGCATCGCGACCAGATCGCTGAAAGATATGGGCTCCAGCTTTTGATCTACACGAACCCCGAAGGCCTGGCACGAGGAATCAATCCCATCGCATCGGGCTCTCAGCTTCATACACAGGTTATGAAAACCGAGGCGCTCAAACAGGCTTTGGACAAATGGGACTTTGACGCAGCATTTGGCGGTGCTCGGCGTGACGAGGAAAAGAGTAGGGCGAAGGAGCGGGTATTCTCCTTTCGGTCGGCAGGGCATGTATGGGATCCCCGCAATCAGCGTCCTGAGTTGTGGCAGCTGTTCAATACCAAGATCAGCAAGGGTGAAACGATACGCGTTTTTCCGCTGTCGAATTGGACGGAGTTGGACATCTGGCAATACACACGGGCGGAAGATATTCCGGTCGTGCCGCTGTATTTCGCGGCACCGAGGCCTGTGGTGAAGCGAGATGGCGTCCTGATCATGCGAGACGACGATCGCATGCCACTTTTGCCCGGCGAAATCGAAGAGACGAAGACCGTGCGATTTCGATCGCTGGGCGACTACCCGCTTTCCGCTGCGATCGAGAGCACGGCGGCCACGTTGGATGACATCATTGAAGAAATGATTACGTCGCGGACGTCTGAGCGCTCGGGGCGACTCATCGACAGTGACGAGGCTGCGTCGATGGAGAAGAAGAAGCGGGAGGGGTATTTCTGATGGCTAGCAAGCCTACCGGATCAGCTGCGAAACCGGCTTCTGTTGCCCCGGCGCCTCGCGCTTCGTCGACGGCACGCGGCGTGGCCAACCCCCCGTCGGCGTCGGTTGGTGACGCCAATCCGCTTCGGTTTCTCACGTGCGGCTCCGTCGACGACGGCAAATCCACCCTCATCGGTCGATTGCTGTACGACACGAAGCTCATCATGGAGGACCAACTCGTCGCACTGGCGCGCGACAGTCGCAAGCATGGCACTACCGGCGATGACATGGACCTCGCGCTCCTTGTGGACGGCCTCGAAGCCGAGCGAGAGCAGGGGATAACAATTGACGTGGCCTACCGCTTCTTCGCGACGCCACGAAGATCATTCATCGTCGCGGACACTCCGGGTCACGAGCAATACACGCGTAACATGGCCACCGGAGCATCCAACTCCGACGCAGCCGTCATCCTGATCGACGCACGCAAGGGCGTACTCACCCAGACGCGAAGGCATAGTTACATTTGCGCGCTCCTGGGAATACGCCACGTCATCGTTGCGGTAAACAAGATAGATCTCGTTGAGTTTTCGGGCGAACGGTTTCACCACATCGTTGGCGACTATCTCGGATTTGCGCAGGCGCTGGGATTCACCTCGATCGCGACGATTCCCGTCTCCGCGCGTTTCGGTGACAACGTCACACAGAGCTCGGACCACATGTGCTGGTACGACGGCCCCACCTTACTCGAGCAACTCGAAAGCCTCGATATCGAACAAGGTCTCGACGAAAAGCCGTTGCGATTTCCGGTCCAATGGGTAAACCGTCCCAACCTCGATTTCCGCGGATTCTCGGGCACGCTGGCCTCCGGTAAGGTCCATCCAGGCGACCGTGTCGTCGTCGCTGCTTCGGGGAAGGAGTCGACGGTTACACGGATCGTTACCGCTGACGGCGATTTGCCTGAAGCACGCGCTGGTGACGCGGTGACACTAACGCTTTCCGACGAGGTTGACGTCGCACGTGGTGACGTCATCGCTCTCGCGGACAGCCGTCCGGACGTCGTCGATCAGTTTGCCGCACACGTGTTGTGGATGGCTGAGGATGAGATGCTTCCGGGGCGCTCGTACCTAATGCGGATCGGAACCAAGTACGTTCCAGCACGCATCACGAGCCTGAAGCACAAGGTGGACATCAACACGCTGGAGCACATCGCCGCGAAGACGCTCGCGCTCAACGAGATTGGCCTTTGCAACCTGTCGACGTCGGTGCCCGTGGCACTCGATCCTTATTCGGATAATCGCGCAACAGGCGCGTTCATCCTGATCGACCGCTTCACGAACGCCACTGCGGGCGCCGGCATGATCACATTCGGTTTGCGCCGCGCCACAAACATCCATCGACAAAGCGTGCTCGTCGATAAAGCATCGCGCCTGCGCATGAACGGCCACCGCCCGGCGATTCTGTGGTTCACGGGGTTATCCGGCTCCGGTAAGAGCACAATCGCGAGCATCCTGGAGCGCGAATTGCACGCGCGCGGTGCACATACCTACATGCTTGACGGCGACAACGTTCGTCACGGCCTGAACCGCGACCTCGGTTTCACCGACGCCGATCGAGTGGAGAACGTCCGCCGCGTAGGCGAAGTGGCGAAGTTGTTCGTCGACGCCGGCCTCGTCGTACTCTGTTCGTTTATCTCACCGTTCCGCGCCGAGCGACAGATGGTTCGCGAGCTCGTCGACGCCGAGGAGTTCGTGGAGATTTTCATCGATACGCCGCTGGAAGAGTGCATGCGGCGCGACCCCAAGGGTCTTTACGCGCGTGCCAAGGAAGGGAAGATCAAGAACTTCACCGGCATTGATTCGCCTTACGAGGTTCCCGAGCATGCCGAGATTGTGGTCGACAGTCGGCTGGGGAATGCTGAGGTTGCCGCGCAGCGGATCCTGGAGGCGCTAGCGGAGCGGCGGATCATCGGCTAGGCCTCGGGGGCATATTTAGTTATCGCCATCGGAGGGGTCTGTACTATTCATGTCGTCGGCTCCTCAGTCGGCCGCCGTCTTTCAACTTTAAAAGACACACGCCTGTGGGGGAATCTCTGCGCGCGGCGTGTGAGATCTTCCATCAGCAGATTCATGTCATACCCGAACTTGGCAAGCCACTCCTCCCGAATCCGGCGAATCTCAGCAATGATCGGATCGTCGTCAGCAGGCTGAATCATCTTCTTTCTGCCTCTTCCATTGCTCGCGTATTGCGTTTGCTCGCTGATGAACATATTCATCAATGAGGTCATCGTCGTAGTTGCACATCGCGGCGATTTCTTCACGGGCGCGACGCACTTCCGCCACGATCGGGTCTGCATCATCCATATAGTCCATGTTCGTACCTCTTTGTCAGTTGGTCAGGCGTGCAAAGCGTGGGACAGTTATAACCCTCAGCCCTACAAGTCAATGCAATTTTGGATGCAAACTGCTCATTGGCTAAATGGGCACAGTTCCATGTGAGGAGAAAGTTCATGGAGTGAACAGCGGCGACTGCGACGTGTCTGGCATCTACCTTGGCGCGCATCGGCAATCCGCAGTTCTTCATGAGAAGCTTCGCAAGCTGTCTGGAGCGACTGTCGGATACCAACACCGCGTATGGAGTCAGTATCTCAGCGCGCCTTCGGGCTGCGTCCGGGTCTCCTTTCTCAGCCTCCGCCAATACGTGCTCAGAAACTTAGATGTCAAAGTTCGTTCGCCACGAATTCCACCAGTGGAGGGTGATCTTTTGGTGCATGGCCGTTGTCAGGTCACGGCTCGTGCGTGCGGTGAGGTAGCTGGGAATCGTCGTCTCCAGATACAGCCGGGGACGGTGGAAAACATATTCCGCCGGCGTTTCGGCGACACCGAACGGTTCGCGCCACGCGGTGACCGGATACGAACCGGCGGTTTGAGCGTTCACGGGAGTGAGTGTGCCAAATCAACAGTCGGGTTTGAACAGACAAAAAGCCGTTGTTTTACGGACTTTGGCGTGATCTAAATAACGCCAAAGCGTCCGTGGGGCGCGTTGGCTAAACCGTCCGGGGAGGACGGTTAAACTGACACCATGTCGGCGACGTGGGCGGCGATGGCGAGTGAGGCAGTGAGGCCGGGCGACTCGATGCCGAAGAGATTTACCAACCCCCGGACGCCGTGAAACTGTGGGCCATCGATGCGAAAGTCCGCTGGCGGCTCGGTGGGGCCGGTGATTCGCGGGCGGATACCAGAATAGGCGGGTAGGAGGGCACCGTCAGGCAAGCCGGGCCAGTAATCACGAATCGCAGCGTAGAATCGCCCGGCGCGCTGCGGATCAACATCGTAGTTGGGTTCGTCGACCCACTGCACATCCGGTCCAAATCGGGCACGGCCCGCGAGGTCGAGTGTCAGGTGGATGCCTAACCCGCCGGCTTCCGGAATCGGATACACGAGATGTCGAAAGGCTGATCGTCCCGCGAGGCTGAAGTAGTTTCCCTTGACGAAGCGGGGCGTTGGGACATGATCGGCCGGAAATCCATCGATCAAACAGGCAACCTGTGGAGCGTACATGCCGGCACAGTTGATCACGGTACGCGCGAGCAACAGAGGGGCACTTCCGTTCACACCAATGCGCGCGCCGTCTGAACCAAAACTGATGCTGGTGACACCAGAGTCGCAAACCAACGTTGCCCCTTGGGCCTGGGCGTGGCCCAACAGTGCCAGCATGTACTCATGCGAGTCGATGATGCCCGTCAATGGCGAGTGCAACGCGCCGATGCAGGTCAATTGAGGCTCGAGACTCAAAGTCTCGGCACGGCTCAGCAATAAAAGTGCAACACCGTTCGCTTGGGCTGCAGAACGAACGCGCTCCAATTCGTGAAGTTGTGCGTCCGACGTGGCGACAATCAGCTTCCCGCAGCGTCGATGCCCGATGCCATTTTGCTCGCAGAAATTGTAAAGTTGATCGCGACCCGCCACGCATAGCCGCGCTTTGAGTGAGCCACGCGGGTAATAAATTCCGGCGTGAATGACTTCACTGTTTCGCGAGCTCGTCTCAGTCCCGAATTGCTCGCGAGCCTCCAATATCAGAGTCTCACGCCCGCGAAGCGCAAGTGCGCGCGCCACCGCCAGCCCAACGACGCCAGCGCCAATTATGACTACGTCCACAGTATCCATCGAGACGCAGTGTAGCGATTCGAATATCATCGCGTGCAACTCGCATCCCTACTTCAGGAGAGATCTGTGCCCGTTGTGAATTATCGCCTCGATGGGAACGTAGCCGTCCTCGAGATCGACAACCCACCCGTCAATGCTGTGAGCATCGAGGTGCGGGAAGGCTTCGCCGAGGCGCTCAAAGACGCGGCTTCCGATCCTGTCGTTGAGGCCGTGGTCATTGCCGGCACACGGCACATCTTTCTGGCGGGAGCCGATATCAAGGAGATTTCCTCCGGGCTGTCGAACAAGTTTCCGACCCTCCGCGATTTGCAGGCGCAGATGGAGGCCGTGCCGAAGCCCATCGTTGCTGCAGTGAGAGGCGCCGCACTGGGCGGTGGCTTCGAGATCGCGTTGGCCTGCCATTGGCGCATTGCTGCGGCGGATGCGAAAGTGGGGCTGCCCGAGGTCAAGCTCGGGATTCTGCCGGGGGCGGGTGGCACTCAGCGCTTCACGCGCCTGGCGGGTCCGGAGGCGGCGCTCGAAGCGATCACATCGGGGAACCCAATTGGTGCAAGCCGTGCACTGGAGTTGGGCCTCATTGATGCAATCGCAGACGATGTGATGGAAGAGGCCATCGTGTTTGCCCGGACAGCGGCGGGGGATCAGCGACCGCTGCGCCTGGCCAGCAACCTCAATGACAGGATCGCGGGCGTAGACGTTGCGGTATTTGCCGCCTTCAGGAAGAAACTGCAGAGCAAGGCCCGAGGTCAACTCGCGCCGTGGAAAATCATCGACTGTATCGAGGCCGCCTGCACGCGCTCAAAAGATGAGGCTTTCCAGTTCGAGCGCGATGCCTTCAATGAGTGCCGCGAAAGTCCGCAGCGCAAGGCGCTGGTACATCTGTTCTTCGCCGAACGCGAGGCCCGCAAGGTCCCGGATCTGCCCCCTGATACAAAGGCGTTGCCCATTCGGAGCGTGGCGATCGTCGGTGCCGGCACGATGGGGGGCGGGATTGCCATGAATTTTGCGAACGCGGGTATACCGGTGCAATTGTTGGAGTTGAGCCAGGAAGCCTTGGATCGCGGTCTGGGTCTCCTTCAGAAAAACTACGCCGCCTCGGTCACGAGGGGCAGCCTCACTGAGGCAGCCAGGGAGCGTGCGCTGTCGTTGATCAAGGGTGTCACCGAGTATGCGGCGCTCAGCAATGCCGACATTGTCATCGAGGCAGTGTTTGAGGACATGCAGGTGAAGAAGGATGTATTCACCCGTCTCGACGCTGTTTGCGGGCCGCAGGCCGTCCTCGCGACCAACACTTCGTCCCTCGATGTTGATGCGATCGCGCAAGTGACCTCCCGGCCGCAAAGTGTCATCGGCACTCATTTCTTCAGCCCCGCGAATGTCATGAAGCTGCTGGAGAACGTGCGCTCGAAGCACAGCTCGCCGCAGACGATTGCCACCGCGATGTCGCTCGGCAAGTTGCTCAACAAGGTGGTGGTGTTGGCCGGCAACTGCGATGGTTTCATCGGCAACCGCATGCTCCAGTTCTATTCGGGCGAAGCCGAGTTCCTGCTGGAAGAGGGCGCCACTCCGGAGCAGATTGACCGGGTGATGGAGGGGTTCGGGTTTGCGATGGGGCCGCTGGCAGTGCGCGATCTTGCCGGCAACGATGTGGGTTATTCAATTCGTAAAGCTCGCAAAATTCCCGCTGACGAGCGCTTTTCGCCCATTCTGCAGCGGGTCTTTGAAGCAGGGCGGCTCGGTCAGAAGAGTGGCAAAGGATTCTATCTCTACGAGGGACGCACGCGGATCTCAGACCCTGAAATCATGACGCTGATTGAGGGTGTCTCGCGCGATCTCGGTATTACGCGCCGTGAAATTCCCGACGAGGAAATCCTGGAGCGACTGTTGTGCCCGCTCGTGAATGAAGGCGCCAGGATCATCGATGAAGGAATCGCGATCCGCTCGAGTGACGTAGACATCGTCTACGTTAACGGTTACGGATTCCCCGCATACAAGGGCGGCCCGATGTTTTGGGCACAGGAATTCGGTTTTTCAAAGGTCATTGCGACCATGGAAAAGCTGGCAGCCACTCATGGACAGCGTTGGCGGCCGGCTCCGCTGTTGGAACGCCTGGCGGCTTCAGGGAAAGGTTGGAGCGACGTCGGTAAGTCCGGCTGACGTCATACGACCGGTAAGCGCGTGGTGTACTTCTTCGTGCGCAGCACGAAGCTCGTATTCAGCGCGCGGACTGCTTTGATCTGCAGAACGTGCGATGACATGAATCGCTCGTAGGCCTCCATGCTCGCGGCAACGATCCGCAACAGGTAGTCGTTAGGGCCACTCATGGAATGGCACTCGAGGATCTCGGGCCTGTCCTTCACCAGCTGGTCGAATTCCCGAATGGTCTCGGGATGATGATTCTCGAGCGAAACCAGCGTGTACGCGAGAATCGGTAGTCCCACCGCCGGCCCGTTGAGCAGGGTGGCGTAGCCGTCGATAAAGCCTTCTTCCTCGAGCCGCCGAAGCCGCCGCCAGCACGGCGCAGGGGACAGGCCGACCCGCTTGGCCAGCTCCTGATTCGATACGCGCGCGTCGCCCTGCAATTCGTCGAGTATCCGGCGATCCACCCGATCCAGCTGCTTGGACATGAAACGTTCCCCGCCCATTGGCAATATTATTGCCAAGATGAGCATGAATCAGGCAATCCAGGCAAGCTCATTGCCCGGCTGGCCGCATAGACTGTGCGCTGCATCAGGCTGTGCCGGCGTAATCGCGCCCGGTTCGGTGTGGCGCGGGCATTGGCCCGCGGATTTATCAGGAGACGTTCAATGGCGGCACCCGCACTGGCGATCACACCGGATCGCAATCAGGGCAAGGCAACTGCACCGGATTGGAAGCGGGTGGCCTACTTGTTACATCTCTCGCGGGCTCTCGATGACATCGAAGAGTCCAAGCTCCTGCCTGAACGCAAAGTGCTGTATCAGTTTTCGGCCCGCGGCCACGACTTTGCACAGATTCTGTTGGGCTCGAATCTCACCGATCCGCACGATGGAGTCACTGTCTACTACCGCTCGCGTCCCATGATGTTGGCGTTGGGCGTTGATCTGGAGGACGCGGCAGCCGGGCCCCTGGCTCGGTCGGGATCGTTTAGTGACGGACGCGACATCGGGGTTGTCTTCAATATGCCGAGCCAGGGAGGCGCGACCGTGCTGCCATCCTGTGGTGGAGTAGGCGCTCAGTACACCCCCGCGGCGGGTTGGGCACAGGCGATTCGCTTTCGACGCGAGGCCCTCGGCGACGCTGCTTACAGCCGCAGCATTGCCGTTGTTCTAGGTGGCGATGCATCAGTTGCCACGAATGGATTCTGGTCGGCGCTCACGATTGCCACTACGCAACGGTTGCCGATGTTGTTTTATGTAGAGGATAACGGTTACGGGATTTCCGTGTCGTCGCAGCATCAGACACCCGGCGGGAATATCGCTGCGAACCTGCGCTCCTTTGCGGGCCTGACCATTCTCGAAGGCGATGGGGCCGATCCGCGCGAAGCTGCGGAGTTGACCAGCAGGGCTGTTGATCTGGTCCGTGAAGAGCGCGGGCCTGTGCTGTTGCGTTTGACTGTGCCGCGTCTGTCAGGACACTCCGGGCAGGATACACAGGCATACAAGTCGCCGGACGTGGTCGCAAAGGAACGCGCGCGGGATCCGTTGGGTCGATTGCACCGGTTCCTGGTTCCAGGTGTGTTTGCTGAGTCTGAATGGACCCGCCTGGCAGACGATGCGCGACGCGATGTGGGTGCTGCGATTGAACGGGCGATGGCGCGGCCGCAACCTGACGCTTCGAAGCTCACGAGCCACGTATTCAGCGAGATTGCCGCTGACGGATCGCCGGTATTGCAAACGCAGGGCGGCTTGGCGCCAGAAGGACATCCATACCCGGCTTCAACCAGGATTGCTCATCCGGAGGCGACCCGGATCAACATGATGACCGCCATCCGTCGCACACTCGACGTAGAGCTCGCTTTGAACCGGAAGATGGTTGTATTCGGCGAGGACGTTGGGCCAAAGGGTGGCGTGCACGGAGCCACCCTGGGTTTGCAGGAGAAATACGGACAGGCCCGTGTGTTCGACACCAGTCTCTCCGAAGAGGGGATCATCGGTCGCGCTGTCGGCATGGCCGTTGCGGGTTTGCTGCCGGTCGCCGAAATTCAGTTCCGCAAGTATGCGGATCCGGCGGCGGAACAGTTGAATGATTGCGGGACGATGCGTTGGAGAACGCATAACCGGTTTGCTGCTCCGATGGTTGTTCGCATGCCGGGTGGCTTTTTCAAGTGTGGTGATCCTTGGCATAGCCAGACCAACGAGGTGGCGTGGGTTCACGGAGTCGGCTGGCGCGTGGCCGTGCCTTCAAATGCCGAAGATGCGGTAGGACTTCTTCGTACAGCACTTCGCGGTAACGACCCGACCATCTACTTTGAACACCGGGCAATGCTGGACGGCGCATGGGCCCGCCGCCCCTATCCAGGCGACGATTTCGTCATCCCGTTCGGTGTAGCTCGGACAGTCCGCTCAGGATCGGAGCTAACGATCGTAACTTGGGGCGCGATGGTGGAGCGCTGCGAGCAAGCCGCTGCCGCCTCTGGAGTCGACGTAGAGGTGTTGGATCTGCGTACGTTGTCTCCCTGGGATAAGCCTGCCGTGCTGGCATCCGTGAATAAGACGCGGCGATGCATCATCGTTCACGAGGACAACCTGACGGCGGGTTTTGGTGCGGAGATTGCGGCGGTGCTGGCGAAAGAAGCATTCTTCAATCTCGACGCGCCCATCGAGCGGCTGACCATGCCGGACATCCCGAGCCCACATAGCCCGGTATTGCTGGACGTCGCCGTCCCCAGCGTCGAACGGATCACCGGAACCATCCAGCAGGTTGCGAGCACATAGATGTCGAGCGAAGTCGAGATTCGAGCCCCCGCTGAGCAAACCGAGGGCACACGCTCGCAGATCCTGCGATGGCTCAAGTCCGTGGGCGATACCGTTGCGGAAAACGAGCCGCTCATTGAGCTGGAGACGGACAAGGTGACCGTTGAGGTTGCCTCACCTGGGTCAGGTACCTTGCGGGAGATCCTGAAGCAGGAGCAGGAGGAGATTGGGCCTGGTGACCTGCTGGGATGGATCGCCGCTGCTGGGGCGGTAACGTCCGCTGGTGTGGGTCGCCAGCCGGCTGCGCAGAACGACGGCTCGGCGTCGGCAGCCGCCACGCACCAAGCCGGCGGCACCGAAGGCTCTGCGGCGGCGGGTACGCCAGCGCGCGGTGCGGTGGCCTCGCGTCAGACCGGCGAAGGCTCGGTGGACGTAGGTGCGCCGGCGGCCGGACCTGCCGCCCAAAGCCTTAGCCCGGCGGTGCGGCGTCTTCTCGCCGAGCGCGGTTTGGACGTCTCAGAGGTACGCGGTACCGGCCAGGGTGGCCGAGTGACCGTCGCGGACGTGATCGCGCACGGCACTATCAAGGTTGCTCAGAGCACGGCGGCGCCGGCAATGGGTGCGACGCAGGCGGACGGACGCAACACAAGCGTTGGCGACTCTGCCACGAGTGGCGGCGGTGTGACTGCAGGCGGGGTGAATGTGGGGGCGGCGGCTAATTTGGACGCGACTGCGGTGAGCGCGGTGGGGCCGAGTCATCGGGTACCGCACACGGCCACGCGCAAGCGTATCGCTGAGCACATGGTCCAGAGCCTGCTGCACACCGCGCCGCATGTGACGACGGTGTTCGAGGCTGACTTGACTGCGGTGTTGGAGCACCGGCAGCGGAACAAGGAAGAGTTTGCGCGGCGAGGGGCGCCGCTGACGCTGACGGCGTATTTCCTTCAGGCGACGGTTGCAGCGATTCGGGCTGTGCCTGAGGCCAACAGTCGGTGGACTGACTCGGCGCTCGAAATCTACGATTCCATGCACATTGGCGTGGCGACGGCTTTGGAAACGGGGCTCGTCGTTCCGGTACTGCGCGATGTGCAGGCGCGCGACTTGTTCGAGACCGCCAAAGGTCTTGAGGATCTTGTTTCTCGTGCGCGTGAGGGGCGCCTGGCGCCAGCGGACATGCGTGGTGGGACGTTTACCATCTCCAACCACGGTGTAAGCGGAAGCCTCGTTGCAACGCCGATCATCATTAATCAGCCGCAGGCTGCCATCTTGGGCATCGGGAAGCTGGAGAAGCGTCCGGTGGTGTCTAGTGATGAAGACGGGGGCGAGGACCGCATCGTCATTCGCCCGCGATGTTATGTCACTCTTACCATCGACCATCGCGTGATGGACGGGCATCAGGCAAATCGCTTCCTGCAGACCTTCGTGGAGCGGCTGGTCACTTCGCCCAGGTAGTGCGATGATCCTGAGCTATGTCAACCAAACATGGCTCAGGGATGTCCGAAGTGGAGGACATCGAGCGCGCTAGCGAGGATGAGCTTCGGTCGCTCCAGCTCGAGCGACTGAAATGGTCGCTCAACCACGCGTTTAAGAACGTGTCGGCGTATCGGCGCAAGTGCGAGCTGGCTGGGGTACATCCAGACGATCTCAAGCACATTGACGACCTGCGACACTTCCCCTTCACAACAAAAGAAGATCTGCGCGCAAACTACCCGTTTGGCATGTTCGCCGTGCCGCGAGACGAAGTCGTCCGGATTCATGCGTCCAGCGGGACGACCGGTAAACCCACCGTGGTTGGTTACACGGCTCGCGACATCGACACGTGGGCCAATCTGGTGGCGCGGTCCATTCGTGCTGCCGGTGGACGTCCGGGTGAGATGGTGCACGTCGCGTACGGATACGGCCTATTTACTGGCGGGCTCGGAGCTCACTATGGGGCCGAACGTCTCGGTTGCGTGGTAGTTCCGATGTCTGGTGGGCAGACCGCCAAGCAAGTGCAACTCATCTGCGATTTCGAGCCGGATATCATCATGGTGACGCCGTCATACATGTTGGCGATCGCCGAGGAATTCCTGCGTCAGGGGTTGGACCCGACTGCGTGCTCGCTGCGGATAGGCATCTTCGGCGCGGAGCCTTGGACCGAGGCGATGCGCGTTGAAATCGAGCGTCGCATGGGCCTGGATGCGGTCGATATCTATGGCCTTTCGGAAGTAATGGGGCCGGGCGTGGCCAGCGAATGCATCGAGACGAAGGATGGGCCGGTCATTTGGGAGGATCATTTCTATCCGGAGATCATCGACCCGCGATCGGAGCAGGTTGTGCCGGATGGAATCGAGGGCGAGCTGGTTTTCACCTCGCTCACCAAGGAGGCGCTACCCATCATCCGCTATCGAACTCGGGATCTGACACGGTTGTTGCCGCCGACGTCACGGTCCATGCGACGGATGGCTCGTGTTACCGGTCGGTCGGATGACATGTTGATCATTCGCGGCGTCAATGTGTTTCCGAGTCAGATTGAAGAGTTGTTACTCAAGTTGCGTGGTCTGACACCACACTATTTGTTGGAAGTGACACGGGAATCGCATCTCGACGCGCTGACTGTCAATGTCGAGTGCACGCCGGGCCTGGAGTCCGACGACAGGGCGCGGGCCAGTCTCGGTCAGCAGTTGCAATACAACATCAAGGAACGGATCGGGGTAACGGCCCGGATTTCGGTATGCAACCCGGGGTCCCTCGAACGCTCGATCGGCAAGGCTCAGCGTGTCATCGACAAGCGTCAGACCCGCTGATCGGTCAGGTGCGAATTCCGCCGAATCGCTCGTAAACTGACGGCTCGACTTTGGGCAGCGCCGCGTCGAGCGTACTTGCCGTGACTGTCAGAAACTGCTCGGCGGCAGTGAAGACCTTTCCGTACAAACGCGCGCACGAGTCGTAGGCGGTCGAGCCCACCCAATCACCGGGTAGCAGGGCTGGCGGCAGCAGCGGGTCCTGCAGATGAATCTTGCGGTACTCGTGAATGAGCAGGGTGCGGATCACAAATGCTGCCTCGGGCGTGACTGTCTCGCGAGACGCCAACGCCGTTTCAACTGACGAGAAGGCATCGGCGAAGCGTTTGTAGCGGCGCGCCAGGTCGCCGAGATCCCAGCCAGCCGCAACCACCGCCTGATCGATCCCAACATCGTCGCTCGAGCTCTCGAGCAGCAGCGCGTCTTTGCCGACGTCGAGACTTTGCAACCATTTGCGCGTCTGCTGCAGGTTGCCGTTGGGATGCGCAAAAACGCCTGGACTGACCTGGCCAAACCCGAGCCAACGCAGGCTGTCCCGCAAGTTTTCGCGACGTTTGTTGCCGTTTGGAGGCAGGATGAGCAACGACCAGTGACCGTCCCAGTCAACGGGGCCCTTGCTGTAGATACGCTGGGTGGCCTCAGCGAATCGCTGCTGACCTCTAGGAGCCAGCCGGTACTCACTGAGTCTTCCATCACGCCGGGCAACGAGCCACCCGTCCTGGGCCAACCGGGCAACCGATGTACGAACCAGCCGTTCCGTCAGCCCAAACGGAGCCGCCAGCTGGATGAGGCTTCCCAGGGTCACAACGCCGCCCCTAGGGGCCAGGGCGTCACCAAATATCGTCACCAGCAGCGATCCGCCCCTGATGGGCCGCTGACTCTGGAATCGCCTGAGAAGGCTCTGCGTAGTTGTGGCAACCGTGGATTTCACGGCATTATTGTGACACAGAAATAATTGCACGGAGCGAGTTTCTGTGTCACATTGTGCGCCTGTTTTCCTAGGCTGCGGGGTACTCATGTACACACAGGGACTCGATTCATTGGGGAAGGAGTGCTTGCACACGTCCGCCGGTGATACAGCCGCGCTCGAGGAGCGTTTCCAGAGCCGCGTCGATGCAGATGACAAGATCGAGCCCAAGGATTGGATGCCCGACGCCTATCGCCAGACGTTGATCCGACAGATTTCCCAACACGCGCACTCCGAGATTGTCGGAATGTTGCCCGAGGGTAACTGGATTACCCGTGCGCCCACGCTGCGCCGCAAGGCGGTGCTGATTGCGAAGGTGCAGGATGAGGGCGGGCACGGAATGTATCTGTACAGCGCCGCCGAGACCTTGGGTATCGAGCGTGAGCAGATGCTGGAGCAACTGCTTGCCGGGACGGCGAAATACTCCAGTATTTTCAACTATCCGACTCTGACCTGGGCGGATGTGGGTGCGATTGGCTGGCTGGTCGATGGGGCGGCCATCATGAACCAGATTCCGATCTGCCGTTGCTCTTATGGACCGTATGCGCGGGCGATGGTGCGGATCTGCAAGGAAGAGAGTTTCCATCAGCGCCAGGGGTTCGAGATCATGTTGGCACTGGCGCGTGGCACTGCCGAGCAGCAGGCGATGGCCCAGGATGCATTGAATCGCTGGTGGTGGCCCTCGATCATGATGTTTGGTCCGAGCGATGGCGAATCGAAGCACACCGCGCAGTCCATGCGGTGGAAAATCAAACGCTTCACCAATGATGAGCTGCGGCAGAAGTTTATTGATATCACGGCGCCGCAGGCGAAGTTCCTGGGCCTCGGGATTCCGGATCCGGCGCTCGCCTGGAACGAGTCGACGCAGCATTTCGATTTTGGGCCCATCGACTGGAGTGAGTTTCAGTCGGTGCTCAAGGGGAATGGGCCGTGCAATCGCGAGCGGCTCGAAGCCCGCCGCAGTGCACATGAGGATGGACGTTGGGTTCGCGAGGCCGCGGCGGCTCACGCTGCCAAGCAAAAAGCACGGGCGCAACAGGCCGCCTGAGGACTGATCGACATGTCAAATGACTGGCCTTTGTATGAAGTGTTTATCCGCTCGCGCTCGGGACTCGAGCACAAGCATGTCGGCAGCTTGCATGCGGCGGACGCCGCCATGGCTGTTGAGCATGCGCGGGATGTCTACACGCGGCGGCAGGAAGGGGTGAGCATTTGGGTTGTGCGGTCGAGCGACATTGTCGCTTCCGATCCTAATGATGCGGATGCACTGTTTGAGCCGGCTCGAGACAAGGTTTATCGGCACCCGACGTTCTATGCCATTCCTGACGAGGTGAAGAACCTGTGAGCGCTGTGACGGAATCAACTCTCGACCCGGTGCGGGAGGCGCTCTTCCGCTACGTGTTGCGGCTGGGCGATACGAGCCTGGTGCTGGGGCAACGGCTCGCCGAATGGGTGGGCCATTCTCCGGCGCTCGAAGAGGATCTAGGGCTGGCCAACTTGTCGTTGGATCTGGTGGGACAGGCGCGGCTTCTGTTGACCTATGCGGGTGAGGTTGAGGGGAAGGGGCGCGATGAGGATGCGCTGGCCTTTTTTCGCGACGCGCCCGCGTTCGTCAATCTGACGCTGGCTGAGCAGCCGAATGGGGACTTCGGTCGAACAATTGTGCGGCAATTCTTGTTGGATGCATGGCAGCTCGAGGTGTACGAGGGTCTGTTGGGCTCCAGTGACACGCGGTTGGCCAGTGTTGCGGCCAAGGCGATCAAGGAGACGCGCTACCACTTCCGGTTCAGCTCGGGTTGGCTGGTGCGTTTGGGGGACGGGACCGAGGAGAGTCATCGCCGGGTGCAGCAGGCTTTGAACGAGCTTTGGCGGTTTACCACTGAGTTGTTTGCTGCTGATGATGTGGAGGTTGCGTTGGTTGCGGCGGGTGTTGCGCCTGATTTGGCGGCGTTGCAGCCTCGTTGGCTGGCGCGGGTCGATGAAGTGTTGAAAGAAGCTACGCTCGCCCGGCCGGCGGCGGTTGCTTACCAGTGGCATGGGAAGCGCGGAGTTCACACTGAGCATTTGGGGCACATGCTGGCGGAGATGCAGCATTTGCAGCGGACTTATCCGGGGGCGCAGTGGTAGGGGGCGGCGTGGGTGCTGCCGCTGCAGCGCGCATACGGGTTGTCGCTGAGGGCACGTTGGCGACTGCAGAGGGCTCGTTGCCGGGCGCCGGCGACCGCGACCACGGCGTGACGGGTAGTCGCGAGCGCCGGGTGTGGGACGTGCTCGAGTCCGTTCCGGATCCCGAAATACCCGTCCTGAGTGTCGTCGACCTCGGGATCGTGCGGCATGTCCGCTGGTTAGCTGATCTCGAGGGTCAACCGAAACTCCATGTCGGCATTACCCCAACATACTCGGGCTGTCCGGCGACCGAGGTTATTCGACACTCGATTGCTACCGCACTCGATCAAGAAGGTTATGTCGGTGTCACCATCGAGGAAGTGCTTTCGCCGCCGTGGACCAGCGATTGGTTGACTGAGGCGGGAAGGCGGAAACTCGCAGGGTTTGGTATCGCGCCGCCCGAGCAAAGTGTCGCGAATCCTCGGCATCTGTTCCGGCCGCCTGTTGTGGCGTGCCCGCGGTGCGCGAGCCGGGCCACGGAGCGGGTGAGCGAGTTTGGGTCGACGCCGTGCAAGGCGCACTACCGGTGCACTTCGTGCCTCGAGCCTTTTGACTATTTCAAGTGTCTGTAGAACTGCATGCTCAAATTTCACTCTTTGCGAATTGCCGAGTTGCAACCCGACGCTGAGGATGCTGTCGCAGTCGCGTTTGAAGTGCCACCCGAGTTGCGGTCGGAGTATGTAGGTCTTCCGGGACAACACGTCGTGCTTCGCACTGAGTTGGCTGGCGAGGAGGCACGACGGACCTATTCGCTGACGAATGTGCCTGGGGAATGGCCTTTGCGGATCGTTGCGCGCGTTCACGAGCACGGGCGGATGTCGCGGTATTTGGCCGAGCAGTTGAAAGTGGGGGACCGGATCGATGTGCTGCCGCCCACCGGCAGTTTGACGCCACGGACCGCTTTTGGCGCGGGGTCTGGCCGCACTTACGTTGGCTTCGCGGCAGGGTGTGGCATTACGCCGATACTGTCGGTGGTTAAGACCGTGTTGAAGACGGATCCCGCCAGTCGGTTCATCCTGTTCTATGGCAACAGCAATACCGGACGCGCAATGTGCCTGGAAGATCTGCTGGGGCTGAAGGATCAATTCATCGACCGGCTGGCGCTGCACTTCGTGATGAGTCGCGAGCCCCAGGAAGTCGATTTGTACAACGGGCGGGTGGACGCTGCGCGGGTTCGCGAGCTCGCCCGGACTTTGTTCAAGACGGACCAGGTCGCCGAGTTTTTTGTGTGCGGGCCCGGGGACATGATTGATCAGGTGTCGGGCGTGCTTCGCGAGCTGAATGTGGGGGCAGAGCGGATCCACAGCGAGCATTTCAGGGATGAGGGGGGCGGCCAAGCGGACGCCGTTGCCGGAGTGGATGCGGTGCGTGAGGCCCAGGGCCGCGACTCGGCCAGGGTCACCGTCCTCATGGACGGCCGCCATCGCACATTCACCATGCGGATGAACGACGACACGGTCCTTGAAGCAGCCGCGCGCGCGGGCCTCGAACTGCCGTTCTCGTGCCGCGCCGGTGTGTGCTCCACGTGTCGCACGAAGGTCATCTCTGGCGAAGTGGAGATGGCTCAAAACTACGCGCTCGAAGACTGGGAGCTGGAGCAAGGCTACGTGCTCGCCTGCCAGTCGCGAGTCAAGACGCCTACTCTCGAGCTCGACTACGACGAGAAATAAACCATGAGCTACCAGCACATCCTGTTCGACATCAACGGCGGCGTTGCGCGGCTGACGCTCAATCGACCTGACCGATTGAATAGCTTCAACACGGTTATGCACGCCGAGGTTCGAGAAGCGTTGGGGAGCCTCAAGGGCGGCGACGCTCGAGTGCTGGTTGTCACCGGGTCGGGTCGGGGATTTTGCGCGGGTCAGGATCTCGGCGATCGTGCGGTTGCGCCCGGCGGCACCGCTGCCGACTTGGGTGAGTCCATCGAGAAGAACTACAAACCGCTGGTGCTGGCTTTGCGTTCGCTGCCAATGCCTGTGATTGCGTCGGTCAATGGCGTCGCTGCTGGTGCAGGTGCGAACATCGCGCTCGCATGCGACATTGTGATCGCGGCGCGCTCCGCGAGCTTTGTACAGGCGTTTTCGAAGCTAGGGCTGGTGCCTGATTCGGGTGGCACGTGGTCATTGCCGAGGCTCATTGGAAATGCTCGCGCCATGGGGCTGGCGTTGCTGGGGGACAAGCTGCCTGCCGAGCAGGCTGCCCAGTGGGGTCTCATTTGGCGGTGCGTGGAGGATGCGGAGTTGGCGGCGACTGTCGACACGCTCGCGACGCAACTCGCGGCGGCGCCTACTCGTGGTTTGGCGCGGACGAAGCAGGCGTTGTACGAGGGGTGGGGACGGACGCTGGAGGAACAACTCGACATCGAACGCGATTATCAGCGCGAATTGGGTTACACCTCCGATTACGCGGAGGGGGTCGCGGCATTTACGCAGAAGCGGCCTCCACAGTTCACGGGGCGTTGAGGACGCGCGATGGCGTCGGCTGATGAATCTCGCGAGTCTGCGCTGGCGCCTGTTGAGGCGCAGCGAATTGCAGAGCGGGCGGCGGAGACGTTGGTGGCGCCCGGTCATGCTGTCTACGCTGGCGAAGCCGAGCGCGCTGGCCAAGCGGGGACGTCCGCGGCCAGCCCGGCAGGTGCTGTCCTAGCCGCCGCGCGCAGTTCCCAGGCAAGCGCACCGGCCGCCGGTGCGGACCTTGCCCGAATGCCGACCGTGGCTGATGCGCAGCGGCTGGCAGAACGCGCCGGGGAAGCCCTGCTCGCCCGGGACACCACGGCGATAATGTTGGGGATCCGCATCGCTGATGTAAGACCCGGCGGTGCGCGAGTGACCATGACCGTGCGGCCTGACATGGTGAACGGCCACCGCTCATGTCACGGCGGGCTGATATTCACGCTTGCGGATAGTGCATTTGCGGTCGCCTGCAACTCACGCAATGAAAGAAGCGTGGCGGCTGCCGCGACGATCGACTTCCTGTCGCCGGCATTCGAGGGCGACGAGCTGTCAGCCGAAGGCACCGAGCAATGGCACTCGGGACGCACCGGCATCTACGAAATCAAAGTTACCAATCAACGCGGGGAGCTGATCGCGCTCTTCCGCGGCCGCTCGCATCGAATTGGCGGTGCGGTCACGACGGACTAATGGATATGCAATTACAAAGTTTTGTTGCCGGCAGATGGCAATCGGGCAGTCGTGATGGCGTCGCTCTTCGTGATGCGACGACGGGGGCTGTCGTCGCCAACTCCTCGGCTGAAGGGCTGGATTACCGGGCGATGCTCGAGCACGCTCGGCGGGTGGGTGGGCCCAACCTGCGCAAGCTCACGTTTCACGAGCGCGCGGGGCTCATCAAGGCATTGGCAAAGAGCCTCGGCGACCACAAAGACGAGTTTTACAAACTCTCCTACGCGACAGGCGCCACCAAAAGCGACTCCTGGATCGATATCGACGGCGGCATCAGCACGTTGTTTGTCTACGCGGGCAAGGGAACGCGCGAGCTGCCCAACAGCCGCGTATATGTTGATGGCAATGTTGAAATTCTGTCGAAGACAGGCGGGTTCGTTGGCCAGCACATCTATGTTCCGCTGGAAGGCGCGGCCGTACACATCAACGCCTTCAACTTCCCCGTGTGGGGAATGCTCGAAAAGCTGGCTCCCGCATTGCTTGCCGGAGTTCCCTCGATCGTAAAGCCGGCCACGGCCACCTCGTACCTGACTGAGAAAGTGGTCCGCCACATCGTGGAGTCGGGGATTCTCCCCGAGGGTGCGCTGCAACTCATCTGCGGCGGGGTAGGCGACCTGTTTGATCATCTCGACTGCCAGGATGTCGTGTCATTTACCGGCTCGGCATCGACGGCGCAGAAGCTGCGGCAGCATCCCGCCATTATCGGGAATTCGGTGCGCTTCACTGCAGAGACGGATTCACTGAATTCGTCGGTACTCGGGCCCGATGCGGTGGCGGGTACGCCGGAGCTCGATCTGTTTGTGCGCGAAGTCGTTCGCGAGATGACGGCGAAGGCAGGCCAGAAGTGCACGGCGATTCGTAAGGCGATTGTGCCGAAGGCGCAGGTTGCCGATGTGTTGGACGCGCTCAAAACTTCCTTGGGCAAGATTGTCGTCGGCGACCCACGCCTGGAGGAAGTGCGAATGGGGCCGTTGGCCTCACTTGGGCAGCGCCGTGAGGTACGGGAGCAGCTTGCGAAACTCCAGCGCGAGGCCGAGGTTGTCTATGGCGGTGGACGCGAGAGTGCGCTGATCGGGGCTGATGCGGAGAAGGGGGCTTTCATGTCGCCGACGCTGTTGCTGTGCCGTGACAGTTCGTCGGCTCGCGAGATCCATTCTGTTGAAGCCTTTGGGCCGGTGTGTACTGTTGTTCCATATGACGATGTTGACTCGGCGGTCGCGCTTGCTCGCCGCGGGGGAGGCAGCCTCGCGGGTTCAGTTTTCACGGCAGACGATTCAGTCGCCGCCCAACTCGTATTGGGATTGGCACCGTTTCATGGGCGAGTGCTGGTTGTGAATCGGGATTGCGCGAAGGAGTCCACCGGGCACGGGTCGCCGTTGCCGCACTTGGTGCATGGGGGGCCGGGTCGTGCAGGCGGTGGCGAAGAGTTGGGCGGTATTCGCGGCGTCCTACACTACATGCAGCGTACAGCGGTACAGGGTACGCCGAGTGTGATCACGGCCGTTACGGGGCGATGGGTCAAGGGCGCTCAGCAGCTCGATCCGGGCGTGCACCCGTTTCGCAAGGCATTCGGGGCGCTGCAGATTGGGGATACATTCAATTCAGGTGAGCGCGAAGTTACGATCGAGGACATTGAGCGGTTTGCCGAATTGTCGGGAGACAAGTTCTATGCCCACATGGATGAGGCATCGGCACGGCGCAACCCTTTGTTTGGCGGACGTGTTGCGCACGGATATTTCCTGGTTGCGGCGGCGGCGGGCCTGTTTGTGGACCCGCCATATGGCCCGGTCCTCGCCAACTACGGTATCGACAACCTGCGGTTCACCAAGCCGGTGAAGCCTGGTGACCGGATCAAGGTGCGTTTGACGTGCAAAGAGAAGACTTTGCGCGCGGATAAGGGATTCGGTGAGGTGCGTTGGGATACGGAAGTCACTAATCAGAACGGTGAATCTGTGGCGAGTTACGATGTGCTCACCATGGTGAGTGAGAAAAGCGTCCCGGACGCTCGAGCCCAACCCGATGTCAACTGATGCGGCCGCGACGATTTCACTCCAATCCTATCAGGAGCGATTTCCCAGCCTGACGTTTGGGCAACCGGAGGCGGGTGTGCTCGAGATCGTCATCTCGAACCCGAAACACCTCAACGCGGCCGATGCGAGCATGCATCGCGATCTGGCGTCAGTGTGGCGGGACATCGATATCGACGATGCCGTGAACGCCGTGCTGGTGCGCGGCGACGGCGATCACTTTTCCTCGGGCGGGGATTTCTCGCTCATTGAGAAGATGATCGCCGATGATGCGACGCTGATTCGCGTTTGGAAGGAGGCAAGCGATCTGGTTTACAACCTGATCAACTGCTCCAAGCCGATTGTTTCGGCGATCCGCGGGACGGCGGTGGGGGCGGGGTTGGCTGTCGCGCTGCTGGCCGACATTTCAGTGGCCGGCCGCGACGTGAAAATCATTGATGGTCACACTCGCCTTGGGGTCGCTGCCGGCGACCACTCCATCATTATTTGGCCGCTCTTGTGTGGGCTCGCCAAGGCGCGTTACTACTTGCTGACCAACGAGCCGCTCACGGGTGAAGAGGCTGAACGCATTGGGCTCGTGGGTCGGTGCGTTCCCAACGAGGAGGTCTATGCGACCGCCTTGGGCGTGGCTCGCAAGTTGACTCAAATGAGTCCCAGCGCGGTCCGGTGGACCAAGCACGCGCTGAACAATTGGCTGCGGCAGGCGGGGCCCAACTTCGATACCAGCCTGGCGCTGGAATTCCTGGGGTTCAGGTTGAGCGATGTGAAGGCGGGGTTGGAGGCGGTCAGGAACCGCAAAAAGCCCAAGGGCTGATTGGAGGCGTGGCGCGGAGGCCTTGCCGCGGATTGCGGTACCTTCGGGCGCACGGACAGCTCGCAAGGACGGCCGCAGCTTGATCTACTTCGGCGCCATGCGAAACGCATGACCCCGTGTCGACACAGCCTTCACCAACACCCACACGCTCATCCCGCTCTTCAACCCCAACGCCTCAACAGCTCCTCGCGTTACGCGCGACAATACGTTGATGCCCCCAACGTCAACGGTGACTAGTCGGGCGTCGTCCTCATCGTCAACCACGCTGGCGACAACTCCGCGAAGCTGATTTCGAACGCTGAGCCCCCGGGGCTCCTCGGTCCCCAAGATGATGTCCCGCGCCAACAGTTGCACCCTCACGTGATCGCCGACGCTTACCCGGCTAACGCTGACATTCAGCGACCCGGACCCCACCCGCAGCTCGGCCATTCCACACGACTGATCCACGGTCGTAACAACTCCGTCGACGACGGCTCCCACGGAATCGGGTCCAACGATCGCGCGCAGCTGTGGCAGCAGGCTGACCTCGCTCAGCGATCCCTGAGCAACTACGCGACCAGCATCCACCAGCACAACATGGGTGGCGAGTTGTAACACTTCATCGAACTGGTGGCTCACGTAGACCATTGGAATCGACAGGTTGTCGCGTAAGCGCTCGAGGTAGGGCAGAACCTCCTCCCGGCGTGCGGCATCGAGCGCTGCCAGGGGCTCATCGAGGAGCAGCATGCCGGGCTGCGACAGCAGAGCGCGTCCGAGGCTCACGCGTTGCCGTTCGCCACCGGATAGTTGGTAGGGTTGGCGCTGCAACAGGAGCTCCAGACCGAGCAGCTGGACGATTTGGTCAAATCCGATTGTCTGCTGAGGGGCACGTGTGCGCTTCAGACCGTACCGAAGATTTCGCAGCACGCTCATGTGCGGAAACAAGCGGTCGTCCTGGAATACGTAACCGATGCGCCGCTCTTCCGGCGGTACGGAAATCCCGGTTGCCGTGTCAGCGAGCACGTGGCCATCCAACTCGACGCGGGCTTCATCGGCCGCCAACAGGCCCGCGATGATGTTGATGGTGGTCGTCTTGCCGCACCCGGACCGGCCAAACAACGCGACTACGCCGGGAGTGGGCGCTTCGAACTGGGCGTCCAGCGCGAATCCGTCGCGTCTTTTGGCTACTTTGACTTTCAGCATCGGGTGGGCGCTCAGCGACCAACCATGTGGCGTGCACGGCGCGCGAGCACCTCTGCCAGCAGCAGGCCAATGAGCCCAAGTACAAACGACATGATCGCCAGCCGGAGTGCCTGATCGTCGCCGCCGGGGGATTGAATTGCCGTGTAGAGCGCCAATGGAATGGTGCGTGTGACGCCCGGTATGTTCGAGGCGAAGGTGATCACCGCGCCGAATTCGCCGAGTCCGGCTGCGAAGGCCGTGACAGCGCCGGCGATCACACCCGGCAGCATCAGTGGCAGAGTGATTGTTAAGAGCCGGTCGAGTGGTTTGGCGCCGAGGGTTCGTGCGGCCGCTTCGAGGCCCGGATCAACATTCTCCAGCGCCAAGCGAATGGACCGGACCATGAGTGGGAACGCCATCACGGCTGTCGCGAGCGCGGCGCCTGCTGTTGTGAATGCGAGTTGGATGCCCAAGTGATTGTGGAGCCAGCCGCCTATGGGGCCGTTGTTGCCGAAGAGAAGTAGCAGTACGTAGCCAAGAGCGACGGGTGGCAGTACGAGGGGCAGGTGTACGAAAGCGTCGAGGAGCCATCGCCCTGCGAATCGGCCCCTGGTGAGTAGCCACGCGATGAGGACGGCAAACGGCAAGCTGAAGAGCACGCTGCGGGCGGCAACGTTGAGACTCAGGCGAAGAGCATCGAGCTCGTCAGCGGTCAGGTGCATAGCTGCATCGCGAACGTAACCTTTGGTTCAGGGGGCGGGCGGACTTTCGCACGTCGAGGCCGGGATCGGCCAGCGGTGCCGCGGCCGGTGGGCGATATACCCCGGTGAATATACCGGGGTGCGATAGGGACAGCTTGTCGCGGGGCTGCCGGCGAGGCGAGCCGCGCGCCGTTGGCGGCGGCTCGGCTGTGCCTTCAGCGAAGGCCCTGACGCGAGCCTCCAAGGTTCGGGAGTGAGCCGAGCGATGCAGTGCCACCGCGCGGGCCCCTGGGGTTTGGCAGCACGCCGAGCGATGCGGTCCCACCGCGCGGGCGCCTGGCGTTTGGGCGCCGCGCCGCGCGATGCGCGCCGCAGGCCCGCCACCAGTGCCCGTGCCGCTGGGGCGGCCCATCAGCGTGCGCCGCTCCTGCCGCGACTCCGGCAGCCGGTGGGACCTCCGCTCCCACCAGCACCCTCACTTGACTCCTAAGCGTTCGCCCTCACCTCGTTTAAACGCTTCTTATGGGAGGTTGGGCGAAGCCCACCACAAACGCACATGAGCATCGATCGCCAATTTGGCTGGATGTGGGCCCAGGCCTGTGAGCTCCTGGACCGGGCCGACCGCATGCAGCGCGGATTTGTCCGTTACGTCGGACCGAGCGCAGATGCGGCGGTCAGGGCGGATGCGGCGGTTTGGGAACCGCCGGTGGACATCCAGGAGACACCGGGCGGGCTGCAGTTCGTGTTTGCCCTGCCGGGCGTCAACGCCGAGCACATCGAAGTGAGCCTGGAGCCGAATGCACTCACCGTGAGTGCGATTCGTCCGGCCCGCTTGGGTAGCTCGGATTCGGTGATCCGCCGTATGGAAATTCCACACGGACGCTTTCTACGACGAATTGCCCTGGCTGGAGCCCGGCTCCGGTTGGGTGATACCCGTTACGTGAACGGTTGTCTCGAGGTCCGGCTCGTCAGAGTTGGCCCAGGCACCGGCGATAATCGAGGACAAGAATAGTCATGGCCGAAACATTCAACGCAGCCTCATCCCCGCAAAACGAATCTCTGCTCCAGCCGGCCGACGTGATTCCGGTCATCGCCATGCGAAACGTGGCGCTCCTTCCGGGCATCGTGGTTCCGATCACGCTCGGCCGCGAGGAGAGTCTCAATGCGGCACAGGAGGCTGTGCGCAGTGGGAAGAAAATCGGTTTGCTGTTGCAGCACGATTCTGCCGTCGAGAAACCAACATCACACGATCTTCATCAGGTCGGTGTGCTGGCGACGGTCGTTCGTTACGTAACCGCGCCGGATGGAACGCATCATCTCGTAGCGCAGGGTGAGGGTCGGTTCCGCGTCAGAGAGTTTGCTCACGAGCGGCCGTACTTCGCCGCCAGCATTGAGTCTCTGTCCGAAACAAACACGACCGGACCACAGATCGACGCCCGTGCAGAGGTCCTGAAGACTCGCGCGATCGAGGCCCTGTCGCTGTTGCCGCAGGTTCCCGGCGAGCTGGCGCGGACGATTCAGTCTATTGACTCGCCCAGCCGGCTGGCCGACCTGATCATCAGCTTCATGGACGTGAAGGCCCAGGAAAAGCAGGAGATGCTGGAGACGCTGGACCTGCAGGAGCGCCTGGACAAGGTGCTCAAGCTGCTGGCCAACCGGCTCGAGGTCCTGAAGATCACTCGCGACATCACCGAGCAGACGCAGTCTGCATTGGGCGAGCGTCAGCGCGAGGCCGTGTTGCGTGAGCAACTGCGGCAGTTGCAGAAAGAGTTGGGCGACGACGAGGACTCCAGCGTCGAAATTGACGAGTTGGAGAAGTCGATCGAGAAGGCTGCCATGCCGACCGAAGTGGCCGAGCATGCGCGCAAGGAGCTCAAGCGGCTGCAGCGGATGAACGAGGCGAGCCCGGAGCACGGGATGGTGCGAAGCTATCTCGACTGGCTCGTTACGCTGCCGTGGTCGGTTACTGACGTCGAGGACATCGATATTGAGCGAGCGCGTCGCATTCTTGACGAGGACCACTATGGTCTCGACAAGGTGAAGCGCCGGATTCTCGAGTATCTCGCCGTGCGCAAGCTGAACCCTCAAGGTCGCAGCCCGATCCTGTGCTTCGTCGGACCTCCCGGCGTGGGCAAGACATCCCTGGGGCAAAGCATTGCCCGGGCGTTGGGCTTGAAGTTCCAGCGGGCGAGCCTCGGCGGTGTGCACGACGAAGCGGAAATCCGCGGACATCGGCGGACTTACATCGGCGCGCTTCCCGGCAACATCATCCAGGGTCTGAAGAAGGCAGGTACACGCAATCCGGTGTTCATGCTGGATGAGATCGACAAGTTGAACGCGAGCCACCAGGGCGATCCGTCCTCGGCGTTGCTCGAGGTGCTGGATCCGGAGCAGAACGGGACGTTCCGCGACAACTACATCGCGCAGCCGTTCGATCTGAGCCGGGTGCTGTTCATTGCGACTGCCAATGTCCTGGAGACGATTCCCGGACCCTTGCGGGATCGGATGGAGATCATTCAGCTCACCGGTTACACGGAAGAGGAGAAGCTGCAGATCGCGCGACGTTACCTCGTTCAACGTCAGTTGAAGGCCAACGGCATGACTGACGCACAGGTCGAAGTCACCGACGCGGCTCTGAAGCTAGTGATCCACGAGTACACGCGCGAGTCAGGTTGCAGAAACCTGGAGCGCGAGATCGGTGGTCTGTTGCGGCGAGCGGCGATGAGAATTGCGGAAGGTAAAGCCACTTCCGTGAAGATCGATGCTGGCGACGTTCCGGATATCCTCGGACCCACGCGCTTCGAGAACGACGTGGCTCAGCGTACGTCGGTACCCGGAGTTGCAACGGGCCTGGCTTGGACACCGGTCGGCGGAGACATTCTCTTCGTAGAGTCGGCGAAGTTGCCCGGTAACGGGAAGCTGATCCTGACGGGACAGCTTGGCGATGTCATGAAGGAGAGTGCGCAAGCGGCACTCAGCCTCGTGAAAGCGCAGGCAGTCGAGTTCGGGATCGATCCGAATCAGTTCGAGCACAGTGACATTCACGTGCACGTTCCCGCGGGAGCAATCCCCAAGGACGGACCGAGTGCTGGCGTGGCGATGTTCATCTCGCTTACTTCATTGCTGCGAGGCAAGGCTGTGAGGCCGGATGTGGCAATGACTGGCGAGATCAGCCTGAGAGGGCTCGTCCTGCCGGTTGGCGGCATCAAGGAGAAGATGATCGCAGCAGCGCGGGCGGGTATCCGCAAGGTGATTCTGCCGGCGCGTAACAAGCGGGACCTCGAGGACATTCCGCAGAGTGCGAAAGCGCTTCTCGAGTTTGTCTGGGTGGAGCACGTGTCCCAGGCGCTCGAAGTGGCCTTGGGATCGCAGGATGGTGAGAAGGGCGCGGCCGAGAAGGCCGCTGCCAGCAAGATCGAGAAGGACCAGCCGGAGATGTCCGCGGCCTGAAACTAGCCGAAGGCGGACTTGTTGGCCGGGCGGTGACCACTCTCCGAAGTGGAACCCCCGGCCTCTTGTACTTCAGCGGCATTCACATCATCTGCAGGGGCGTCACTCGCAGCAGGTTCCGTAACCTCGTCTGCACCGTTCTGCTCCAAACCCTCCGAAACCGAAGGATCAACTTGAAAGGCCGCAACTACCCGGTTGCCTTCGGCGCTGACATAGGGGATCGATCCATTTCCATACAAGTCCTGGCGGGTGTTGTGCAGCCAGCGCTCGATGTGAACGCTGAATCGTTCAACGGCTTCGGCCCGCAGTGAATCCGAAGCGGCATCCCCCAGTGCCATCTCCTTCGCGGCGGAGAGGTGGTACCACCATTGGAGCCGATCCAGGCGGCCATCCGCCCGAACATACGGCAACGTAATAGAGAAACGACGCCCATTGCGCGTCGGAGTCGTTTCCGCGAATGCAAAGTAGTCTTGAAGTGCCCGCGGCAGGTCGATGCTTGCCATTTATTATTCCGGGATCGACGATCGTCCCGATCATAACTGTTCCCGCTTAGCGACACTAGCCAGACGCAACCGGCGAAACAGTGCCGGCGCCGCGGAGCGGCGGTGAAGCAAGCGGTTCTTACGCTACGAGCGCTTTATCGAGGGAGATGGGAGTACGGGGTGTGGGATTGCCCGCATGGGGTGCAAGCCCCTTCTGTTCCAACCACTCGCGATTAAATAGTCGCGACTGATACTTTGCGCCCCCGTCACACAAAATGGTGACAATGGTGTGCCCGCGGCCCAGTTCCAGTGCAACACGCACGGCCGCGGCAACGTTGATGCCACTCGTGCTGCCGAGGAACAGGCCTTCCTCGCGCAGCAGGCGATAAACAAATCGAACCGTGTCCGCGTCCTCAACGTGAATCGCATCGTCAATCGGCGCGTCCTTCAGGTTCGCGGTGATTCGAGCGATGCCGATGCCTTCGGTGATTGAGCCGGAGCCCGTTGATTTGAGCGCGCCGTTGCGAACGTATTCGAACAAGCTGCTTCCGGGTGGATCTACGAGCACAGTGCGAATCGCGCGACGACGAGACTTGAGGTACTCGGACACTCCCGCGAACGTGCCACCGGTGCCTGAGGCTGCCGTGAATGCATCGACGCGCCCGTTGGTTTGCGTCCAGATTTCAGGGCCGGTTGTCTCGCGGTGAGCTTGACGGTTGATCGTGTTGTCAAACTGGTTAGCCCAAATCGCGTTCGGCAGCGAAGCGGCCAGGCGTTGTGCGACCTTTTGATACTGATTCGGGTTGCTGTACGGAACAGTGGGAACCTTGTGAACCTCGGCTCCCAATGTTTCGAGCAAACGGTATTTCTCGGGCGATTGGTTGTCGGGCATCACAATGATGCAGCGATAGCCACGAGCATTGCACACGTGCGCGAGCCCGATGCCCGTGTTGCCGGCGGTGCCTTCGACGACGGTTCCCTTCGGCGGAAGTTCTCCGCTTTTCTCGGCGGCGAGGACGATGGCCCGCGCGGCGCGATCCTTTACTGAACCGCCCGGGTTCATGAATTCGGCCTTGGCGAGAATCTCACAACCCGTCTCTTCACTCACACTGCGCAGTCTGATCAACGGCGTATTGCCCACCGCGCCCGAGAATCCATCCGAAATGCTCATGCTAAAGCCCCGAGTTCAGAACCAATCAGCGAATCAGCCGCCGCAAGCGCGGTGACGTCTCCAACAATCAACAACGCGGGCGGTGCAACTTTGGCAGCCTGCACCGTGCTCACAATCGTCTCCAGCGTGCCCCGCAATGTACGCTGCTCCGGAAGCGTGGCTCGTTCGACTACTGCCACAGGATGGTCCGCCGGCGCCCCAGCGGCCTGCAACTTGGCGACGATCTGCGGCAGGTGTCCAACACCCATGTAAAACACGACCGTCTGCCGTGCCCCCGCAAGAGAATTCCAGTCGAGCGAGTCGTCGTCGAGAACGTGACCTGTGACAAACGTGACACTCTGGGCGAGCTTCCGATGAGTCAACGGGATGTTCGCGGATGCCGCAGCTCCGAGCGCAGCGGTGATTCCGGGCACTACGACATAAGGAATACCGTGTGCGGCCAGCACCTCGATCTCCTCACCGCCGCGCCCAAAAATAAAGGGATCACCCCCCTTCAACCGAGCAACACGCAACCCCAGCCGCGCATAGTGCACCAGCAGCTCGTTAATGCGCTCCTGGGTCGTATGATTCCCAGGCTGCTTACCAACGAACACTCGCTCAGCATCGCGACGCGCCCGCTCCAGCACGGTGGCGGGGACCAGCCGGTCGTAAAGGATCACGTCCGCCTGCTGTAACAGCTGCAGCGCGCGCAGCGTGAGCAAGTCCGGGTCGCCGGGGCCGGCACCTATGAGGTAACACTCGCCCAAACCAAGCGCGCCCGTACCTGACGAGCGGGTCAGATTGGTCGTTCGCAACTCGCGTTCGAATTCCTTCCCAGCTGCAACCTCGTCGCCCGCGAAGATGCGAGCACCAACGACGCCGCCAACAATCCTCTCCCAGAACGAGCGACGCGCAGCTGTCCGCAGCGCTCGCTTCACGGCTTTGCGTCTGTCGCCCATAAATCGAGCCAGCGCGCCGAGTCGTGCGGGGAGGAGGGCTTCCATTTGCGCGCGAATGCGGCGTGCCAGAACGGGCGCCTGGCCACCAGAGCTGATGGCAATCAGGATCGGTGACCGGTCGACAATGGCAGGGAAAATGAATGTCGAAATTGTGGGATCGTCGACCACATTCACCGGGATGTTCTGCTCACGAGCGGCGGCCGATACGGCGGCGTTTACCTCAGTGACTCCGGTCGCCGCGATGACGGCTGCCGCGCCGGTAACATGCTCAGAAGCGAAGACGGTCTCGAGGTGTTGCACGTCGCCCTTGGTCGCGAGCTCACGCAGCTCATCGACCAATTCGGGCGCGACAATCGTTATTTGCGCGCCGGTCCTGCGCAGGAGGTCAACTTTGCGCGCGGCAACGCGACCGCCGCCGACGACGAGTACTGGCCGCGCTTGCAGCTGAAGAAAGATGGGAAGGTAGTCCATGCCAGGACGGAAGCCTCTCAGGCCTGTGCTGCTACCTGACGAATTCTCGGATGTAAGCCGCATTCACGGGACTCGGGTTGTTCCCACCACCAGCGGCCCGCACGCCGACTCTCGCCGGGTTGTATCGCGCGTGTGCAAGGCGAGCAGCCGATGCTGGGAAACTGGCGATCATGCAGCAGATTGTACGGCAGCTTCCGGGCACGGATGTACTGCCATATCTGCTCTTCGGTCCAGTCCAGCAACGGACTCACCTTGTGCAGCCCGTTCTCAGCGTCCCATTCGACCGGCTTCGCCAGGGCTCGCGTCGCAGATTGCTCGCGGCGCACGCCGGTCACCCATGCACCATAACCTGCTATGGCGCGCTTGAAAGGCTCCACCTTGCGGATCCGGCAGCACGCCATACGTGCCTCCAGGCTGTGGTAGAAGCCGTTTATGCCCTGATCTTCCACCAGGGCCTCCAGGGCCGCCGCATCGGGGTGGACGACCCTGATCTTGCGTTGGTAGCGCCGCTGCAGCCTTTCGAGTACCTCGCGGGTCTCTTCGTGCAGCCGGCCCGTATCGATGCTGAAAATGTCGATGGCAGGAACATGGGTCCAGATGAGGTCCGTCAGTACCATCGCCTCGGCGCCCAGGCTGTTCGAATAAACCACCCGGCCGTAGTCCCGCACCGCGGCGAGCAGTTGCCGGCGCGTGGCAATGGCCTTCTGTTCCAGCTCGAGTGTCAGTACCTCTCCCATCGTCAAACTATAGGGACTGCCTCATCCGGTCCAAACGAAGCGATTCATCTGAGGGGTAACCGAGCGGTTATAAACGCCCCGGACATAGGCACAGATTGGGCTGATTACAGGACGGTACTGCGTTAGTCTTGCAGGATGAAATTGCACCAGTTGCGTTATCTCGCGGCAGTGGCCCAGAGCGGTCTCAACATCACGGCGGCTGCCCAGAAGCTGCATACCTCGCAACCCGGCGTGAGCAAGCAGATCAAGTTGCTCGAGGATGAGCTCGGGTTCCAGATCTTCGTACGCGAGGGCCGCAACCTGACGCGGATCACGCCGGCGGGTCAGCAGGTGATCGACCGTGCGCTGCGAATCCTTCAGGAGGCGCAGAGCATTCGGGACCTGTCGACGGAATTGCGGGACGAGGGCAGGGGAAGCCTCTCCATCGGGACTACACACACGCAGGCGCGATATGTACTCCCGGATGTGATCCGCCAGTTCAGGGGGCGGTATCCGAATGTGCGGCTGAATTTGCACCAGGGAACCTCTGAGCAGATTGCGGAGATGGTTGCGCATGATCGGATTGACTGCGCTATTGCCACGGGGTCGCAGCAATTGTTTGGCGATCTGACGCTGCTGCCTTGCTACCACTGGCATCGGACTGTCGTGGTGCCGAAAGAGCATCCCCTGGCGAGCGCCGGAAAACTCACGCTGAAGGCTTTGGGGGCCTATCCGATCATCACGTACACATTCAGCTTTGCCGGCCCTTCCTCGCTCCAGGAGGCGTTTGCCAAGACGGGACTAACACCGAACGTGGCCATCACCGCACGGGATGCGGACGTCATCAAAACGTATGTCCGGTTGGGCCTGGGCGTGGGAATCGTGGCTCACATGGCGATCGATCAGGACGACATGGACCTGAAGGCAATCGATGCCTCGCATCTGTTCCCCGCACATACGACCTGGCTGGGGTTCAGGCGCGGCACGCTGTTGCGCAAATACATGTACGAGTTTGCGCAGTTGCTGGCCCCTCACCTGGATCGGCGGTTGATTGATCGCGCGCACCGCGCTGCCACCCCGGAAGAGGTGGCGGAGCTGTTCGAGGGGATCGAGTTACCGGAGCGGTAATCAGCCGGTGGCGAAAAACCGCTGTTGTTTGATCGAAGCCAGCGGCTGCGCCGGCTGATAAGCCACGTCGTAGCGATCAAAAGCCCGCAGGGCCTCTTCGACCTTCTGTCCGGGCGCGAGCTCAAACGCGTCAAACCCGCAGCGGGCCATGATGAAGAGCAGGTCCTGCTTCACCCCGGCACCCACCGCCCGCAGCTCACCTTTGAACTCGAATCGGGAGCGGAGTAATCGCCCCTGGGTATATCCGCGGCCCTCGCCCGCTGAGGGAAACTCAGCCGCAATGAGTGCCAGGCGAGAGACGTCCTCCCCCAGATCTTCAACAGCATCTGCCGGCGAGAGGCGCACGCCCAGGCGGCCGCCATAGTCGCGCCACTGGGCGATGTTGGTACGGAACTCCGCAAACGGAACAATCAGGGCGGGGCGGGCGGCTACATCAACGCCTTCCGCACCAAGATATCGCCAGTCGTCCTGGACGATCTCGCGCTGTTCCAGGGCGCTGACGTTAAGCCGCTTCAGAATGGGTCGCATACGCGCCCTCCTTGAAGGGTTTCACGCCGATGCGGCGGAATGTTTCGATGAAGCGCTCGCCGTCTTCGCGCTCGGAGCGGTAGACCTCGACGATGCG